>JAGBDL010000003.1 GCA_017937505.1 Clostridia bacterium | reverse complement strand
GACGCTCTCCGGCGGACAGAAGCAGCGCACGGCGATCGCGCGCACACTGCTGTCCGGCTCGCCGGTGATGGTGTTTGACGACGCGCTCTCCGCGGTGGACGCGAAGACAGACGAG
The DNA here is from genome assembly GCA_017937505.1 of Clostridia bacterium. Lineage (GTDB taxonomy): Bacteria > Bacillota > Clostridia > Christensenellales > Aristaeellaceae > Ventricola. The sequence continues at coordinate 9,665 of JAGBDL010000003.1, read as the reverse complement.
GCTATCCGCACCCGGCTGCGGCAGGCGGCGGGCGGCGCGACGCTGATCCTGATTGCGCACCGCGTGGCGACGCTGATGCAGGCAGACCGGATCATCGTGCTGGAGGACGGACGGATCGTCGAGGTGGGCACGCCGGACGAGCTGCTCGCGCAGGGCGGCGCGTTTGCGCGGGCGGCCGCGATGCAGGCGGCCATGGGAGAGGAGGCGCAGCCATGAGCAGGCAGAAGAAGGCGAGCTTTTCCCTGGCCCCGTGGAAGCAGCTGCTCCCCATCGTGATGCGCTACAAGTGGCCGCTGGCCGTGATCATCGTCACCAACGTCCTGCTGGCGATCATCGACCTGCTGTATCCGCTGCTGCAAAGCCGCGCGGTGGATCGCTTCATCGTGGCCGGCACGCTGGAGGGCTTCGGCGGTTATCTCGGACAGTATGTCGCGCTGATGGCGGTGGAGATCGTGCTGCTGGTGGCGTATTTCAAAAGCTGCATGACGGTGGAGATGTGCGCAGGACGCGATCTCAAGGAAGCGTGCTTCGTCAACCTGCAGAAGCTGAGCCTTGATTACTACAACGTGACCAGCGCGGGCCACAGCCTGTCGCGCGTGATGAGCGACACGGCGAAGATCGCGGAGGCAACGGCCTGGACGTTCCCGAACATCCTCTGGGCGCTGGCGTACATCCCCGGCGTGTATACCGTGCTGCTGATGCTCGACGCGCGGCTGGCGCTGACGATGATCGTGCTGGCGCCCCTCGTCGCGGGCTTTACGGTGTACTTCCAAAGGCGGCTGATCGCACTGAACCGCGAGGTGCGCGCGCAGCATTCGCGCATCACCAGCGGCTACAACGAGGGCATCATGGGCGCGAAGACGAGCAAGACGCTGGCGCTGGAGGACAGGCTCTGCCGCGAGTTTGAGGAGGTCACGGCGAAGTCGGCCCGGGCCGGCATCGCGCACGGACGCATGCGCGCGATCTATGTGCCGCTGATCGTGCTGTGCGGCACGCTGGCGGCCAGCGCCACGCTGGGCCTGGGCGGCAATCTGGTGCTGGGCGGCAGGCTGAGCCTGGGCGTGCTGAGCGCGTTCATGACGTACGCGCTGAGCCTGTTCCAGCTCTTCCGGCAGACGGCGACGTTCATTTCGGGCATGGTTTCCCTGCAGGCGAACGTGGAGCGCGTGGCCGATCTCATGACCAGGCAGCCGACGGTGGTGGACAGGCCGGAGGTGCTGGAGAAATACGGCGACTGCTTTGCACCGAAGCGCGAAAACTGGGAGGACATGCGCGGCGAGGTGGAGTTTGACGACGTTTCCTTCCACTACACCGAGGGCGGCGAGGAGGTGCTCTCGCACGTCAGCGTGCATGTGCCGGCGGGCGGCACGGTGGCCCTGGTCGGCGAGACGGGCGCGGGCAAGAGCACGATGGTGAATCTGGTGTGCCGCTTCTTTGAGCCGACGGGCGGCCGCGTGCTGATCGACGGGCGCGACGTGCAGGAGCGCAGCCAGCTCTGGCTGCACAGCCACATCGGCTATGTGCTCCAGGAGCCGCACCTGTTCTCCGGCACCATCCGCGAGAACATCCGCTACGGCCGGCCGGAGGCGACGGACGCGGAGGTGGAGGAGGCGGCCCGCGCGGTGAACGCCGACAGGATCGCGGCGAAGCTGCCAGGCGGCTACGACACGGACGTGGGCGAGTGCGGCGACAAGCTCTCCACCGGCGAAAAGCAGCTGATCTCCTTTGCGCGCGCGATCATCGCCCGGCCCGCGATCTTCGTGCTCGACGAGGCGACAAGCTCCGTCGATACGGAGACCGAGCAGCTCATCCAGCAGGCGACGAAGACGCTGATGGAGCACACGACCTCGTTTGTCATCGCCCACAGGCTCTCGACGATCCGTCAGGCGGACATGATCCTGGTGATCGAGCACGGCGAAATCGTGGAGCGCGGCACGCACGAGGAGCTGCTCGCCCGGGGCGGCGCGTACCATGAGCTGTATACCACGCAGCTGAGCAAACAGGAGAAGAATATCTCTTGACTTTTGCCCGGGGCGGCGCTATACTGTCCCTATCCGAAATGACGAAGAAGAGTACCCCTGCAGGGCTGCTTCAAAGAGAGGCGCGCCGCGGCTGAGAGCGCGCCAGGCACGAGCAGGGCGAAGACCACCTTCCGATCGGGTCGCGAGGCGCGCGATACAGCGGCAAAGAGCACCAATCAGGGTGGAACCACGGGCAGAGTTTTTTCCGCTCGTCCCTCGAAAACACGCGAGGGACGAGCGTTTTTTTCGTCCCGAACCAACGGGAAAGAAAGAGAGGAATCCTTCATGAAGATCATCTACAAGGACGGCACTGTTGCCGAATGCCCGCAGGACGAGGAGCTTCACGTTCTGCGCCACAGCGCCGCGCACATTCTCGCGCAGGCGGTCAAGAACCTGTATCCGCACGCACACTTCGCCTACGGCCCGGCAACGGAGAAGGGTTTTTACTACGACGTCGATCTGGGCGAGACCAAGCTCTCCGACGAGGACCTGCCCAAGATCGAGGCCGAGATGCAGAAGATCGTCAAGCAGAACCTGCCGATCAAGCCGTTCGTGCTCTCCCGCGACGAGGCGATCAAGCTGATGCAGGAGCGCGGCGAAATCTACAAGGTCGAGCACATCGGCGACCTCGATGAGGGCGAAATCCTCAGCTTCTACCAGCAGGGCGACTACATCGACATGTGCGTCGGCCCGCACCTGTGCTACACCAAGGCGCTCAAGGCGTTCAAGCTGACCGCCCTGTCCGGCGCATACTGGAAGAACGACAGGAACAACAAGATGCTCACCCGCATCAACGGCATCGCGTTCCGCAATCAGGATGAGTTGAAGGATTATCTCAAGCTGATGGAGGAGGCCGAGAAGCGCGATCACCGCAAGATCGGCAAGGAGATGGGCCTGTTCATGTTCTCCGAGGAGGGCCCGGGCTTCCCGTTCTTCCTGCCCAAGGGCATGCTGCTCAAGAACGCGCTGATTGACTACTGGCGCGACATCCACTACGAGGCGGGCTACGTCGAGGTTCAGACCCCGATGATGATGAACCGCCGCCTGTGGGAGACAAGCGGCCACTGGGATCACTACAAGGACAACATGTACGCCACCAAGATCGACGACGAGGACTTCTGCATCAAGCCCATGAACTGCCCGGGCGGCGTGCTGGTGTACAAGAATCAGCCGCACAGCTACCGCGACCTGCCGCTGCGCTGCGGCGAGCTGGGCTTGGTGCACCGCCACGAGCTCAAGGGCGCGCTGCACGGCCTGTTCCGCGTGCGCTGCTTCGCCCAGGACGACGCGCACATCTTCATGACCCCGGAGCAGATCCCGGACGAGATCGCCGGCGTGGTGAAGCTGATCAACCAGGTGTACACCAAGTTCGGCTTTGAGTACTTTGTCGAGCTGTCCACCCGCCCGGAGGACTCCATGGGCTCCGATGAGGACTGGGAGGCCGCGACGAACGGCCTGAAGACCGCGCTGGAGCGCCTGAACATGCCCTACATCCTCAACGAGGGAGACGGCGCGTTCTACGGCCCGAAGATCGACTTCCACCTGCGCGACTGCCTGGGCCGCACCTGGCAGTGCGGCACCATCCAGCTGGACTTCCAGATGCCGCTGAACTTCGGCCTGGAGTACGTCGCCGAGGACGGCAGCCGCAAGCGCCCGATCATGATCCATCGCGTGTGCTACGGCTCCATCGAGCGCTTCATCGGCATCATCACCGAGCACTTCGCCGGCAAGTTCCCGCTGTGGCTGGCGCCGCTGCAGGTGAAGGTGCTGCCGGTCTCCGACAAGAGCATGGACTACGCCAAGGCGGTGTATGAGCAGCTGCGCGCCGCGAAGATCCGCGTGGAGCTGGATACCCGCAACGAGAAGATCGGCTACAAGATCCGCGAGGCGCGCCAGGTTGACCGCGTGCCGTACATGCTGATCATCGGCGAAAAGGAAGTGGAGAGCGGCACGGTGTCCGTCCGCGACCGCGATACCGACCAGACCACGACCATGACCATGGACGAGCTGATCGCCAAGCTCAGCCGGGATATTGCGGAGCGCGTGTAATTTGTTCACAAAAAAGGAACAAAAGCCCTTGACGTATCCAGAAATGCGTGGTATCATGATCATGCAATAACTTTAGAGATACCTGCCTGAGGCTGCAGCTTGCTTCGCTTTGCCCAAAGGCGTGAATAGAGGAAGGTGTTTTGCGATGAAAATGATCTACGAGGCTCCGGCCATGTATGCAGAAGCGTTCGCGCCCAACCAGTATGTGGCGGCTTGCAAGGATCCGGTGTTTAAAAATGACGTCCCTCCGATGACGGTTCGTTGCCAGTCTGAAGGCCATATGAATATTGCAGCGACTAATATTTTCTTTGATACTAATGATGAGTGTGCTGGCAAGTATGATGCTAATGCTGCTGATTCGGGTTATGTGCAGGGTGTATGGGATACAGGAAAGACGTTTTGGGGTTATGGAGACGATGTTGACTGGTTCTATGAGGATACGAATGGCAATGGAGTAATTGATAACGACGAGTACGGTGGACAGACGCCAAAAGATACTGTCCTTAACAATATTGTTACTGCTTTCAAGGGTTGGTTTAATACGTGGCAGGGTTCTCATCTGTTTTATGCCAGAGTCGAACAGGTTGCCCAGTACAATGTTTCCTGATTTCCGCGCTACAACTGCATAGACGCACAGGCGCATAAGTTCATAGGCTTATGCGCCTGTTTTGATCGTATTTGGATGAAGGACATGAAGACATATTGCTTTCGGATCGCCGACGCCAGCTTTGATATTGAGGCGGATTTTCCGATTGAATGGAATCCGTTCATCCTCCGCTTTTTGTGTGAGGAAGCAGGAGATGCACAGTACCATTACCGCTGCGAGGCGTGCAGGCGGTTCCCCGCGCCGAAGGGGCGCGTGGTCTATCGATCGGACGACTGCGTGGTCTTTTCGGATGAACAGGGCAGGGAAGAAAGGCTGTATCTGATGCCGGTGTACGGCTTTCCGATGATCCTCCAGAAGGAGACCGACGCGAGAAACAGGATGCTGTATCTGAATGCAGAGCTTCTGGAGATCATGACCCGGCCGGACAACTTCCGGATTTTCAACGCGCTCGCTGCGGAGAAAATGCTGATCGAGCATCAGGCGTTTGTGCTGCACTCGTCTTTTATTATTCAGGATGGGATGGCGATTCTGTTTACCGCGCCGAGCGGAACCGGCAAGAGCACGCAGGCGGATCTGTGGGTGCGCCATCAGCAGGCCCGGCTGATCAACGGCGACCGAACGCTGATTCAGAAGCAGAACGGCGTCTGGTATGGCTGCGGGTTTCCGATCTGCGGCTCCTCTGACACCTGCCTGAACGAAAAAGCGCCGATCAGGGCGGTGGCGTATCTCCGGCAGGGCATGGGCAATACGATCACACCGCTGCGCGGCAGCGACGCGGTGAAGAAAATCATCAGCGAGGTCTCCATCAATTTCTGGAATCAGCGGTTTGTCAACACCGCAGCGAATCTGATCGAATCCTTCTGCGCAGAGGTGCCGATGGTTTTCTATTCGTGCACCAAGGAGAAGGATGCGGTGGAGACGCTCAAGCGGTATGTGGAGGAGGATAACTGTGGAGCTGTTTCAGCCTCAGAATCTGATTGAGCAGAGAATCTGCAATGTTGCGGACATGAAAAAGATCCCGATTACGGGCGCCTTAGAGCTGCTGCCGCTTTGCAACATGGACTGCAAGATGTGCTATGCCAAAATGACCCGGGAGCAGATGGAGCGGCATGCGCCGATGAAGGACTGGCGCGAATGGCTGGAGCTTGCCCGGCAGGCGCGGGATGCGGGAACGATGTTCCTTTTGCTGACGGGCGGAGAAATCTTTTTGTATCCGCATTTCAAGGAGCTGTATCTTGAGCTGAAGAAAATGGGCTTTGTTGTGACGCTCAACTCAAACGGCACGCTCATCAATGAGGAAATTGCAGACTATCTGGCGAGCGATCCGCCGCGCAGGGTGAATATTACGCTGTATGGCAGCTCGGATGAAACCTATGCACGACTGTGCGGCAATCCGCATGGATTTACGCAGACTACGCGCGGCATCGAACTGCTTCTGAAGAAGGGCGTTCAGGTCAAGATCAATTGCAGCGTGACGCCGTATAATGTGGAGGATCTGGACGGCATTTTCGCTGTGGCGAGACGGTACCGCCTGCCGATTGAGGCGGCATATTACATGACGCCGGCGGTACGCGAGGAAAACGAAAAGAACACGCAGCATCGGCTCAGTCCGCAGCAGGCGGCGGAGGCGAAGCTGCGCATCCGTGAACTGACGTACCCGCCTACGATTTTTAAGAATTCTGTGCTTGATGAGCTGGCGAGGTATCGCGGTTTTTCGCAAAACAAAGAATGGCAGCCCGGTTTTACCTGCCGGGCAGGAAACAGCGTATTCTGGGTGAATTATGACGGCATGATGTCGGCGTGCAGCTTTACCAGAGAGCCGCTGCTCTATGACGTATTCAGCATGCCCTTTGCGCAGGCGTGGGAGAGCCTTTTGAAAAACATCCAGACGATTCATCTGGCGAAGGAATGCCACGACTGCCGGATGAGCGTGCTGTGTGGGCGCTGCGCATCTGCCGCCTTTGGAGAAACCGGAACGTATGAGGGCGTGCCCAGGTATCACTGTGAGCTGACGCGGCACTATATTGAACTGCTGGAAGCGAAGGAAAAGGAGTATCAAGCATGAAAGTCACGTCGAATTTTGTGATGAGGGATGTTGCGGGCGACATCGTGGTGATTCCAACCGGAGAGGCTGCCCGGTGCTTTAATGGCCTGATCTCGATGAACAGCGTATCGGCGTTTATCTGGAAGCATCTGGAGGCGTGCCAGACGCCGGAGGAGATGCTTGCGCTGGTGCTTGAAAACTACGATGTGGATGAGGAAACCGCCCGAAAAGACGTGTTCCAGTTTTTGGCGGATTTGAAAAGGGCGGGCATGATAGAGGACTAAAGCGGCGCGCGTTGGCCCCTTGCCGCTGCGGCGCTGCGAATTGCCTTCCGGCGCATGCATACGGCGCGCTGCCAGAGGATTTCCATAACAAACCGGCATGATGCCGGTTGCATCGCCGACAAAGTGCTGTAAATCCCGATGCTTTGCGCCTGAGGCCGATGCCCTGCTGCAGGATTTACATAGCAAAAAATGCGAAATTGTGCTTGACAAACGGGCGGCTTTGAAGTATGATATTCAGGTACGAAGTAGAAGCCGCCCGCTTCTCGCCCGGCATAATTGCGTGACCGCGGCACATGGCATCCTTTTTGCAATGCTTAAGGAGCGGGTATGCTTACCCGCTCTTTTTTGTGCTGTGAGGCGCAAAGACCAAATGGAGGTGTATCGCAAACCATATGGCAGTAGATCTGATGATGAACGAGGAAATCCGCGACCGCGAGGTGCGTGTGATCGACCAGAACGGTGAACAGCAGGGCATTATGCCGACCCGCAAAGCGCTTGAACTGGCCGAAGAGGCAGGGCTTGATCTGGTGAAGATTGTGCCCGGCGCCAAGCCGCCTGTCTGCAAGCTGATGGACTACGACAAGTACCGTTACGAGCAGGCCAAGAAGGAACGCGAGATCCGCAAGAATCAGAAGGTCGTCTCCATCAAGGAGGTGCAGCTCTCCGCCACGATCGAGGAAAATGACATCCAGACCAAGGCGAAGGCAGCCATCAAGTTCCTTCAGGGCGGAGACAAGGTCAAGGTTTCGATTCGCTTCCGCGGCCGCCAGATCACCCATCAGGAGATCGGCCTTGCGGTCATGCAGGATTTCGTCACCCGCGTGAAGGACGTGGCCAATGTGGAGAAGAAGCCGGCAACGGAAGGACGCCACATGATCATGATCCTTGCGCCGAAGGACCCCAGCAAAGAAGCCAAACAGGCTCCGAAACAATAAAGATCCTGAGAGGAGGATTCCCCCTTATGCCTAAGCAGAAAACTCATCGCGGCGCTGCCAAGCGTTTCAATCTGACCAAGCGTGGTCTTGTTAAGCGCGCGAAGGCCTACAAGCGTCACATCCTCAACAAGAAGACCCGCAAGACCAAGCGCAACCTGCGCCGCGCCGCGTATGTCTCCGAGTGCTACGCCGGCACCGTCAAGAAGCTCATCCCGTACAAGTAAGCACCAGCCAGCAAGGAGGTTCAATCAATCATGGCAAGAATCAAAGCGGCAGTCAATGCCCATAAGAAGCGCAGAAAGATCATGAAGCTGGCCAAGGGCTACTACGGCTCCAAGTCCAAGCAGTATCGCTGTGCCAAGGAGCAGGTCGCCCGCTCCCTGCGCTACGCCTACATCGGCCGCAAGCTGCGCAAGCGCGACTTCCGTTCCCTGTGGATCACCCGCATCAACGCGGCTGCCCGCATCAACGGCATGTCCTACTCCAAGTTCATCTGCGGCCTGAAGAAGGCCGGCGTCGACCTCAACCGCAAGGTGCTGGCCGACATCGCGGTCAACGACGCGGCGGCCTTCGCCAAGCTCGTGGAGATCGCCAAGAACGCCTGAGTCCATTCGCATATCAAAGAGTCGGCTGCTTGCCGGCTCTTTTTGCTATATAGGAAATTGCGTAAAGAATCGTGCAGCGAGCACAGAGCGGTTTGGTTTTGCAAAGCGGTTCGGAAGTGGGAGCGGGCACGGCCCGCTTTCTTGTTTTGCACGGCGGAGGAAGAGACGCAATGCTTGCCTGGATGGGAAGCGCCCGGCAGTGCGCGATGATTGAGCGGGAGGTCTCTCCTGACTTGAATTGTCTTCTCTTGAATTCGTGAGATGCAAAATCGTTACCCTTGATCACAATCGCCCATATGAGCGTCAGCACGATCATCCGAAGCGGGGAATTATCGGCGCGATGAGCCGTGTGCTGGCGAACGCATCGACGGGATTGATCGAAATATGCTTGAAACGGCATAGGACTGTCTCACCGCGTCAGGCAGACAGCCCTTATCATCATTCACAATCTTGAATGGAATTCGCGATGAATTGCGGCAAGCTGGGCCACTGCTCAATGACTCCGGACGCTTCATGGCTGAAACGAACCGCGGTGCCATCGGGGCAATGCAAAATGGCATCTCCGTCGGGACAGACCGCAATCACAATGCCATCCGGCTGTTCATCCACAAGCTCCTCTGCTTGCATCCGCTCCTGAAAACTGCTGTTTTCCTCGACTGCCTTGGCATAGGAAAGCAATTCATATTCGTCAGATAAACATCCTCCGTTTGCAATCAAGTAGTACGGTGCCAGAGGGGTATCCATAGTTCTGCATCCTTTGATCGTATTTCGCGGATATTCTCGTATGACTCACGTGCAGGTAAATGCGTGACGATATACAGGATTGTATTGGAACTGGGCTGGATGCAGTGGGAAAGGAATAGCAAATCATCTTCTCGATCAGCTTAACACTTAAATACAGAAAAATCCAAAAAATGTTCAAAAAAGGTATTGACAGAAGACGGATGAGGTAGTATACTAACTGAGCTGTCGCACGAGAGCGCGAGCGAAACGCGCGGCACATGATCCTTGAAAACGATACAGAATCAAGAAGAACGCGAACATGATTTTCACGAGTCATGTTAATGAAAAGACAGTCAATTCGTAAATGAGTTTTGAACCTGAGGGAAGACTTCAGGAT
>JAGBDL010000027.1 GCA_017937505.1 Clostridia bacterium | reverse complement strand
TGATCGCGCTGCTGACGGCGGCGTTCGTCACGGGCGGACTGCTGCTGGCTGCCGTGCGGGGCGCGGACGGGCCCGATCTGCAGGCGCTTTCGCTGATCGCGCTGATGGTGCCGCTCGGGCTGCTCACGTCGCTGGCGCTGCCGCGCGTGCTGCCCATCGATCCGCTGATCATGGCGCTGACCAATTTCCTGTGCGGCGTGGGCGTCGTGGTGCTCTACACCGTCTCGCCCTCGCGCGGGGTCAGGCAGGCGTCGTACTATGCGCTGGGGCTGGCGGCGATGCTCGCTGTCAGTGTGCTGGTCTCCCGGAAGAAGCGGTTCAGGGGGCTGACGCTGCTGGCCATGGTGCTGGGCGTCGCGGCGCTGATCCTGCCGCTGGCCTTCGGCGAGTGGTCGGGCGGCGCGAAGAACTGGGTCACGCTGCCGGTGGTGGGCTCCTTCCAGCCCAGCGAGCTGGTCAAGCTCTCGCTGGTGCTGGCGATGGCGTACTACTTCAGCGCGCACAGGACGGTGCTGCAGATGATGCCGGCGATCCTCTTTGCCGGCGCGTGCCTGCTGCTGCTCATGCTCCAGCGCGACCTGGGCACGGCGCTGATCTACTACGCCACGACGCTGGCGATGTTCTACGTCGCCTGCGGCAACGTGCCGCTGACAATCGCGGGCCTGGGCGGCGGCGTGGGCGCGGCGGTGCTGGGCTACAAGATGTTCGCGCATGTGAAGGTGCGCGTGGCGATGTGGCGCAACCCGTGGAGCGATCCGCTGGACAAGGGCTATCAGATCATCCAGGCGCTGCTGGCCATCGGCTCGGGCGGGCTGTTCGGCGTGGGCCTGGGCCAGGGCACGCCGGAGAAGATTCCGGCGTACTACAACGACTTCATCTTCGCCGTCATCTGCGAGCAGCTGGGCCTGGTGTTCGGCGTGCTGCTGCTGGCGGTGTATGTGCTGCTGATCCTGCGCGGCGTGACGGTCATGGGCCGCTCCAGGCGCTCCTTTGACATGCTGCTGGGCTGCGGCGTGCTGGCCATGCTGGCGATCCAGACGTTCATGATCGTGGCCGGCGTGATCAAGATGCTGCCGCTGACGGGCGTGACGATGCCCTTCCTCAGCTACGGCGGCTCCTCGATGCTCTCGTGCCTGTCGATGATCGGCATTCTGCACGGCATCGCCGCCCGCGCGCAGGAGGATCTGGAGGAGGACGTGCTGACGGTGAAGGGATAAACTCAGCTGGTTCGGCTGATATGGAAAGCCTTCTTTCAGCAGGCGCGAAGCGAACATGGGGTGCAGGGGACCGTAGACTGCCGCCGCCAGTGGCACAAACAGGCAGGCGGAGCGTCGGGAATCGCGAGGAGCGCCGAGCGGCGCGACTATGCGAGTTCCCCGGATCGATGTCCCTGCCGGGGGTTCGGGGGCGGAGCCCCCGAGAAGGAAGTGATTCTATCAAGGTGATTCAACGCCGCATCCGCATGCTGGTGATGCTGATGCTGGCACTCTTTGGGCTGATGATCGCCTATTTCTGCTACTCGGTGTATTTCTACGGCGGGCGCTGGGTGGCCAATCCGCACAACCCGCGCATCTCCAGCCAGAAGCAGAGCGTCATCATGGGCACGGTCACCGACCGGGACGGCACGGTGCTGGCCTATACCGGCGAAAACGGCGAGCGCAGGTACAACGCTTCCAGAGAGACGCGCATGGCGGTCTCCCAGGTCGTGGGCGACAGCGGCGGCAAGGTCTCCACGGGCGTGGACACGTTCCACGCGCAGTACATGCTGGGCTTCCGCTCGAGCGTGTTCGAGCGCGTCTCCGACGCGCTGACCGGCACGCCCCAGCGCGGCGACGACCTGACGCTGACCATCTCCGAGCGGCTCTCGCGCTACATTACCGAGCAGTTCCCGGAGGGCAAGCGCGGCGCGGTCGTCGTGATGAACTACAAGACGGGCGACGTGCTCGCGATGGTCTCCCTGCCGCAGTTTGATCCGCTGGATATGGACGCGGCGCTGCTTGACGAGGCGGCGGGCGCGCTCATCAACCGCGCGACGCAGGGCCTGTATCCGCCGGGCTCGACGTTCAAGATCGTGACCATGGCCTCGGCGCTCACCAACCTGCCGGATCTCGAGGACTTCGCCTTTGACTGCACGGGCTATTACCCGGTGGGCAGCTACTCCGTGACGGAATCAAGCGCCCACGGCGTGCAGACGCTGTCAGACGCGTTCAAAAACTCCTGCAACACGGCGTTCGCGGCGCTGTCCCAGGAGCTGGGGTACGAGATGCTGGGCGAGACGGCGGAGCAGCTGGGGTTCAACGAAAACTTCATGTTCGGCGACATGATCGTCTACAATTCCAGCTACCCCATCGACGACCTGAGCGCCGAGGACCTGGCCTGGTCCTCCATCGGCCAGGGCCGCGTGCTGGCCACGCCGATGCACATGACGCTCATCGCCGCGGCGGTCGCCAACGGCGGCGTGATGGTCGAGCCGCATCTGCTTGCGCGCATCACCACAGCGCAGGGCGGCACGCGCGAGCTGCCCGGCAGCCGCGAGGGCAAACGCGTGCTCAGCGAGAGCGTCGCCGCGCGGCTGGAAAAGGAGATGGTGCGCGTGGTGAAGTCCGGCACGGGCACGCGCGCGGCGCTGGAGGGCGGCTACGTCGTCGCGGGCAAGACGGGCTCCGCCGAGGCCAGCAACGACAAGAGCGTCAAGGCGCACGCCTGGTTTGTGGGCTATATTACCAACGACAACGCACCGTACGCGATCGGCGTGCTGGTGGAGAACGGCGGCTCGGGCGGCAGCGTGGCTGCGCCGCTGGCGAGGAAAACCCTGCAAAAGGCCATCAACCTTGGCCTGTGACACCGGATGCGGTGAGGAGGATTTGGAATGCGTAAATGGATTGCTGTGATGGTTTCCCTGTGCGTGCTGCTGTGCGCGGCCTGTGCCGCGCAGGCGACGGGCGTGACGCTGCGCACGTTCACGCCGTTTGCGGACGTGGACTTTGCCGCGCAGGGCTATATGGACATGATCACGGGCTGGGAGCAGGAGACGGGCAACATCGTGGAGGATTACTCCGGCGCGATGGACGAGATGTGGATGGACAACCTGAGGAGCATGCTCGCGGACGGCGCGGTGGACGTGGTCGTGCTGCCGGTCGGCTCCGGCCTGAGCGTGCAGGAGCTGGTGACTGCGGGCGAGCTGGCGTCCTCCTCGGACTGCGGCGCGAAGAAGTTCAGCTCGATGAAGGAGGCGGACGGCAGCCTGCTGCTCGCCCCGGTGCGCCTGTACTGGGAGGCGCTGTATGTGAACACGGACGTGCTCTCGCGCTACGGCCTCGGCGTCCCGGCGACCTTTGAGGAGCTGCTGGCGGCGTGTGCGGTGCTCGCCCAGAACGGCGTGCAGCCCATCGCCAACGCGCTGTGCGAGTGGAACGAGATCGTGCTCGACTGCGCGGCGCTCGCGGGCGCGCCGGCGGAGCAGTACGGCCAGCAGGCGTCGCTGGACGGCGCGAAGGACGTGCTGGAGACGCTCCTGCGGGTCGGCGCGTTCGGCAGCGATCCGTGGAACATGACCGACGCGGACGCGGAGAGCCGGTTCCTCGCCGGCGAGGCCGCCATGCGCTTTGACGCGGACGGCCTGGCGCAGCTGGTGGACGAGGCGCGGCTTGACAGCGTGGTGGTGATCAGGACGCCGGCCAAGGACGGGCAGAACCGCACGGAGGTGGTGGGCACGCCCGCATTCGGCGTGGCGGTCACCCGCGCCTGCTGGCAGGACAGCGCGCGCAGCGAGGCGGCGGTGTCCTTCGTCATCCGGCTGCTGAACGAGCAGAGCGTGGTCACGCCGGTGGGCGGCCAGCTGGGCCAGAGCATCGCGACGCTGACCGCAGAGGCGACCGACATGACCGGCGTGCTCTACGATCACAACCCGGACGGCTTTGACAGCTGGGCCGAGGGCGTCATCGCGCAGCTGATGGGGCTGTAAAATCGAGGATTCCCAACAGGGCAGGGGCGGGCGCTCCTGCCCGATTTTTCTTTCCATTGACAAACCCCCGGCATGGGCTTAAGATGAAGGATAGAAAATCGGGCGTTGTGTGCCGGGGAGAGCGGCTTCCTGCGGGCATGAAAACGACACAGGGAGAAGAACAAAATGGCAAAATGGAGCCAGATCCTTGAAAAGACGGCGCTGGCGCTGGCCGCCTGTCTGACCGGTGCGCTGGCGCTGATCGGCATGGTCATGACCGCCGAGCTGAGAGCGCCGGAGATCGTGCGCTATGTGACGCATCTGCCGCTGCTGCCCGTGCTGGGTACGGCGGCGGTGGTGCTGACCGCGCTCGGATTGCAGCGGCTGCTTGTCCGCTTTGCGCACATTCACCTGACGGGCGCGATGATGCTGCTCTGGACGCTGCTGGCGATGGCGTTCCTGCTGGGCAGCTATACCCGGCAGGAGGTCGATTTCCAGTACGTGTGCGAGGCGGCCCGATGCTTTGCGCGCGGCGACTATGCCCCGCTGACGAGCTACTACTTTAACGAATGCTCCTATCAGCTGGGCACCTGTCTGCTTCTGGAGGGCGTCCTCCGGCTCGTGCCGTGGCTGAATATCGAGTACACCATGCAGGCGCTCAACGCGGTGATGAGCATCGCGGCGGCGGGCATGCTTTCGGCGCTGGGCCAGCTGGCGTATGAGCGCACGGACGTACGGCAGGGCGCCATTGCGCTGTATCTGCTGTGCCTGCCGATGGTGCTCTACGGCATCCACGTCTACGGCACGCTGCCCATGGTCCTTCTGAGCGCGGCGGCCATGCTCTGCTTTGCGCTGTACATCCGCAGCAAAAAGCGCCGCTTTGGCCTGCTCTACGCGCTGTGCATCGCAGTCGCCTACATGGTGAAGATGAACACGGCGATCGTGCTGCTGGCGCTGGGCATCTGCGCGCTGCTCTACGGCATGGAGAGCCGCGATTTCCGCCTGCTGGGCTATGCTGTGCTGGGCGCGGCGGGCGCGGTGCTGCTCGCCAGGCTGGCCATCGCGCAGTACGAATGGCGCGGCGGCGTCGTGCTGCGCGAGGATGTGACCATGCTCTCGCGGCTGGTGATGGGCCTGCAGGATGGAAAGCGCGGCGCGGGCTGGTACAACGCCTATATCGAGCAGTTCTTTGACGGGACGATCAGCATTGAACAGGAAAAGGCCATTGCGGCGGCGGATCTCTCCGCGCGGCTGGCACAGCTGCGCGCGGATCCTGTGCGCACGCTGATTTTCTTTGTGCAGAAGGCGCTGAGCCAGTGGCTGGAGCCGACGTATGGCACGCTGCTCTATGGCAATTACTGCCGTCAGGCGGGCCCCTGGGCGGAGGCGCTTGCGCCGGTGTTTGACGAGGCGAGCGCGGTGCGCATCGGGCTGGAGGCGTACATGAAGGCTTGGCAGCAGGCGCTGTATGTGCTCGCGGCGGTGGGGCTGGTGAAGAGCCTGCGCCAGAGGCAGAGCGCCATGCAGCTTGTACTCCCCGTCGCGGTGCTGGGCGGATGCATGTATCATATGATCTTTGAAGCCAAGTCGCAGTATATCTACGTCTATGCGCTGTATCTGGTGCCGATCGCCGGATACGGCCTGAGCGTCGTCGGCGACTGGGTTTTCGGCAGAAGAAAGCGGAGGACGAAGGATGAAGCAGCCATCTAGCCGCCTGCAGCGGCTTTGCGCGGGCGCGGCGCTTACGCTGGCGCTGTGCCTGTTTGCCGGGCTGACGGCGGCGGGCATGCGGGTTACGGCGCATCTGGGCAGGCAGAGCTGGTCGCACGAGGCGGTCGTCTTCTCCCATGAAGCGCTGATGGCCACGCTCGCGCGGACGGCGCTGCTGCTTTTCGCCGTGCTCGCGCTGCACCGGCTGCTTGTGTGGTTTGCCGGCGTGAAGCTGAGCGCTGCGCTGCTTATCGCGTGGACGGCCGGGACGCTTGTGCTCGTGCTGGGCGCGAACGTTGCGCAGATATACGACTTCGCCTATGTGCTCGAGGGTGCGGAGCTGTTTGCGGCGGGCAATTACAAGCCGCTTGCCATCGACTATTTCAACGTCTATTCCTATCAGCTGGGCATCTGCCTGCCGATGGAGCTGGTCAAGCGCGTGCTGCCGGGGCTGGATCTGTCGCTGTTTATGCAGGGGCTCAACGTGCTCCTCTCGGCGGGCACGGCGGGCGCGCTGACGGCGCTGAGCCAGGTGATCTTCTCGCGGGAGGAGGCCAACGCGGCGGCGCTTTTGAGCATAGCGTTTCTGCCGCTGGCCCTGCAGTGCATCTTCGTCTACGGCACGCTGCCGATGCTGATGATGACCGCGCTGGCGGTGCTGTGCTTTGCGCTGTATCTCAAAAGGAGGAAGGCGCGCTTCGCGCTGGCGTATGCCGTGTGCATCGCGCTGGCCTATATGCTCAAGCCCAACGCCGCGGTGCCGCTGATCGCCCTGACGATCTGCGCGGCGCTGGATGTGCTGGAAAGCCGGGATCACCGGCTGCTGGGCTTTGCGGCGCTGAGCATCGTGCTGTCCGTGGGGCTGCAGCGGCTGGCGATTGCGCAGTACGAGCTGCGCGCGGGCGTGACGCTCACGGGCGACGTGAGCATGCTGGCCCGGATGGTGATGGGCCTGCAGGAGGGCGGCGCGGCGCCGGGCTGGTTCAACCGCTACACCGAGCAGTTCTTCCCGTTTGACGTGACGGCGGCGCAGGAGCGCGCCATCGCCTCGGCGGATCTGGCGGCCCGGCTTGAGGAGCTGCGCGCCGATCCGGGCATGGCGCTGGCGTTTTTCAGGGACAAGCTGCTCTCCCAGTGGCTGGAGCCGTCCTACGGCGCGATGTGGTACGGCGATCTGTGCGCGCACACGGGCGCGCTGGCGGAGGGGACAAAGGCGATCTTTGCAGACGGCGGCGCCATCCGCGCGGCGCTGGAGCGGTACATGGGCGTGTATCAGAAGATGATGTACGCGCTCTGCTGCGCGGGGCTTGTCAGCCTGCTGCGGGACAGGAGGGCGAACCTTCCGGCGCTCGCGCTGGCCATGTGCGCGCTGGGCGGATGCCTGTATCACATGCTCTTTGAGGCCAAGGCGCAGTACATCTACATGTACGCCGTGCTGATGATGCCGGTGGCCGCGCGCGGGCTGTGCGCGATCGACGGATGGCTGAGGATGAGGAGGCGCAGCGCATGAGGGGCGTATTTCAAAAGGCGGCGAGGCTTCTGACGCTGGCGGCGCTGATCGTGTTTGCGTGCGTGCTCGCCGGCGTGACCCTCGGCGCGCTGGGCGTGACGGCCTCGTCGGTCGTGGCAAACAACCGGATGAACCAGGAAGTGACGCTGGCGCGCGACGGCCTTGCGGGCTTGGCGCTGACGGCTGCGCTGCTGGCGGCGCTTGCCGCCGTGTATGCGTTTGTGCGGCGCCGGGCGGGCAGGCGCGTGTTTTATGCGGCCCTGGCGCTGTGGACGGCCGCGGCGCTGTGCCTTGTGCT
>JAGBDL010000026.1 GCA_017937505.1 Clostridia bacterium | reverse complement strand
GGTCTCGGTCTCCTCGCGGAAGGTGGTCTTGAGGATGCCGGCGCGCGCGCCGCCGATGCCCGCAGCGTAGGCCAGCGCATAGTCCTGCGCCTTGCCGGAGGCGTCCTGATACACGGCGATGAGATCCGGCACGCCCTTGCCCTCCAGGTACTGGCTGCGCACGGTGTGGCCCGGGCCCTTCGGCGCGATCATCACGACGTCCACGTCTGCCGGCGGCTTGATGCAGCCGAAGTGGATGTTGAAGCCGTGCGCGAAGGCGAGGATCATGCCCGGGCGCAGGTACGGCTTGATGTCCTTCTCATACATCGCGGCCTGCTTCTCGTCGTTGATGAGGATCATGATCATATCGGCGACCTTCGCGGCCTCGGCGGTGGTCATAACGGTCAGGCCGGCGGCCTCGGCCTTCGCCCAGCTCTTGGAGCCCTCGTACAGCGCGACGACGACGTCGCAGCCGGAGTCCTTGAGGTTCAGCGCATGCGCATGGCCCTGGGAGCCGTAGCCGACGATGGCGATCTTCTTGCCGCTGAGCATGTCGAGATTGCAGTCCTGCGCGTAAAACATCTGTGCCATTTTCTTTTCCTCCTACTCGTCCGTGCATGTTGCACGCATGAAGTCAATATATGTGACCGGGATACCCGGTTCGCAATCGTATATTGTTACCGCTTCTTAAAGCCATCGCGAAGCGAAGCAGGGGTTCGGGGACAATGTCCCCGAGCAGGTTTTAGGGCGGCAGCCCTAACGTTCCCTCACTCAAAGATGTCGGACGTCATCACGCCGTCGCCGCGCTCGAGCGCGACCACGCCGGTGCGCACCAGCTCGAGGATGCCGTAGTCCTCCAGCAGGCTCATCAGCGCGTCGATCTTGTCGTTGTCGCCGGTGATCTGGAGCACCATGGAGTGCTTCGTCACGTCGAGCACCTTCGCCTTGAAGATGTCCACCAGGCGCATGAGGCCCTCGCGCTCGGTCACGTCCGCCTTCACCTTCACCAGCAGCAGCTGGCGCTCCACGGAGTTGCGCGTCTGCATGACTTGCACCTTCTGCACGCAGATGAGCTTGTAGAGCTGCTGCACCAGCTGCTCCACCTTCTGCTCGTCGCCCTTGATGACGATCGTGATGCGGGAGACCTCCGGGTCGTGGGTCGTGCCCACGGCCAGGGAATCGATGTTGAAGCCCCTTCTGAAGAACAGGCCCGAGACGCGGGAGAGCACGCCCGGCTCGTTGTCCACCAGCACGCCGACGGTGTAGCGCTGCAGATTGTCCTTATTGATATACATGCCGCACCTCCGTCAGTTCAGGCAGAACGAGTCGATCGGGGAGCCCGGCGCAACCATCGGGGCGACCATCTCGTCGATGTCCAGCAGGCACTCGATGATGCAGGGCTTGCCGTCCTCCACCGCCTTCTTGAAGGCCTCCGTGAAGTCCGCCAGATTGTCCACCCGCGTGCCCGCGAGGCCGTACGCGTCGGCCAGCTTCATGAAGTCCGGCCCGCGGTCGAGCGTCGTCTGGCTGTAGCGGTGGCCGAAGAACAGCGTCTGCCACTGGCGAACCATGCCCAGCGTGCCGTTGTTGAAGATCACCACGATCACGGGAATGCCGTAATAGGCAATCGTGGACAGCTCGGTCAGGTTCATGCGGAAGGAGCCGTCGCCGGTGACCAGTGCCACCGGCCTGCCCTGGGGATCGCTCTTGGCCGCGCCCATCGCCGCGCCCAGGCCAAAGCCCATCGTGCCCAGGCCGCCGCTGGAGATCAGCTGGCGCGCGTGCACGAACGGGAAGTGCTGCGCGGTCCACATCTGGTGCTGGCCCACGTCCGTCGCCACCGTCATCTCCGGGGCGACCGCGGCCATGGCCTTCAGGATCTTGCGCGGCTCAAAGAGCTCGTCGCTCAGGTAATCCTCCGCCATGCTGCGCGCCTGCTGCATCCACTGCGCGTGCTGCTTCTGGGACACGCGGGTAAGCAGCAGCTCCAGCACCGTCTTCGCGTCGCCGGTGATGTGCAGCGCGGTCGAGACGTTCTTGTTGATCTCCGCGCGGTCGATGTCGATGTGCAGCACCTTCGCGTTGGGGGCGAACGCCTTCGCGTCGCCCAGCGCGCGGTCGGAGAAGCGGACGCCCACGGCGATGAGCAGGTCGCAGCGCTGCATCGCGATGTTCGCCGCGTGCGTGCCGTGCATGCCCAGCATGCCGAGCATCCTGTCGCTCGAGGCCGGCGCGGCGCCCAGGCCCATCAGCGTGGCCACGATCGGCGCGTCCACGCGGTTTGCCAGCTGCATCAGCTCGTCCTGCGCGCCGGAGATCGTCACGCCGCCGCCGCAGTAGATCAGCGGCCTGTGCGCCTCGGCGATCAGCTGCGCCGCCTTTTCCAGCCGCGGCTCCGCCTTCGTCTTGTACAGCTCCAGCGCCTCGCCCTCCGGGCGCAGCTGGGAGAGCGGCTTCTTCTTGGAAAGGCGCGGGATCAGCGCGTCGCCGCTGAGCGGGATGTACTCCGTCTCGGCCAGCTGCACGTCCTTGGGAATGTCCACGAGCACCGGACCGGGGCGGCCGGAGCGGGCGATGTAGAACGCCTCGCGGATGGTGTCCGCCAGCTTTTCCACGCTCGTGACCAGGTAGTTGTGCTTGGTGACCGGCATCGTCATGCCGGAGATGTCCGCCTCCTGGAAGGAGTCGGTGCCCATCAGGCTCTGGGGCACGTTGCCGGTGATGAACACCACCGGGCTGGAGTCCATGTAGGCCGTCGCAATCGGCGTCACGAGGTTCGTCGCGCCGGGGCCGCTGGTGGCCAGGCACACGCCGGTCTTGCCGCTGGCGCGCGCATAGCCGTCGGCCGCATGGCCGGCATGCTGCTCATGCGCGGTCAGGACGTGGTTGATCCTGTCGGCGCGCTTGTACAGCTCGTCGTAAATCGGCAGCACGGCGCCGCCCGGAAAGCCGAACACCGTACCCACCTCCTGCTCGATGAGACATTCGATCAGGATGGCTGCTCCGTTGAGTTTCATCCGTTTCCTCCGCTCCTCTGCGAAATACCCGGCGCTTGGCCGGTCAATTCCCATAAAGCGGGCCGTGCCCGCTTCCTCTTCCGAACAGCCTGATGGAATCAAGCCGCCCGGTGCCCGCTGCACGAAATTCTGTGCAGCTCCCTATTGCGTAAAAACAGCCTTCCTCCCTCGTTTAGGGCGAAAGGCTGTTTCGCGGTACCACCTAAATTCCGTGCCTGCGCACGCTCATCGGGCACAATCGACGCATGTCGGCATGCCCTCTCCCCTGTAACGGTGGGCCTCCGGCCAACCTACTGGATCGTTCAGCTGGCAGCTCCGAGGCGACAAGCCCGCGCTTCTTTCGCAGGAGCCTTCCACCGTCGCTCCCTCGCTTGGCGCTTCCCTGCGGGCCCTTCCTCTTCATCGCGGAAAGTATGTGCGACTATCTTATCACGACGGCAATTTCATGTCAAGCGTTTTTCCGTCAAAAAGTGAGCAAATTTGCATGATATGATGAATTGTATTCATCTATATGTCCCTTGCTCTTGCGTTTTGCTCACATGTCCAGCGATGCCGCGCGCCGCCGCATGGGTCTTCCGGCGTCTGTGCAGGCAAAGGCCCAGCAGCGCCGCCAGCGTGAGAAGCGATACCGCGTCCGCCACGCGCCAGATGGGCTCGCCCGCAAACCAGACCGTGAGCGTGCCGCTCGTCCCGGCGGGCACGGCGACGGTCAGGCGGTTGTTTTCGCCCAGCGTCCAGGCGACGTCCCCGCCGTTCAGCTGCGCCCGATAGCCTCTGAAGCCGAACAGCGGCAGCGCAATCTGCGCGTCCGTCTTCGCGTCGATCTGCGCTCTGATGCGCGCGCTCTCCTTTTCGTAGGCCGTGATGGTCACGTCGCCCTGCGTGTGTACGCTGCGGTCCGTCGTCGCCGCCAGGTTCGTGCCCGGCAGGTTGTATTCCGGGTAGATGGAATTGGCATAGCCGCCCTGGCCGAACTCCACATAGTCGAAGTTGAAGGTCTGGTCGGTATACGACGGCAGGCCGGCGATCACCGCGACGATCAGCACGGCGATGACCAGCAGCTCCCTGCGCCGCCCGTCAAACACGCGCAGATAGCCGTATGCGCCCGTCAGCGCCGCGAAGAAGCAGGCGAGCATCATCAGGCGGAACGGGAACTGGATGAACGACGCCAGGCCGCCGGTGAGCTTGTTCAGATGCGCCCAGGGGAACGCCGTGGTGGACATGAACGCGAAGAACGCCGCCCCCGCGAAGGCCAGCAGCGCGTCACGCGTGCGCGCCTCCCGCTTCTGCGTCACCGCGCTGTAGAGCGTGAGCATCATGCCGATGACCAGCGGCAATCCCAGCTCAATCGCCATGCCGTGCAGGTGCGGATCGCGCGGGTCCACGGCCATGTCGCCCGTGCCCAGCAGGAACAGCTGCGCCGGGGCCATCGCTTCGGACATGAACGTCTGTAGCACCTGCGCGCCCACGCCGTCCGCGTTGTACTGGATGAACGGCACCAGCTCATAGGCGCACAGCAGCGCCGTGCATGCGCACGCGGCGATCAGCGCGCCCAGACGGCGCTCGCGAATCAGCCGCACGGCGCCCAACACGCACATGCAGGCGGCGCACAGCGCGCACATCAGCGTCGCCAGCATGTGGCTCAGGAAGATGCCCGCCGCGCTGAAGACCAGCAGCGGCCAGCGGCGCTTGTCGCCGTAGAGGATCTCCCACAGGCCCAGCACGAACAGCGGCAGCAGGCTCATGGCCGTCGCCTCGCCGATCGCGCCGCGGATGTACACGTCCGTGAAGCGGTAAATGGCCAGCGTATACAGGATGCTGGCGCAGGTCGCCATCCACTTGTCCCCGTAGATGCGCTTTGCGCAGATGTACATCGCCGCCGCCGCCAGGATGTTCAGCGCAATGCAGTACACGTTGAGCACATACTGGATCGACGCGCCCGCCATCATCATCAGCGCGCAGGGATACAGCAGCAGGTCGGGGTAGAACACCGACGTCACCGCGCCGTAGCCGTTGTAGGAATACGCGCCCAGGCGCACCGGGAACTGGCCCATCCTCAGGCCGTCCGCGAGGTTGCAGATGCGCGCGATGTGAAACGGCGTGTCATAGACCAGATTGAGGTTTTCCTTGAGCGACGGCGTGCTGGCGTAGATGACCGCCATGGCCACGAGCACCAGCCTGCCCCGGCGCTCCGCCGTCAAATATCCCCTCTGCCAGAGCACCCACAGCACGCACAGCCCCAGCGCCGCAAAGGCAAACGTGAACGCGTCGTCCCTGTAAAACGGGGTGTACAGCCGTCCGTCCAGCACGCTCAGCGAGGTGCCGTTTTCAAAGACGAACTCGATGTTCACGTCGTCCGCGTCGTCCAGGATCTCAAAGACGAGCTCGTCCTGATAGCCGTTCGCGCGGATCACCGCCTCGCTCGGCTCGATCCGCGCGCCGTTGGCGCTGGTGATGCGCACGCGGTTGTCCGCGTCCGTCTGCGCAATCCACTTGAAGCGGTAGGTGCCCGACGGCAGATCGAAGCCCGGGCCGTCGTTCATCACGCCGTAGCCGTCCCCGCGCTCCAGGCTCCATGCCGTGCCGTGGTCAAACGAGAGCAGCCCCTCGGTCATGTTCACCCAGGTCTTCTGCTTCTGGCCCAGGCCCAGTACAAACACCAGCGCGACCAGCAAAGCCGCCAGCGCGACCGGCGCCCAGCGCCGGAGCTTTCCGTCATTTCTCATCGTCCTTCTCCTTTCGTGCGCCGCGTCTGCGTGCCGCCAGCGCGAGCAGCCCCAGCAGCGTGCCAAGCGACACCGCGTCCGCCAGACGCCAGCCTGCCTTCCCCACGAACCACACGCGCAGCTCGCCGCGCGTGCCCGCAGGCAAATGCACCGTCAGGCGGTTGTTTTCGCCCAGGCCGGTCTCCATCGTCTGCCCGTCCACCGTCGCGCGGTAGCCGTCGTAGCCGAACAGCGGCAGGGAAATCGTCGCGTCTGTCCTCGCGTCCACCTGCGCGGAGACCGTCGTGCCCGTCTTCCGGTAGGCCGTGACCGCCGTGTCGCCGTCCACCAGCAGGCTCCGCTCCATCGTTGGCGCCGTCTGCGTGCCGGGAATCGTGTACTCGGTGTATTGCAGGTTCGGGCTCACCGTCTCGCCGAAGGCGATGTATTCCGGGTTGCGCGTCTCGTCGGTCAGCGTCGGCAGCGCGCACAGCGCCGCCACGGCCAGCATGGCCGCCGCTATCTGCTCGCCATGCCCGCGTGCAAACCGCGCGCAGCCGTGCCCCCCCGCAAGCGCAAACAGCGCCGCCGTCATCATCAGGAAGCGCCACGGGAACTGCAGGTAATCCGACAGCCCGCGCGTCAGCACGCGCACATGCCCCCAGGGGAACAGCGTCGTCGCCATGAACGCAAACGCCGCGCCCGCCGCCGTCAGCAGCACGGCGAGGCTGTTTTTGCCGTCCTTCTTTTCTGCCGTCGCCGCGCCGTACAGCGCCAGCGCCGCGCCCAGCAGCAGGGGCAGCCCGATCTCCAGCGCAAACGTGGAGAGCGTCGTATCCCTGGGATCCAGACTCAGCTCGCCCGCGCCCAGCAAAAGCAGCTGCGCCGGAGAGAGCGCGAAATACGCGGGATCCTTCATCAGCTCCTGCGCGCCGATGCCCTGCATGCTGTACATCACAAACGGCACGAGCTGGAACGCGCACAGCGCGAGCGCCAGCGCGGCGGCCTTGAGGATGGCGCCCAGCCTGCGCTCGCGCACAATCCGCGCGATGAACAGCACGCACATGCCTGCTGCCGCCAGCGCGCAGATGAGCGTGGAGAGCATGTGCGACAGCGCGATGCACGCCGCGCTCACGCCCAGCAGCACCCAGCGGCGCTTCTCGCCCAGCACCACCTCGTACAACCCCAGCAGGAACAGCGGCAGGAAGACCATCGCCGTCATTTCGCCGAATGCATAGCGCGTGAACACGTCGGAGACGCGGTAGATCGAGAGCGTGTAGAGGATCGAGGCGCAGACCGCCGTCCACTCGTCCCCAAACATCCGCCTGGCCGCAGCGTACATGGCGGCAGCCGACGCCGCGTTCACCGCGATGAAGAACACGTTCACCGCGTACTGAAGCGACGCGCCCCAGTTCATCAGCAGCGCCGGGCCGTAAAGGAAGATGTCCGGATAGAACACCGACGTGATCGCGCCGTAGCCGTTGTAGGAAAAGCCGCCGATGCGCACCGGGAGCCGGCCCGCCGCCAGCCCGTCCGCCAGGTTGCACAGGCGCACCAGGTGGAACGTCGTATCGTGGCCGATGCAGACCGTGTCCTTGAGCGCCGGGCCGCTGGCGATGAGCACCGCCAGGCCGATGAGAATCAGCTTGCCCCGGCGCATGGGCGTCAGGCAGCCGCGCCGCGCCGCCGTCCACAGCGCGCACAGCAGGAGCGCGATCAGCGCAAACGTGAACGCGTGATCCCGGTATTCCGGGCTGTACAAACGCATGTCGCTCACGTCGATGCGCGTGCCGTCCTCGAACATCACGACGATATCCACGCCCTGTGCGGCATCCTTCAGCGTGAACGTCGCCTCGCCAGCCGTTTCGCCCGCAGGGAGCGGAATCTCGCCCGGCACGGCGGACGCGCCGTTCTCCGTGGTGATCACCAGCCGGTTGTCGCCGTCGCCTTCGATCGCCCACCTGAGGCGGTAGGTGCCCGCCGGCAGGTCGAGCCCCGGCCCATCGTTCATCGCGCCGTATGCGCCGTCCGCCCGCGTGTCGCGCTGCAGGCCGCCGTCAAAGCGCATGAGCCCGTACGGCATGTCCTCCCACGTCTTCTGGCGATCCAGTATGCCCGTGGCAAACACCAGAGCGATGACCATGGCACACAGCAGCCACACCGCCAAAGTCATCACGCCGTTCTTCTCTCGCTTCATGCTTTTCACCTCAGGTGTCAAAATGCGCCCCGCACGGCTATGGGTGCGGGGCGCATCGATTGTTATGCAAATCTTTTCTGAAAGTACCGGCCTCGGCCGCCATGCTGTACGCCCGGGGTCGTTTGTCGGCAATGCCCCCGGCAGCATGCCGGTTTTCTGTCATTATAAGCAATTCCGGGGGCTCTGTCAAGGCTCAGCTGCCCAGCAGGCGGCTCATCTCGCAGACGGCCTGCGCTTCGTCCTCTCCGTGCGCGATGATGGTCACGCCCATGCCGTCCGCAAGCTTCAGGGACAGCAGGCCCATCAGGGACTTGGCGTTGACCGTCATATCCTCCCTGCGCAGCAGCACCTGCGCCTGATAGGCCGACATCCTCGCCGCCACCTCCGCGGTCTTGCGCGCCGTCGGAACGCCGTTCAGCTTCACATGCACCGTCAGTTCCATCCGTTCCCATCCCTTCCTGCGTTCGTGATCAGGAGACTCCGTCAGGCTGCCGGACCGTCTCCTCGTCCAGCGCCCGCGCCATTTGCTCCAGCCGTCTCAGCCTGTGGTTCACGCCGCTCTTGCCCACCGGCGGGTCGCACATGCGTCCCAGCTCCTCCAGGGAGACCTCCGGGTTTGCAAGCCGCAGCTTCGCCGTCTGCAAAAGTGCAGGCGGCAGGCTGCTTTCGCCCACCGCGGCCAGCAGCCGCTCGATCGCCTGCGTCTGACGCGAGGCCGCGATCACCGCACGCTCCATGTTCGCGCTGTCGCAGTTCGTCGCCCGGTTGGCGTTGTTGCGCAGCTCCTTGCGGATGAACGCGTCCTCCATCGCGAAGCGCGCGTTCTGCGCGCCGATGATGCTCAGCATGTCCGTGATTGCGCTCTGCCCCTTCAGGTACACGAGCGACATCTGCCGCCGGCTCGTCTGGTGCGCCTCCAGATCAAAGCGCGCAATCAGCCTTTGCAGCGCCGCGGCAAACGCCTCGTCGCCCAGCACGAACTCCAGATGGTATTCCTTCTGCGGGTCGGTCACCGAGCCGCAGGCCAGGAACACGCCGCGCAGGAACGCCATCCGGCAGCACTTGCGCACCGTAACCTCGCGCGGCACGCCGCGCCGCTGGGCCACCGCGATGCCGCAGCCCTCCAGCACGAACGACGCCTCGTCGCCGCCGATCTCGATGCGGTGTGCGCTGCGTCCGCCCAGGCGCGCGCGCTGCAGGGTGATGAGCTCCGGCTGCACGTCAAACACGTCGCGCAGGAGCCGGAACGCCCGCCGCGCGACCGCCGCGTTCTCCGTCTCAATCGACAGCCGCTTCTGTCCGCCGCCGCGGTAGATCACCGAGCCCGCCGAGGACACGATGCCCGAGAGCTCTGCGAGCAGACAGCACACGCTCTCCGGCTCCAGCCGGCACAGCTCCTCCTTGGTATCCGATGAATAGGACATGTTTCCCTCTTCTCAGTCGTCCCTTCTTCTGCCGCCGGCGAGAATCACCAGGCGCAGCAGCTGCAAAACCGCCTGCAGCGCGGCCGCCACATACGTCAGCGCCGCGGCGGAGAGCACCGCCTTCACGCCCTTGACCTCGTCCTCCGGCAGATAACCGCTGGCGAGCACCGTCACCGCGCGATTGCTCGCGTTGAATTCCACCGGCAGCGTCACCAGATAAAACAGCACGGAGAACGCAAAGCAGAAGATACCGATCTTCGTCAGCGGCTCCCAGCTCATGATGAGGCCCAGCATGAACAGCGGAATCGCCATGCCGCTGCCGATGTTGGCCACCGGCACCAGGCCCGCGCGGATGCGCATGGGCTTGTAGTCCTGCGCGTCCTGAATCGCGTGGCCCGCCTCATGCGCCGCCACGCCCAGCGCTGCGATGGACGTGGAGCCGTACACCTCGGAGGACAGGCGCAGCACGCCGCTTTCCGGGTCGTAGTGATCCGTCAGGCTGCCGTTTACGCGCTCGATCGCCACGTCGCTGCAGCCGTTGCTGTTCAGAATCGCGCGCGCGATCTCCGCGCCCGTCATGTGGATGCGCGAGGGCACCTGCTTCCAGCGGCTGTATGTCGACGATACCTTGAACTGCGCGTACAGCGCCAGGAGCAGGCCGGGGATCAAAAGCAAATACGTCGGATCGTAATAATAAAACATCGTTGTCCTCCAAAATCAAGGCCTATAAGCTTACGTTTAGCATACCCGATTTATGGTCGCAGGGCAAGAGGAAATGCACGAAAACCCGAATTCGCCGTCTGATTGGTTCACTCCGAGAGCTTGATCACCGCCACGCCGTCCACGATGGCGACCGATCCCGCCTGTCTTCCCCGCCTCGCGGACAGGATAAAAAGATGAACGGGCAAACGGCATGGAAAAAATAGCAGGAAGCAGCCTTCCTGCTATTTCGCCTTTCTTTTAGTGCACGATGCCGTTGAGCACGAAGCCCGCGTCCGCATCGACGGTGATGACCATGCCGCTCTTGAGCATGTGCACCGACAGACCCGTGCGGTCCATGAACAGCGGAATGCCCAGCGCCTGGCAGGTCACGCAGGCATGGCAGTTCTCGTCCGTGCTCTCCACGATGACAGCCGCGGCCTTGCGCATGTAGGGCAGCATCTCGCGGGTGGTCATCTTGGTGACGATGATGTCGTTCTCCTTGAAGTCGCTCTCCAGATCCGCCAGCGTGGTCACGTTGCAGACGTGGCCGCTGACCTTGCCCTCGCCCACGCCGACGCCGCGCAGCAGCACGTTGCCCACGATGTGCGCCTTGATGAGGTTGGTCGTGCCGGAGACGCCCGCCGGAACGCCCGCGACCACGATGACCACGTCGCCGGTCTTGACCAGGCCGGCGCTGTGCGCGACCTCGACCGCCGCGTCGATCATCTGATCGGAGTTCTCCTGCACCTGCATGTGCGCCGGGATCACGCCGCGGGAGAGGCCCAGCTGATGATAGGCGTGCTCGTTCGGGGTCGGCGCGATGATCGGGCAGTCCGGATGGAAGCGCGCGACCATGCGGGCCGTGGAGCCGGAGTTGCTCGGCGTGATGATCGCAGAGGCATGCAGCTGCTCGGCCATCTGGCAGCAGGCGAAGGACACCGCGTTGGCGACGGTGTGGGCCGTGGCGTCGCGGATGGCCTCCTGCGTGACCGCCTTGAAATTCCAGCTCTTCTGGCCCTCGATGTACGTCGCGATGCGCACCATGGTCTTCACGGCCTCCAGCGGA
Source organism: Clostridia bacterium (assembly GCA_017937505.1). Taxonomy (GTDB): domain Bacteria; phylum Bacillota; class Clostridia; order Christensenellales; family Aristaeellaceae; genus Ventricola. The sequence continues at coordinate 4,844 of JAGBDL010000026.1, read as the reverse complement.
TACTTGCCCGCCGCAGTCTCGCCGGAGAGCATGATCGCGTCGGTGCCGTCGATGATCGCGTTGGCGACGTCGCTGGCCTCCGCGCGGGTCGGGCGCGGGTTGCGGATCATGGAATCGAGCATCTGCGTCGCGGTGATGACCGGCTTGCCGGCCACATTGCAGCGCTTGATGAACGCCTTCTGCAGCACCGGCACCTCCTCCATGTCCACCTCCACGCCCAGGTCGCCGCGGGCGACCATGATGCCGTCGGACACCTTGAGGATGTCGTCGAAGTTGTCCACGCCCATGCGGTTCTCGATCTTGGAGTAGATCTTCACATGGCTGCCGTTGTTGTCATCGCACAGCTTGCGGATGGTGAGCACGTCGCTGGCGCGGCAGACGAAGGACGCGGCGATCATGTCGATGCCCTGCTCGATGCCGAACAGGATATCCGCGCGGTCCTTCTCGCCGATGGACGGCATCTGCAGGTCGACGTCCGGCACGGAGATGCCCTTGCGGCCGCCGAGCGTGCCGCCGTTGATCACGCAGCAGACGATGTCCGTGCCGTTCTCCACGCGCACGACGTTCATCGCCAGCAGGCCGTCGTCAATCAGCACGCGGACGCCGGGCCGAACCAGCTCCGCCATCTTCGGATAGGTGATGGAGACCTCGTGCGCATTGCCCTCGACCTCACGGCTGGTGAGCACGAATTCCTGACCGGCCTCCAGCTCCACCTTGCCCGCCGCCAGTGTCTTGGTGCGCACCTCCGGGCCCTTGGTGTCCAGCAGGATGCCCACCGGAATGCCCTTCTCCTCGCGCAGGCGCTTGATGCGCTGGATGCGCTCCGCCTGCTCCTCGTAGCTGCCGTGGGACATGTTCAGGCGGCAGACGTTCATGCCCTCGTCCATCAGCCTGCTCACCATTTCGTCGTTGTCGCTCGCCGGGCCCAGCGTGCAAACGATCTTCGTCTTTCTAATCATTGGGGAGTTCCTCCTCACTGTCATGCTTGTTCCTGCAGCCCGCCTGTTTGCGGCGGGGGATTGCCGTTATCGTTTGGTCACCGTCATGTGCACCTGGCAGGCAAACGCTTGGCCTGCGGGCAGCACCATCAGGCCGCTCTCGTCGATCAGCCCCTGCGCGTGCATGTTGATGAAGTTGGTCGCGCAGGTCTGCGGCTCGATGCAGAAGCCGTTGCGGTTGTGCGGGGTGAAGACGACCGCGTTGCGCAGGCAGTCCGAGCCGCTGATGTGCACGATCACGTCGTCATAGCGAATCTGCGCCTCGCTGTCCGCCGTCATGCCGCGGAACACCGTGTCCAGGTACAGGCTTTCCACGCTGTGAAAATCGTCCCAGATCGTCGTGCCCTCGCCCGCCGGCAGGATGCGGCCGCTGGGGATCATGTTTTCATCCGCCTCATAGTAGCGCCTGACGGGCACCCTGATGAAGCAGCGGTTCGCGTCGCCGCGCTTGGAGAAGTACGGATGCACCGCAAAGCCGAACGGCATGCCGGTCACGTCCTCGTTGACGGCCTTCACGTCCATGTGCACGCCCGCGCTGTCGAGCGTGTAGGTGACATAGAGCGTGCAGTCCCACGGCCAGCCCTCGAAGATGGATCCTTCCTTGCGGATCTCGATCTTCGCCGAGCAGCGCGCGCAGGTTTCATCGGCATACAGCTCCGTCACGGTGAACGGCTCGTCCTTCACCAGGCCGTGAATCAGCACGGGCTCGCCGCGCTTCTTCATCGTGTGCGTCTCGCCCGCCCAGGTATAGGTGGCGTCCTTGACGCGGTTGGGCGTGGGGAAGAGGATCGGGTTGCCGTACTTGGTGCCAAAGACGGTGATGTCCGCCGGCTCCATGAAGATCTCCTTCCCCTCGAATGTCCAGAAATACAGGTTGAAGCCGTTCACCGGCAGGATGCGCACCTCGTGGCCCGCGCCCGCCATCGTCACGATTTCATACCCCTGTCCCTCGTAGATTTCCTTGGTTGCGGTAAACATGGTACGCATCTCCTTTGTCGTCATCTGAATGAGGCAGAATCAGAACCGCAATAGTCGCCTTCGGCTCCGCTGCGGTTCCCGCATCGTAGCACTTTGCACCTGGGAGACGATGGGGCTGCCGCCCCATACCCCGCTTGAGGGACATTGTCCCTCAAACTCCCTTCTTCGCTTCGCGAGGTTTTAAGATACGCCCGTCCCATCGAACGCCGGCACGAACGCCTCGCTGGCGGAGCTGAGCTCCTGGCGGTAGCCCGTCAGCCCGATCAGCTCCATGTGCGAGAGCACCCGCTCGTATTCCTTCTTCTTCAGCCGGCGGTTCATCCCCGGCATGTCAAGCGCCTTGCCGAACGGCACATACTGCCCCATCAGCGAGACCGCCGCGCCGGGGAATTCATCCGCGATCAGGCTGAGAATCCGCATGCTGTCGCCGGTCAGCCCCGGCAGCACCAGATGCCGGATCTGCGTGCCGCGCAGCATCAGGCCGTCCGCGTCGTAGACCGCAGGGCCTGTCTGGCGCAGCATCTCATGAATCGCTGCCTGCGCGACCTCGGGGTAGTCCTCCGCGCCGGAGAGCAGCTTCGCCATTCGGGGATCGATGTACTTGAAGTCCGGCAGATAGACGTCGACATAGCCCTCCAGCATCCGCAGCGTCTCGATCGTCTCGTAGCCGCTGGAGTTGTACACGATCGGAATTTTCGGGCGGTAGAGGTCGAGCGCGCGGATCACCTGCGGCGCGAACTGCGCCGCCGTGACCAGGTTGATGTTGTGCGCGCCCTGCATTTCCAGCTCGCGGAAGATCTCGGCCAAACGCTCGATGCTGACGTACGCACCCGCGCCGCCGTGGCTGATCGCCTCGTTCTGGCAGAAGATGCACCGCAGGCCGCAGCCGGAGAAGAACACCGCGCCGCTGCCGCGCGTGCCGCTGATGCACGGCTCCTCCCACATGTGCAGGCCCGCGCGCGCGATTTTGGGCAGCGCGCCCACGCCGCACACGCCGTGCCCCTCGGTCTCCCCGCGCTCAGCGCCGCATCCCCTCGGGCAGAGCGTACAGCCCTGAATGCTCATAGGTCGATGAACTCCTCAAAGCGCGGCAAAATGCCGATGCCGTCCGGGAAGTGCGCGGCGAACTGCGGAATCGCGTGGCTCGGGAAGGAGTTGCCCTCGATGAACACCGGGCCGTTCTCCGTAATCGCCACATCCCAGGCGACGAAGCGCACCTGCGGCACCACGTGCATCGCGTCCAGGCACATCTTCTTGACGTCCTCCCAGTAGGGGATCTGCGTGCCGGGGATTTTCGTGCCGGTCATCGGGTGGATTTCGTAGGTCTCGCCCGCCTTGTTCGCGCCCACGCCGGTGATCACGCCGGTCTCGATGTCTACCGGTGCGGCCATGCCGCCGCAGTCCACGTTGTCCATCACCTTGCCGTTGCCGATGCGGATGTACGCGTAGACGATGCCCTCCTTCTTGTCGCCCAGCATCGTGGCCACGCGGATGGTGTTGACCGAGGTCGGGCACAGCGCCGCGATGGCCGGATGCTGGATGACCTTGTCCTCCACGATGCCGATGCCCGCAGCTCTCAGGCGCTGATAGAGCGCCGCCGGATCGGCGTATTCCTCCGGCGTGCACTTGAGGATGCCCTGTCCGCTGGAGCCGTCGATCGGCTTGCAGATGATGTCGCCGCGGCCCTCGAGGAATTTGGCAAAGTCCTCCTCGCTGGCCTCCAGCAGGTTCAGCCAGCCGCGGCCCACCTGCCGGGCAAAGAGCTGGTTGAACTCGGTCTTGTTGTCAAAGAAGTGCCAGAACTTCTTGTCGTTCATCCTCGCCACGATGCTGTTGGAGATGCCGCGGGTGATCTGCGTGGCGCGCTGCGCGTCGCTCAGGCGGTACATCTCCGCGATCTTGTAGTCGATGTAGCCCGCGTTGTACCGCGCCGCGCATTTGGCCATGTCGGCAAGCAGCCAGACGCGGCTCTTGCCGGTCTTCTTGTGCAGCATATTCGCCGTCTTGACCATCGCGCCATAGTCCATCTTCATGGCGCGCTTCATCATATAGGAAAGCCTGCTCATATCATAAGCCTCGATTCTGTATCGTGTTCTTTCTAGTATCGGCAAAATCCGGGCGGGCATACTGCCGGGATTTTATACTTCCATTGTAGTCGATTTTTTCGTATTTGGCAAGCTGTTCATTCCGCGCGCACCGATCATGCGCAAAAGCGGCCGGCGCTTGACACGCCGGCCGCCCCGTAGTACAATATAGTCAAGAGATTCCCGTCTCGCACAATGAGCTTCCGCTTTTGCAAAAGTTGTTGTTCTAAAGACTTACGCCGCCGTCGTAGTTGCAGCTACACGGCGGCATCGCTTTATCTGTTGCGTCCCAGCATGTATACCGAGATCAGCAGAGAGGCTGCGGAAGCGATAAACCCCAGAAGGGTCAAAACGTCACCGTTGCTCATCAGCTCACCTCCTCTTTCGCATCGCCAAAGCGGAGGACTCCACCGTGCAAGTCTCTTGACTGCACTACATGCATATCATAACACACCAAGCGCAAAAAGCGGGCCGTGCCCGCTCCCACTTCCGAACTGCTTTGCAAAGTGAAGCTTCTCGGTGCTCGCTGCACGATTTTTCGCGCAATTTCCTATATGGCAAAAAAGCGAGCCCCCGCAAAAGGGACTCGCTTTGTTTTGCTTGTGAGCGTTTCTGCCGCGATCTATGTGAATAATCGATGTAAATTACTCGAAGATCTTGGTGACGACGCCGGAGCCGACCGTACGGCCGCCCTCACGGATAGCGAAGCGCAGCTTCTCTTCCATGGCGATCGGGGTGATCAGGGTGCACTCCATGTCGACGTTGTCGCCCGGCATGACCATCT
>JAGBDL010000025.1 GCA_017937505.1 Clostridia bacterium | reverse complement strand
GGGGGGTTTGGGGCCGGCGGCCCCAACGTTCCCTATATGCGAAGCATTTGAAAAGCAGTCAGGGAGCGAAGCGTCACCTGACGGTGGATTTTCTGAAGGCCTGAATTGATTTGAGAATAGCGTAAAAACGCCGCCGATCCCGCAAAAGGACCGGCGGCGTTTTGAATTTGTGATGAAACTCCCTCAGGAGGGAGCCTTGAAGCGTTCCCCCAAAGCCTCCCTCGTGAGGGAGGGCGTCACAGACAGAACATGAAGAAGCGCAGCACCTCATAGTACGCGTCCGAGGAGAAGCGCACGCTGCGCGCGCCGGTCTGGCGCACGCCCGGGTAGAAGCTGGCGCGGCGCGCCTTGGCATGCTTGACGAACTCGACCTCCACGTCGAACTTGTTGGGCATCTCGATTTTGAATTTGTCCGGATGGGCGATGCCCTCGCGCACGGCCTGCTCCGCCGTCTCGCGGTAGCGGCGCACGGCCTCGGCGGGATGGATGGAGATGGTGCCGTTTCCGCAGCCGCGCTGCACCGGCACGGTATGGATGTTCGGGTTGAGGCGCTTGGCCTGCTCGCACACGCCCACGTCGCCCGCGACCATCAGCAGCGGCACATCGACCATCGCGCAGACGAACGCGTTGATGACCAGCTCGCTGGCCTGGATGCCGTTGATCGTGACGGAGCAGTTCTGCGTGTTCATCGTGTGGGCCAGGGGGCTGGTGTCCATGCCCGCGGCGGAGTGATAGCCGGTGAAGATCGCGCCGGCAAAGCTGGCGTCGATGCCGGACATCATGGCGTGGATGTCGCTGCCCCAGCCGCGGAAGATCTGTACGCCCTGCGGCAGCTCGGCGGGGAGCAGGTTGCGGGCACTGTCGTGCGCGTCCTTGATCAGGATGTCGTCGCAGCCGCCGGCAAAGGCGCCCTCGCACGCCGCGCGCACCTCGGCGGTCATCTGGCGGCGGAAGGGCTCGTAGTCCGCCTTGCCCAGCTCGGTCTCGTCCCAGTGGCAGATGCCGCAGGTGCCCTCGATGTCCGAGGAAATGAAAAGTCGATTCAGCATAGCCTTCTCCTTTTGCGTTGGAAGCTTACACAATTATACTGATCTTTGGTGAAAACACTCTATATCATGTTCTCAGTGAGTTGGAGGTGATTCCCCGTCAGGTAACGCTTCGCTCCCTGACTGCTTTTCTTTTGATCGCTTCGCGATGGAGTGCGTTGGGCTGCCGCCCAAACCCGCCTGAGGGACATCGTCCCTCAGACTCCCTTCTTCGCTTCGCGCTTATGGCCCGTTTTTCTGAGAAATATGTTATTTCGTCACGTCCACCCAGCCGTCCGCCTCGCTGGCGCGCTCCAGCTCGGGGAGCGTGAGCATGACCGCGCTGGCGGCCGTGCCGGCGGCGGGATAGACGGTGTCAAAGCGGCGAAGGGATTCGTCCAGGTACACCGGGATGCCCTCGTTCACGCCGAACGGGCACACGCCGCCCACGCCGTGCCCGATGAGCGGCTCCACCCGTTCCGCGCTCAGCATGTGCGCCTTCATGCCGAAGCGATGCTTGAACTTCGCGTTGTCGATGCGGGCGTCGCCCGCGGCGAGGATCAGGATGGCGCCCTCGCCGTTTTCAAAGGACAGCGTCTTGGCGATGCGCGCCGGCTCGCAGCAAAGCGCCTGCGCGGCCAGCGCGACCGTCGCGCTGGACACCGTCAGCTCCCGGATCCGTTCTTCCAGACCATATCTGGCCAGATGAGCCCTGGCTCTTTCGATGCTCATGATGAAACTTCCTTTGTTTACGCGATCTCCAGCGCGATTTCCATCATCTGCGTGAAGCCGATCTGGCGCTCCTCGGCGGGCAGGGCCTCGCCGGTGAAGATGTGGTCGGAGATGGTGCAGATGGCCAGCGCGTTCTTGCCCGCGCGCGCGGCGTTGAGGTACAGTGCGGCGGCCTCCATCTCCACCGCCAGCACGCCCAGCTTCTTCAGCTTGCCCGCGCCGCCGGCCTCGTCGTAGAAGATGTCGGAGGAGTACAGCGCGCCGACGTTGGGCTCAATGCCCATTTTGCGCGCGGCGGCGACGGCCACGTCCAGCAGCTTAAAGGAGCAGCACGGGGCGACGTTGCCGTCAAAGAACTGGCGGCCGAAGTTCGAGTTGGTGTAGGCGCTCATGCCCATCACCACGTCGCGCACCTTCACATTGTCGCCGATGCCGCCGGCGGTGCCCACGCGGATGATGTTGTCCACGCCGTAGAAGTTGAACAGCTCGTAGGAGTAGATGCCGATGGACGGCATGCCCATGCCGGAGGCCATGACGGAGACGCGCTTGCCCTTGTAGGTGCCGGTGTAGCCCTGCACGCCGCGCGTGTTGTTCACCAGCACGGGGCTTTCAAAGTACGTCTCGGCGATGAATTTGGCGCGCAGCGGATCGCCGGGCATGAGCACCGTGCGGGCAAAGTCGCCCTCTTTGGCGGTGATGTGCGGGGTGGGAATGTTGGGATTGGCCATGAAAGCAGCCCCTTTCTGATCTCAAATATACGCTTATTATACCCTGAACGGCGGGAATTGACAATTCCTGAAAAGTGCCGTAAACTGATGACCGAAGGCCTTATGCGGGATGCGGAAGGAGGATGCGGATGAAAAGAAAGCGCTGGGCGCTTTTGGTGCTGGCGGCGCTGCTGGCGGGGCTTCTCGCCTGCGCGGCTCTGACGTACGCCGTCGATCCGTTTGAGCAGTACCGCGAATCTGCGATCCTGCCGCTCTACGATCAGGAGAGCTACAACAACCCCGGCATCGTCAAGAACTACGACTACGACGCCGTGATCCTGGGCACCTCCATGGTGGAGATGAGCAACCCGTCGGTGATCGACGCGTGCTTTGGCGTCAACTCCGTCAAGCTGCCCATGCGCGGCTCGCACACGGCGCAGATGGGCTGGCAGCTGGAGCACGTCTTTTCCGCAAAGGAAAAGCGCGGGGAGACGCTCCGCCTGGCGATTCTCGCCGTGGACGCGTACAGCCTGATGGGCCCGGTGGACGACGACGAGGAGATCGTTGAGTACCTGTGGAACGACGAGGCGCTCGACGACGTGAGCTACCTGCTCAACCGCGACGTGCTGCTGGTGAAGATCCCCCGGATGCTCAGGAACATCGGAAGGAGCACCGAGTCCAAGCGCGACGACATGTACAAGTGGACGGACGTGACCTTCGATAAGCAGAGCGTCTACGACACCACGCCCGTTTCCCCGCAGAAGGAGATGACCGATCCCGAGTACCGCATCGAGCGCTCCACGGGCAACCTCACACAGCACATCGTGCGCCATGTGGCCGCGCACCCGGAGACGACGTTTCTGATCTACATGCCGCCGTACTCGGTGGGCTACTGGTACCTGATGACGCGCGGCGGGCTCTCCGAGCAGCAGTTCCGCTCCCGCGCGCGGGTGTGTGAATTGCTGCTGGAATACCCGAACGTTCAAATCTACGATTTCTCCTCGCGCGTGGAATGGATCACCGATCTTGACGAATACTTTGACTATTCCCACCATTCCAGCGCCGTGAGCGACGCCGTTATGCGCGCGATGGCCGCGGGGGAAAACCGCGTGACCAGCGTGGAGGACATGTGGGCGGGCAGCGAGCGCATCCGTCAGGCGGTCGAGGATTTCGCCGCGTGGTATGAGCCGTAAAAAAGTGAAAGTATTGAACCATTGCCGGGCGGCGCTTGACGCAAACCCTGCATTGCCGTATAATGAAATGGATTGAAAAGGAGGCTGATCCATTTGATCATCGATCGCATTGAAGAGCAGGAGCGCTACTACGCGCTGCATAAGGATATGGAGCTGGCGTTTGCCTTCCTCGCGGAGGCGCCGGATCTGGAGCCGGGCCGCTATGAGCTGGAGAACGGCCTGTTTGCCACGGTGTCCGAGGGCGATACCCGTCCGCTGGATACCGTGAATCTGGAAGCCCACAGGAACTACATCGATCTGCAGTACTGCATCGCCGGCGGCGAGCGCATGGCCTGGGCTCACGTCCAGGAGCTGAACCTCGTGGAGCAGGATCCGGAGCACGACAACTACTTCTACACCGGCAAGTCCACCACCGTGTCCATCCGTCCGGGCATGTTCTACATCATGTTCCCCAGCGACGGCCACAAGGCGGCATGCCATCACGAGTTCCCCAAGCACTACCGCAAGGTCGTTGTGAAGATCCCGGTTGAAAAGTAAACGTACAAAAGCCGCAGTCTGCTGCGGCTTTTGTGACGATATAACATGGCGCAAAGCATCGTGCAGCGAGCACCGAACGGTCTGATTGGAGCAGGCCGTTCGGAAATGGGAGCGGGCGCGGACTGCTTTGCCGGCATATGGAGGAAGCAGCATTGTTTGATATCGCCGTCATCGGCGCGGGGCCCGCGGGCTACAGCGCCGCCATCAACGCGAGAAAGAGAGAGAAGTCTGTGGTCGTCATCGGGCAGAATACCGGCTGGCTGACGCGCGCGGAATCGATTGAGAACTATCCCGGCCTGCCGTCGGTGTCCGGACGGGAACTGCTGGAGCGGATGCGCTCGCAGGCCCGGGACATGGGCGCGGAGCTTCGCGGCGGCGTGGTGCACCAGGTGATCCCCATGGGCGAATACTTCGCCCTGTCGCTGGGCGCGGACTTTGCGGAGGCGAAAAAAATCATCCTGTGCACCGGCGCGAAGCAGCCCCGGCTGCTGCCCGGCGAGGAGGCGCTGCTGGGGCGCGGGGTGAGCTACTGCGGCACCTGCGACGCCATGCTCTACCGCGGCAGAAATGTGGCGGTCATCGGCCAGGGGCCGGAGGCCGTGCCCGAGGCCAACTTCCTGGCCAGGCTGTGTGCGTCGGTGACATACTTTGGCCAGCCGGACGATGCGCTGGACAGCCGCATCGCTGTGCGGGCGGAAAAGCCCGAGGCGATCCTGGGCGAGACGCGCGCAACCGGCCTGCGCGCGGGCGGCGAGGAGCTGCCGTTTGACGGCGTGTTCATCTTCCGGGAGACGATGGCGCTCTCCTCGCTGATTCCGGGCCTGGAGATGGACGGCGCGTTCATCCGCGTGGACAGGCAGATGCGCACGAATCTGCCCGGCGTGTACGCTGCGGGCGACTGCACGGGATTGCCCCTGCAGGTGGCCAAGGCGGTGGGCGAGGGCTGCACGGCGGCGCTTGCCGCTGCACAGGAGCTGCGCTGAGCCGCCGGAAAATGCTGACAATTGCTCAATTTCTGTTGCAGCAGCGTTTCTTGATATGCTATAATGAATATATAATTATGTTGTTACCACCGAACCGGAAGGGAGGGAAAGCTGGTGCGCACGATTGAAACCGGCCGCGCTGTGGTAGAGGTCATCGCGTGGCCGGAGGACAGGCCCTGGACGGGCCGCTATCAGACGTCCAGTCAGATCGAGGGAAATCTCTGCACACTCACGCTGTCGCCGGAGGTCTTCCACGACGCGGCGAAGGCAAACACGGCCTATCGCCGCTTCGCCCGCAAGATTGCACGCGAGGGCATGGAGCCGCCGAACGTCGTCTTCCGCACCATGCTTTCCCGCGCGTCCAGGAGCGTCTTCTGCATCCTGACGACGACGGAATCCGTGTTCAATTCCGCCTGCCCGATCGGGCGGATGTATGTGGTGGAGTCCGGCATCGACGAGCGCCGCAGGCTCTGCGCCGTGCGCGTGTCGGATCATGCGACCCTTGAGGAAGAAAAAGAGGCCCTATGAATACCCTGCCCGAGGCTTATATTGCCCAGATGAAACGCCTGCTCGGTGAAGCAGGCTTTTTTGCGTATGAACAGGCCCTTGCGCAGCCTGTCACCCGCGCGCTGCGCGTGAACCTGCTGCTGCGCCCGGACGGCAGCCTGCCCTGCGAAATCGGGGGCGTAGGCGAGCGCGTGCCCTGGGCGAAGGGCTGCTGCTTCGTCGATGGCGACGCGCGGCCCGGCCTGTCCCCGCTGCACGAGGGCGGCCTGTTCTACCTGCAGGAGCCCAGTGCCCTGTCCGCCGTCAGCGTGCTTAATCCCCGGCCCGGCGAGCGGGTGCTCGACCTGTGCGCCGCGCCCGGCGGCAAGAGTACGCAGATCGCGGGCCTGATGCAGGGGCGCGGCCTGCTCGTGTGCGACGAGCCGGTGCCCGCCCGCGCGCAGATCCTCTCGCGCAACGTGGAGCGCATGGGCGTGCGCAACGCCGTGGTGACCAGCGCGATGCCCGCGCAGCTCGCCGAGCGCTTCCCGGCGTTCTTTGACCGGATCCTGGTGGACGCGCCGTGCTCAGGCGAGGGCATGTTCCGGCGGCAGATCGAGGCCCGGGACGAGTGGAACGAAAACAGCCCGCGCGGCTGCGCGGACCGCCAGCTGGAGATCCTCAAGGAGGCGGCGAGGATGCTCGTCCCCGGCGGCGCGCTGGTGTATTCCACCTGCACGTTCAACGACACGGAGAACGAGGGCGTGCTTGCGCGCTTTACGCAAATGCATCCGGAGTTCGCGCCGGAGGCGTTTGAGCTGCCGGGCCTGCCCTCGGGCAGCCGGGGCTATGTCCACCTGTATCCGCACGAGATCCGGGGCGAGGGGCATTTCGTCTCGCTGCTGCGCAAGTCCCCCGCCGCGCCCGGCGCGCCGGCGCCTGAAAAAACGGAGAGGCCGCCAAGGGCTGCAAGGCCCGCGCGCGGCAGGAGCGAGGGCAGACGGAAGGAGGAGCCGGTGATCGCCGTGCCGGACGTGCTCGCCCCCGGCGTCTCCTTTGACCGCCTGCACGCTGCGGGCGGCAGCCTGTGGGCACTGCCGGAGGGGCTGGACGATGTATCGCGGCTTGACGGCCTGCGCGTGCTGCGCACCGGATTGCTGCTGGCCCATGCGGAAGGAAAGCGCGCGGAGCCGGATCACGCGCTGGCAATGGCGCTGCGGCCGGAGGAAGCGGCGCGCACCGCCGGGCTGACCTGGGCGCAGGCGCTTGCCTATCAGGCGGGCGAGGCGCTCGAGCTGGGCGCGCTGGAGCCGGGCTATACGCTGCTCACGCTCTGCGGCGTCTCGCTGGGGTTTGGCAAGCAGGCCGGGGGTGTCATGAAGAACCACTATCCCAAGGGCCTGCGCCGCCGATAAGGGGATTCCGTTTTCCCCTTCCTTCGTGTATAATGGGGAGCGGAAGGAAGTGTGCAGATGTTCACGCCAAACCCCTACGGGATGTTCTCCATGCCCACGCTGGAAACGGAGCGCCTCATCCTTCGCAGGATCGCCATGCGGGATGCGAAGGATATTTTTGCGTACAGCAAAGACGCAGAGGTCGCGCGCCATGTGCTCTGGTCCGCACAGAAGGACGTGAGCGAGGCGCGGGACTACTGCCGGTTCATGATGAAGCGCTACCGCAGCGACCTGCCCTCGAGCTGGGGCATCGTGGAGAAAAGCACGGGCCGCCTGGTGGGCACCATCGGCTATATGGATTTCAGCGAGGACAACGCGACCGTCGAGGTCGGCTATTCCCTGGCGCGCTGGCTGTGGAACGGCGGCTACATGACCGAGGCGCTGCGCCGCGTGATCGCCTACACGTTTGAGGCGATGGACATCAACCGCATCGAGGCGCAGCATGAGCTCACAAACCCCGCCTCCGGCCGCGTGATGGAAAAGTGCGGCATGCGCAAGGAGGGCGAGCTGCGCCAGCGCCTGTACAACAAGGGCAGGTACGTCGACGTGGCGCTGTACGCGATCCTCAAGGAGGACTACCGGCAGGATGCCGTCTGCACGCCCGGCAAGGGCCTGTAAAGCCTGCGGCTTTGGCCCGGGGCCGGAGCCTTGCGCAGGGATCGACATCACAAGAAAAGGAACAACAAGCATGATAAAACTGATTGCAAGCGATATGGACGGCACGCTGCTGACGACGGACAAGCGCCTGCCGGAGGAATTCCCGTCGGTCGTGCGTGCGCTCAAGGAGAAGGGCGTCGCGTTCTGCGTGGCCAGCGGACGGCAGTATGCCGCGCTGCGCCGCGATCTGGGGGATATGGTCAGCGACCTCATCTTCATCGCGGAGAACGGCGCGCTGATCATGGAAAACGACAGGCAGCTGTTCATCGATCCGCTGCCGGCCAGCGAGTTGCCGGGCATCGTCCGCGCGGCGCAGGGCCTTGCGGGCGTGTATCCGGTCATCTGCCGGGCAAACGCCGCGCTGGTGGACGAGAGCGCCTCGCCCGCCTTCATCCGCGAGATGCGCATGTACTATCAGGACACGCAGGTGGTGGAGGGTCTGGCCGATGTGTGCGGGGACTTTCACGACGTGTGCAAGGTGGCGTTTTTTGACGAGGGAGACGCCGCCACGCACGAGCTGCCGGCGCTCAGGCAGCGCCTGGGCGACCGCCATGCGGTGATCCTCTCCGGCGAAAACTGGGTGGACGTGATGCGTCCGGGCGTGAGCAAGGGCCGCGCGATGCAGATGCTCCAGCAGCTCAAGGGCCTGACGCCGCAGGAGTGCATGGCGTTTGGCGACTATCTCAACGATCTGGAGCTGCTGGAGAGCGTGTCGGAGAGCTACGCGATGGAGAACGCACTGGAGGAGCTCAAGCGCGTCGCCAAATACATCGCGCCCGGCAACGACGAGAACGGCGTGATGCGCGTCATCCGGGAGAGGTTTGCGCTGTGAAGGCGATACAGGCGGACAGAAGCTGGGACGGCCGCAGGCTGACCCGCTTTCTGCAAAAGGCGATGCCCTCCGCCACGATGGGCCAGATCCGCAGGTTTTTGCGGCTGGGCCGCGTGAGGGTGGACGGCAAGCGCGCGGATGAGGAGACGGTTCTGCGCGAGAACGCGCTGGTGGAGATGTACGTGGAGGACGCGTTCTTCGAGGAGAAGGAAAAGGAGGACCCGTTCTATTCCAAAATCCGCCCAAGGCTGACGATCCTCTACGAGGACGAGCATGTGATGCTGCTGGATAAGCGCGCGGGCCTGGTCTGCCATCCGGACGAGGGCGAGAAGGTGCACACGCTGCTGACGTACGCGCAGGCGTACCTGTACCAGAAGAGCGAGTGGAACCCGAAGACGGACTTCGCGCCCGCGCTGTGCAACCGCATCGACCGCTTCACCGCGGGCATCGTGATCCTGGCCAAGACGCAGGAGGCGCTGCGCGCGATGGACGCAAAGATCCGCACGCATGAGGTGCAGAAGTATTACCTGTGCATCGTCCACGGCCGGATGAAGCACCCGGAGGGCACGCTGCGCCACTTTCTGCTCAAGAAGCCGGAGCAGAAGAAGGTGACCGTGCTGCACAAAAACGAGCCGGGCAGCAAGGAGGCGGTCACCTATTATCAGGCGATCGACGAGCGGGACGGCCTGACGCTGTGCGAGTGCCTGCTGGGCACGGGCCGCACGCACCAGATCCGCGCGCAGTTCGCGGCGATCGGCCATCCGCTGCTGGGCGACAACCAGTACGGCCAGGCCCGGCAGAACGAAAGGTATGGCCGGGTCAGCGGTCAGGCGCTGTGCGCCTACCGGCTGATCTTTGATTTTGAGGGCGACGCGGGCTGCCTTGCCGGTCTCGCCGGACGGACGGTGCAGGTAGAAGACGTGCCCTTTGTGCGCGAATACTTCCCCGATGTCGTGATCCCCGCGCCGTGAAGCGCGAAAGGAGGAGAAAAGGAGTGACCATGCAGGTGAAGCTGCCCAGTCTTCCGGCCGCGGCGCTCTGTACAGCGGCGGCCTGCGCGTGCGCGTCCTTTCTGAGCGCGTACTTTGGCGCGGCATGGAGCGGCATGGCGTCGTTTCTGTGCTGCCTGCTGCTCTTTTTGTCCGCGGTGATGCTGCGCCCGACGAGGGGCGAGGCGATCGCCTGCGCGGTTTCGGGCGGCGTGTTCAGCGTGATGCACACGCTGGGCTATTCCTATGACACGATCGATTCCTACGGCCTGATTCTCAAGAACGCCGGGACGATGCTCACCGGCGCGCTGTGCATGGCTGCGCTCGCCGCCGCGGCGTTCTGCGTCTGCCTGCTGCTCGTGCGCCTGCTGGACGCACTTCATCGGGTCTGCGTGCGCAGCGGCGAGGGGGATGGGGCCGAAAGGAAGCGGCTTTTCTGGCTCAGCGCCGCGCTCATCTTCCTGGGCTCCGTGCCGTACCTGCTGCTGTACTGGCCGGGCCTGAACATCTTCGATACGCACGACCAGCTTTTGCAGTTCTTCGGCTATCCCAGCTATATCGGCGACGGCAGCGCGCTGTCGGATCACCATCCGGTGTTCCTGACGGTGGTCTACGCCGCGTTCATGAAGCTGGGCCTGCTGCTTGGCAATGCGAACATCGGTCAGGCGGCATACAGCCTGCTGAGCATGCTCGCGCTGTCGCTTTGCTGGGCCTTTGCGCTGTGCACGCTGTACGACGCGGGCCTCAGGAAGAAGGCGTGCCTGGCGATTGCGGGCTTTGTGGCGCTGTATCCGGTGCTGGCGCTGTATGCGTTCAACATGTGCAAGGACGTCAGCGCCGCGCCGTTTGTGCTGCTGTACGTCTGCCAGATGCTCCGGCTCCACCAGACGGAGGGCGCGGCGATCCGCGACGGGCGGTTTGCGGCGGGCATGTTTGTCACCGCGCTGATGCTGATGCTCACGCGCAAGCCGTCCCTGTACGCGCTGGTGTTCGCGGCGGTCTTTCTCATCCTCCGCTACCGCGGCGTCCGCGTGCATCTGGCGGCTGTGACGCTCGGCGCGGCGGTGCTGTTTCACGTCGGATACAGCGGCCTGCTGCTGCCGGCGCTGCACGTCATTCCGGGGGAGACGCGCGAGATGCTCTCCATTCCCTTTCAGATGACGGCGCGCTGCCTGCTCACCTATCCGGACGACGTGACGCAGGAGGAGCTTGACGCGGTGTCCCGCGTGCTCGATCTTGACAGCGTGCAGAATTACGATCCGCGCCTGAGCGACGCGGTCAAGGACGCCTCCAACCCGGAGGCGACGGGCGAGGACATGGCCGCCTATGCAAAGGCGTGGCTGTCGATGGGTCTGCGCCATCCGGGCGTGTATCTGGACGCGTGGCTGAACATGATCTATGGCTACTTCTATCCGTCCACGAGCAACACGATCGTCTGCCTGACGCTCAATTCGCCGGATCAGGGCGGGATGAACCTCAGGCAGGATGCGCGGCTGGACGGCCTGCGGCTTGAATTCCACGATTTCATCTACTATACGCTGCGCCGCCTGCCGGGCGCGGGCGCGCTCTTCTTCGTGGGTACGGTGTCCTGGGCGTTCCTCTTTCTGCTCGTGTATGCGGTGCTGCGCGGCGGCGTCCGTGCATCTGCGCCGTGGATGTTCTTCCTGGGCACGCTGGGCATCTGCCTGCTCTCGCCCAAGAGCGGCGAGATCCGCTACCTGATGCCGATTCTCTATGCGCTGCCCATCATGCTGGGCGCGGTGATCCTGCCCGGAAGGGAGGCGCGGGCATGAGCAAAAGACAGCTCTGCCGCGCGGGCGCGGCGCTTTTGATGGCCGTGGCCTTTGCGCTCGTGTTCTACGCGTTCACCACGCCGCTGGGCCCGAGCATCGGCAGCGACAACGCGATCTACATGACGATGGGCACGGCGCTGGCCAGGGGCTACGCGCCCTACACGGAAATCTTTGACCACAAGGGCCCGCTGCTGTTCGTGCTGCAGACGATTCCGCAGCTCGTCTCCGGCGGCTACTCGACGCTGGCGCTGTTCGTGCAGCAGGTGCTCTTCCTGTTCGCCTGTCTGCTGCTGGCGGGTGGGGTGGCGCGCGAGCTGCATGCGCCTGCATGGCTCGTGCAGATTCTCTATCTGGCGCTGATCGGCTCGATGACGGGCGGCGGCAACCTGACGGAGGAGTACACCAACGTCTTCACGTTTGCCGGCCTGCTGGCGGTGCTGCGCGTCTTCGGCCAGGGCCTTCCCCGGGATGCGAAGGGCCTGTTTGCGCGCGCGGGCGTGCTGGGCGCGATGGCCATGCTCTGCTTTCTCACGCGGGCAAACAACGCGCTGGTGCTCTGCGCGATGACGCTGACGCTGGCCATCTGCCTGCTGGTACGCCGCAGGTTTGCACAGCTGGCGCGCTGCGCTGGCGGATTTGCCGCAGGCATGGCGGCTGCTGCGCTGCCGGTGGCCGCCTGGCTGGCGAGCTATGGCGCGCTGGGGGCGTCGGTCTACGGCTCGATCCTCCACAACCTGATGTATGCGCAGACGGACGGCGTCGGCCGCGTGCAGATGCTTCTGCATTCCGGCTACGGCCATGCGGCCATCCTGATGGCGGCGCTGTCCTGCGCGGGCGCGCTGGCGCTCTTTAGGAGAAGCCCGGCGCTTGCGCTCTCCATGGTCGCGGGCGCGGCGGCTGCCGGGCTGGCGGCGTTTGTCTCCCACAAGTACTACGACCACTATCTGATTCTGGGCGCGCCGCTGGCGGCGATGGGCGCGGCGGCCGTGCTGGGCAGGCTGTCTCCAAAGAGCCGCCGCGTCAGGACGGTGCCCGCCGCCGTGCTGGCGGTTTGCCTGCTCTGGCTGGGCGTCAAGGGCGCGCAGACGAACGCGTGGCGGCTGTCCGAATGCGAGGGGCTGGATGCGTTCACGCAGGACGCGCAGGCGCTCTACGCGCAGGTGCCGGAGGACGAGCGCGATGCGTTCATGGCGTACCGGGTGGAGCCGAAGTGGTATGTCGCCGCAGAGGCGCTGCCGTGCATGCGGTTTTACTTCCTGCAGGAGGTGCTGGCGGACGCGGACCCGGCCGTGATGGACGAGATCGTGGAGACGTTTGAAAACGACCCGCCCAAATGGCTGGTGATCTACTACAACCGCGCGTTCGGCCCGCCGTATGACGAGCGCGTGGCGGAGATCTTCGATACCCGGTATGAATTCGTCGATGCGCGCGGCGAGTATCAGCTCAAGAGGCTCAGGGAGGCGCTATGAAACTGAAGAGGTGTCTCCATGCACTGCTGCTTCTGGGCATGGGGCTGATGATCCCGTGCTATGCGTTCACCGTGCTCAACGTGACGCTCTCGCCGTGGCCGCTGTATGACCGCAGCCGCGCGCTGCTTGTGCTGCTGACGGCGGCGTGCACCGCGCTGCTCCTGCTGGCCCTGCGCGCGGCGGACCGGCACGAGGCGTTCTTTGCGCGGCATGAAGGGCGCGTGCTGCTGGCGGCGGCGGGATTCTATTTCGTCGTGCAGATGGCCATGGCGCA
Organism: Clostridia bacterium; assembly: GCA_017937505.1. GTDB lineage: Bacteria > Bacillota > Clostridia > Christensenellales > Aristaeellaceae > Ventricola. The sequence goes on along the minus strand of JAGBDL010000025.1, from coordinate 10,199 downwards.
CGCGCTGCGGTTCGTGCCCATCACGGATGCGGAGCAGTGCTTTACCGCCGCGCAGCTGATCGTGGACACCGGGACGTTCGGCAACGTCGAGCGGCCGTGGGTGTACTTCGCGCGCTATCCGTTCAACCTGGGCTTCGTGTACACGCTGGCGGGCATCTTCAAATTCTTTGGCCTGCTGGGCTGGGGCGACCGGTTCATGCAGGCGGCGCTCGTGTGCAGCCTGCTCTTTACGCTGGGCCTGCTCGCCGGCGCGCGCGTGTGCCGGGACATGGGCGGCGTGAAGGCGCAGACGCGCATGCTGCTGCTGTGCGCGTCGTGCCTGCCGTTTCTGTACTGCACGACCGAGCTGTACACGGACGCGTTCTCCCTCGCCTTCCCGACGATGACGGTCTGCTGCTTCTGCCGCCTGCGGCGCGCGGAAAAGCCGCGCGGCCGCATGCTGTGGGCGCTGGCGTTCGCGGCTTCGGCCTTTATCGGCGCGCAGATCAAGTTCACGTCCGTCATCGCGGCAATTGCCTGCATGATCGTGCTGGTGTTTGAGCGGCGGGGCAGGGCGGCGCTGTGCGCTTTTGTGATGCTGGCGGCGGCGTTCCTTGGCGGCAATGCGCTGGTGGACGGCTACACGGCGCGGCACCTGTCCGCGGAGGACATTCGCCAAAACGAGCTGCCGCGCCTGCACCACATCGCCATGGGCTTGCCGATTCACGAGGACGAGGGATATGGCCAGTACGGCGACGGCGGATGGCTGATCTTCTCCACCTCATTTGAAGATCCTGAGGAGCGCCGGGAGGCGCTGCTTGAGGAGATCATCGACCGGGTGTACTACCTGCGCTATCCCAATCGCCTGCTGAACATGATGTCCCGCAAGAACCTGTCCACCTTCGGCGACGGCACGTTCAGGCTGAACGAGATCATCGAGGCGGACGAGCACGCGCCGGACAACGCGGTCAAGCAGGTGATCTTCGGGCAGGGAACGCTGTATCCGGCGTACTATCACCTGTGCACGGCGCTGTTCATGGCGCAGATGGTGCTGGCGATGCTGTCCTGCGCGCAGGCCATCCGGCGCAGGAATACGGCGGGTGCGCCGCTGTTCATCGCGCTGCTGGGCATGTTCCTGCTGCTGTGCATCTGGGAGACGCGCGCGCGGTACTTCTTCCAGTTTGAAATGGTGCTGCTGTGCGCGGGCGCGCTGCTCGATCCGGTCTGCCCAAAAGACGCAGATGAGCGCGAAGCGAAGAAGGGAGTCTGAGGGACGATGTCCCTCAGGCAGGTTTTAGGGCGGCAGCCCTAACGTATCCTCCTTCAGTGAGAGCCAAAGGCAAGAATCGCAGCGGAGCCGGAGGCGACTATTGCGATTCCGTTATAGCTGCTTCAAGCTGAATCGCATCAGCATAAAGAGCGCCTTTTGATCAAGGCGCTTTTTCCTTAAATAATGAGTTGACAAAACGTCAAAACAGCGTTATGCTATGTACAGCACAAGACAGGGGAGGGAACCACCATGGCCCGCAGCACGTTCGCGTACTTTTACGGCCTGTATCCGTTTGGATTGACGGGCTGTTTGCGCTGCGGGGCATAAAACCAGGCAGGAGGCACAGCGGCCCGTCCCAAGATGGACAGGCCGTTTTTTGTTGGGAGATTCTCATCGCTAAATTGACAAAAAGTTGAATTGGAGGCGCCGATATGATCGTCATTCTCAGACCGGAAGCATCGCAGGAGGCCGTGGGACTGCTGATGGAGCAGATTCGCAGCCAGGGTGTGGAGATCCATTACAGCCGCGGCACGCAGGAGACCATTCTGGGCCTTGTCGGCGATACCACGCATGTGGACGAGGACTGGCTGCGCGCCAGCGGCGTCGTGGCCGATGTGCGGCGGGTGTCCGAACCCTACAAGCTGGCCAACCGGCGCTTCCATCCGGAGGATACGAGGGTGGACGCAGGCGGCAGGACGATCGGCGAGGGCACGTTCACGGTGATCGCCGGCCCGTGCTCCGTGGAGAGCGAGGCGCAGCTGCTGGAGGTCGCCCAGGCCGTGAAGAAAAGCGGCGCGACCTGCCTGCGCGGCGGCGCGTTCAAGCCCAGGACGTCGCCGTACTCGTTCCAGGGGCTGGAAAACGAGGGCCTTGCGCTGCTGCGCGAGGCGAGGCGCGTCACGGGGCTGCCCATCGTCACCGAGATCATGAGCGAGACGCAGCTGGACGACTTCGCGGACGTGGACGTCATCCAGGTCGGCGCGAGGAACATGCAGAACTTCCGCCTGCTCAAGGCGCTGGGCCACAGCAAAAAGCCGGTGCTGCTCAAGCGCGGCCTGTCCTCCACCATCGAGGAGCTGCTCATGAGCGCGGAATACATCCTCGCCGGCGGCAACCCCAACGTGATCCTCTGCGAGCGCGGCATCCGCACGTTTGAAAAGATGATCCGCAACAACCTGGACATCTCCGCCGTGCCCATCATCAAGCAGAAGTCGCATCTGCCGGTGATCATCGATCCCTCGCACGCGGCGGGCATCGCCTGGATGGTGGAGCCGCTCGCGCGCACGGCCATCGCCGCCGGCGCGGACGGCCTGATGATCGAGGTGCACAACGATCCGCCGCATGCGCTGTGCGACGGCGCGCAGTCGCTCAACCCCGCGCAGTTCGACAGCCTGATGCAGGACGTGCGCAGGCGCGCGGCGTTCGAGGGCAAGGCGTTTTCCTGATACGCATCCGGAACGGAAAATCCTCCGCAGGACAGGCTGTGCGGAGGATTTTTTTCCGGTTTACGCCATATTTCTGCCGCCCACGCATTGAAAAAACGAAGGCGCATCTGCTATAATGAACCGAAAAGCAGGCCGCATCACGGGAGCGCGGTGCATGGGCTGTGAGAAGCGGCGGGCCTCGGACGAAAAGCGGATGCTGCAGGCCTGCTGCCGCCGGAGAAACGCGAATGAGAACGGAATGATCATGGGAAAGCCCGTGATGAAGGCGCAACGCCGCGCAGCTGCCTGCGCGGGAGAAGGAGAGAAAACATGATGAAGAGACGAGTTTTCGGCATGCTGCTGAGCCTGTGCCTGGTGCTGGCGCTCATCCCGGCCGCGGCCTTTGCGGAGGATGCAGCAACGCTCGAGCTGACCGCGCCCTATACCACCATCGTGCAGAAGGACGGCAGCGTAAAACCCGGAGAGACTGTCTTTAAGCTGAAGCTGATGAATGACAGAGGTAAAGTCCTCAAGTATGCGAAAGTCTCCGGCACCTCCGTCACCACCAACGGCGTGGGCAGCTATGCCGGCGAGTTGACCATTACTGGATCCTTTGGGGATTTGATGGAGCTGTTCAGCCCCTTCGTATTTGTCCAGCAGGTGGACGAGGGCAAGGACGGCTGGGAGTATGACGACAAGGTGTGGTGTCTGGTTTGTAAAGAGACCATCGCTGCGTCGTACTCACTGGACGATGCGGCGCCGGAGGAAGAGCCGAGCGGGCTGCTCATCTTTCCGACGATCTACAGGAAAGACGACGACGGCGGTTACTACAATCTGGATGAGGATAAAGGCCCGGTGAAGAAGATGACCTTCGTCAACACCTATACCAAAGAAAAAGCCGACGTATCCTCCCTTCCGAAGACCGGCGACAGCAGCAACCTGACGGGCTGGCTCATCCTGCTGGCCGTATCGGCTGCCGCCGTGGCGGGCGCGGTCGTATACAGCAGGCGCAGGAAGAACTCCCGCGAGGAATGATCGGGAAACAGCGCAATTCCATAGAGCAGACACCCTGCAGGACGAAAAATCCTGCAGGGTGTTTCAGCATATCAGGAAAGCAGCTTTTCCTCGATCTCCCTGTCCGGCCAGTAGCCCCAGGACTCGACGATTTTCCCATTCACAACGCTGAAATGCTCCAGCGCCTCAAAGGAAATCCGCTTGCCCGTGGCGGGGATGCCCATCATGGCGCCGGTGTGCGCGCCCTCAAAGCGCACGCGCGCGGCAACCCTGCCGCCGTCTGCAAAGACATCCAGCATCTTTACGGACAGGCCCGAAAGCTGGGATGCCACAATTTTCAGAATCTCCACGGCCTGCGCGCTGCCCCGCGCGCCCGCCGGGCTGTGGTCCATGTAGTCCTCGGATAGATACGACCTGACGAGCTCGTAGTTCCTGTTTTCGTATCCCTCCTGAAAGAAACGGGCGACGATTTGAACGTTGGTCATACGGCACCTCCTGTACTGCTCAGCCGGCTTCGCGGCGCGCATGTCCGCGCTTCACCAAGCATATCAGAAAAATGGAAAAAATCCACCGCTGACGCCGGGAAACGCCCGGTTGTTTTCGTTGCGCTGCGCTTTTTGGCAAAGGCGGCGCGAAAACCAGGCAGGAATCCTTTCCCCGCCGTAGAATGATAATTAGGTTGTTCAAAATTGTTTTGGAAGAGGAATTTCTGTGACGGAAGACATGATGGAGACGCTCCGGCGCGTCACGCCGGAGGAGGAATATGCGGCGGGCCTGGCGCTGTACCGGGCGGGCGGTGTGCATCCGCTCGAGGAGGAGGCCGGCATGCTGCGCTTTGTCGTGGACGACAACCCGCGGCGCGTGGTGCGCGTGGGCGCGGGCGGCAAGCTCAGCGGCCGCTGCTCGTGCGATTTCTTCGGCAACGTGCACAAGCCCTGCCGCCATCTGGCGGCGGCGATGCTGCAGGCGATGGCCTCCGGCGCGATCGAGGAGATCCGCCGCCGGCGCGCCCGGGAGAACGCCGGCAGGCTGATGGGCACGATTCAGGCGGCGCTGCCGATGGAGACGCCGCTGGAGATGGAGGTCACGCTGCAGCTCATCGGCTCGCAGCCGGTGCGCGTGTCCCTGCGCGTGGGGCAGGAGCGCATGTACGTCGTCAAGTCGATGGCGCAGTTTTTGCACGCGCTCTCGCACGGGGAGACGATGGCCTTCGGCAAGGGCTTTGTGCTCGAGCCGCAGTGGATGGGCTTTGCGGGCGTGGACGAAAAGATCATCCGCGTCCTGCAGGACGCGGCCTACGTCTGCCAGCTGGAGGGCAGGCTGGTGCAGACGGGCCTGGAGGCCAAGTGGCTGAGCATCTCCGAGCGCTTTGTCCCACGGCTGATGCAGCTGCTGATGGCCAAGCCGTTCAGGCTCTCCTTCGGCGAGGAGGTCTATCCCATCCCCTGCGTGTTCGACGGCCAGGCGGAGCTGCTCTTTGGCGTGTCCAGAAGCGGGCGCGAGCTGGAGGTGCGCGCCCAGATGCCCAAATCCCTGCGGCCGCTGGGGCAGGACTGCCGCTTCGTCTTCTGCGAGGGCGACGTGCTGCGCCTGCCGCCGGAGCAGCAGAGCATTGTGCGCGTGATGCTGGAGGCGGGCAAGGAGGGCCAGGCGGCTTTCCGCTTTGACGCGGAGCAGAGCGCGCGCGTGATCTCCGAGCTGCTGCCGGCGCTCGAGCGCGCGGGTACGGTGACCCTCGACGGCGCGCTGGCCGAGTGCATCGTGCGCCGTCCGCTCAGGGTCAAGGCGTACTTTGACCGCGAGGAGCGCACGGTGCTCGCGAAGCTGGCCTTCTGCTACGGCGACGAGGAGATCGATCCGTTCGCGCCGGCGGCCGCCCGGGGCGAGGAGGACGAGCGCGTGCTGATGCTGCGCGACGCGGCGGGCGAGCACGCGGCGCTCGACCTGCTGGCCAGGGCGGGCTTCCGCATGCAGAAGGGCCGCGTGATCCTCAGCGGCCAGGAGCCCATCTACCGCTTTTTGACCGAGGGCATCTACGAGCTGCAGAAGACGGCGGAGGTCTACTGCTCCGACGAGTTCCGCAGGCTGACCCCGCGCAAGCCGCATTTTACCGGTATGCTGCGCATGCAGGAGGGCGCGCTGCAGCTTGAGCTGAGCGAAAACGGCGAGCCCGCGCCGGAGATTCTGGCGATCCTGCAGGCGCTGCGCGACAACCGGAAGTACTTCCGGCTCAAGGACGGCACGTTCCTCGACCTGACGGACATGGACGAGTGGCGCGAGCTGGCGGAGGCCGCTGCCGGCGCACAGGAGGAAGGCGAACAGGAGGGCGAGCGCGGCCGCGGCTTGCTGGAGATCGAGTCCTTCCGGGCGGCGTACATGCTCAGCCTGCTGGAAAACGGGCGCCTGCCCGTGGCCGCGGACCATTCGGTCAGGTCGTTCGTGGCCTCCATGGACGAGGACGGTGAGCCGTGCCCCGAGCCGCTTCATAGCATGCTGCGCCCGTATCAGCTGCGCGGCTTCATGTGGATGCAGGCGCTGGATCGCCTGCACATGGGCGGCATCCTGGCGGACGACATGGGCTTGGGCAAGACGCTGCAGGTCATCTCGCTCCTGCTGTGGGCGAAGCGCCGGGGCGGGGAGCAGCGGCCGTCCATCGTCGTCGCGCCGACGTCGCTGGTCTACAACTGGATGGCGGAGATCAAGCGCTTCGCGCCGGAGCTCCGCGTGGCGGCGGGCGAGGGCACGCAGAGCGCCCGTGCGCAGACCATCGCGCATCTGGCCAGGGAGGACTGCGACATCGATGTGTACCTCACGTCCTATCCGCTCATCCGCCGGGACATCGGGCAGCTGAGTGCCATCGCGTTCCGCTTCGCGATCCTCGACGAGGCGCAGTACATCAAGAACGCCATGAGCGTGGGCGCGGGCGCGGTCAAGCAGCTCAGGGCGCAGACGCGCTTTGCGCTGACCGGCACGCCGATGGAGAACCATCCGGGCGAGCTGTGGTCGATCTTTGACTTTGTGCTGCCGGGCTATCTGCTCTCCTTCGCGCAGTTCATGCACCGCTTCGGCACAGGCGAGGAGGCGGACGTGCTGCGCCGGCGCATCCGCCCGTTCCTGCTGCGCCGCCTCAAGGGCGACGTGCTCCGGGAGCTGCCGGAGAAGAACGAGATTGAGATGATGGCGGACATGACCGAGGAGCAGCGCAGGGTCTATCAGGCCAGCCTGATGCGGCTGCGCCCGCAGGTGGACACGATGCTCGCGGGCAAAAACCGCATCGAGGTGCTCTCGGCGATCACGGAGCTGCGCCAGATCTGCGGGCATCCGTCGCTGGTGCTGCCCTCCTATGCGGCCTCGAGCGGCAAGCTTGACCTGCTGCTGGATATCCTGCCCGGCTCTCTGGAGGCGGGCCACCGCGCGCTCATCTTCTCGCAGTTCACGCGCATGCTCAAGATTTTGCAGCGCAGGCTGGAGGCCGTGGGCATCGAGTGCCTGTATCTGGACGGCGAGACGCCGCCCAGGCGCCGCATCGAGCTGGTCGATCAGTTCAACGGCGGCAGGGGTCAGGTGTTCCTGATCTCGCTCAAGGCGGGCGGCTCGGGCCTCAATCTCGTGGGCGCGGACACGGTGATTCACTTCGATCCCTGGTGGAACCCCGCCGCGGAGGATCAGGCGACCGACCGCGCGCACCGCATCGGCCAGAAGAACACGGTCAACGTCATTCGGCTCATCACGCGCGGCAGCATCGAGGAGCAGGTCGTGCGGCTCGGCGCGCGCAAGCGCGAGCTGTTTGATCAGATGATCACTGCCGGCGAGGCGATGCCCACACAGCTGACGCAGGAGGATATCCGCGCGCTGTTTGAATAGACCGCAAGGTTTCAAAAGAGCGCGCGAAGCAGGGAAGGGTCAAGGGACAATGTCCCTTGCGGGGTTTGGGGCAGAGCCCCAAGCAGGTTTGGGCGGCAGCCCGATGTATCCCAATGCAAAAGAGGCAGTTTCAGAGCAGGCTGCGCAGAAGCCTACGATTGAAACGGGTCTGATTGCAGACATCATCTGACAGTGTACCCTCTGGTTGACGGACTTCTGCTCCTATCGTATAATGAATCCGAAGAAGGGAGAGGCGCGCCATGGCAGAGAAGGAAAAGTCCATTCACGCGGGGCACAGGGAGCGCCTGCGTCAGCGCCTGCGCACGGCGGGGCTTTCTGCCTTTTCCGAGCACGAGGTGCTGGAGCTGCTGCTCACCTATGCGATTCCCCAGCGGGACGTGAATCCGCTGGCGCACGAGCTGATCGCCGTGTTCGGCAGCCTGAACGCCGTGCTGAGCGCGGATGAAAACGAGCTGCTGCGCGTGAAGGGCATGGGCCAAAACGCGGCGCTGCTGCTGACAATGATGCCGCAGCTGACGCGCTATTGCCAGATGAACGCGCTGGGCGAGCGTCCGAGGATCGTGACGCTCAAGGATGCGCGCACATACTGCGCGCCGCTGTTTTTCGGCGTGACGGAGGAGCAGATCTACATGGTCTGCCTGGATCAGGCGGGCCATGTGCTGCACCGCTCGCTGCTGCACACGGGCACGGTGGATCAGGTGGCGCTGCATCCGCGCACGGTCGTGGAGACGGCGCTGCGCCACAACGCGTATTCCGTCATCCTGGCGCACAATCACCCCAGCGGCGTGGCCTCGCCGTCCCAGCCGGATCTCGACGTGACGAAGCGGATCACCACAGCGCTGTACCTCATCGGCATTCAGCTGGTCGATCACATGATCTTTGCCGGGCGCGAGGCGTACTCGATGATCCGCGGGCGCTGCCTGGGCAGCGCGCAGGAGGACGCGTCGTTCAGCTATGTGGTCAGCGCCGAGGGCAAGCGCGGCGGCGGCCTCAGGGACGAGGAATACGAATGGGTGTCGCTTGCGCCGGACGGCGTGTAATTTGAAGGAGAGCATATCTTGAACAGAATCGTGAGGAGGCTGCTGGTGGGACTGCTGCTGGTTGCGCTTGTGTGCCTGGCCTGTGTGGTGGGGCTGATGGGCTTTGTCTTTTACAAGGAGACGCATCTGCCGCCGGTCGGGGATTCCGACGTGATCATCGTGCTGGGCGCGCAGGTGAAGGAGGACGGCACGCCGTCCGTGGCGCTTACGCGCAGGCTGACGGCGGCGCTGGAGAGCTATCTGGAAAAGCCGCAGCTCATCATCGTCTGCGGCGCGCAGGGCATCAACGAGCCGCGCGCCGAGGGCGACGTGATGCGCGACTGGCTGATTGAAAGGGGCGTCCGCTCCGAGGACGTGGTCGCGGAGACGGCGTCGTTCAACACGCGGGAAAACCTGGTCTATGCCAGGGCGATCATGGAGCACCGGGGGCTTGCGCAGGCGCTTGTCGTGACCAGCGACTATCACGTCGCGCGGGCGCTGGAGCTGTGCAGGCAGACGGGCATCGCGGCCACGGGCAAGGGCAGCCCGTCCAAGCCCGAATACTTCATCAAGAATCACTTCAGAGAGGGGCTCAGCTGGATCAAGCTCTGGCTGGAAAGCAGATGATGAACAGAGAACGACTGATGCGCGGCCTTGACGCGCTGGGCGTCGCCTATGACCAGACCGCCATGGAGCGCTTTGAAGCGTTCCACGCGATCCTGGACGAGTACAACCAGAAAATGGATCTGACGGCGGTGCTCGACGAGGACGAGCGCGTTGACCGGCACGATCTGGACAGCGCCGCGCCGCTGGCGCAGGGACTGCTGGCGCAAAACGCGCGGGTGATCGACGTGGGCACGGGCGCGGGCTTTCCGGGCATGCCGCTGCTGATCCTTCGGCCTGATCTTCAGATGACGTTTCTGGATGCGCTCAGCAAGCGGATCGCGTTCCTTGAGGACGCCTTGAAGCGGCTGAATCTTGCGGCGACGGCGCTGCACGCGCGCGCGGAGGACGCGGCGAGGCTGGACATGCACCGGGAGGCCTACGACGCGGCGGTGTCCCGCGCGGTGGCCTCGAGCGCAACCCTGCAGGAGCTGACGCTGCCGTTCGTGAAGACCGGCGGTCTGGCGATCGCCTGGAAGGGCCCGGGCGTGCAGGACGAACTGGTCGCGGCCAAGCGCGCGGCGTTCGTGCTGGGCGGCACGGTGCGCGGCATCAGCCCTGCGCCGGTGCCGGGCCGGGAGGACTGGACGCACTGCCTGCTCATCACCGACAAGACCGGCAAGACGCCCAAGGCGTATCCGCGCAAGGCGGGCACGCCGGGCAGGAAGCCGCTGGCGTAAGGGGATGTTTGGGGCAGCTTGTTTACATAAGGGGGCTTATGCTAACTAAGAAGCTTTGAAGATTGCCATCTTCAGGGGAGCGCGCTGCGCTGGGCCCAGAGGGATGAGGGGGGATTTCGATTACCTCGCGAAATAGTCGTGGACGGAGATCACTCCTTTTCGCTCGGGACATTCCGCCAGCCTGTTTCCGCCACAGGCGGCGGCAGGCTCCAGTCCCCCCTACATCCCTCTGGACTCCCATACCCCCTTGAAACGACCAGGACTG
>JAGBDL010000024.1 GCA_017937505.1 Clostridia bacterium | reverse complement strand
GGTGGGCTCGTCGAGGATGACCACCTTGGGGCTTGTGGACAGCGCGCGGGCGATGACGACCTTCTGCTGGTTGCCGCCGGAAAGGCTGCCGATCAGATCCTCAAGGGAGACGATCTTGGTCCTGAAGTCCTGGGCATATTTGGCGGCGATCTGCTTCTGGCGGCCGCGGTTCATGTTCACCCGGCCGATTTCCCGGGTGTTCAGCAGCGCCGACGTGGTATTGGAAGAGATCGAGCGGATCTTGAACAGACCGTGATAGTGACGGTCCTCGGGCACGAAGTTGATGCCCGCCTGAAGGATTTTGCTGGTCGGCAGGCCGGTGATGTCCTGTCCGTCCAGCACGACGGAGCCGCCGAGGGTCTTGTCGCGGCCGAAGATGGTGCTGATGAGCTCCGTGCGGCCCGCGCCGACGACGCCGGCGATGCCCAGGATCTCGCCCGGGTAGAGGTCAAAGGAGATATCGCTGAAGCCGTAGCCGCTGAGCCCCCGCACCTTGAGCACGGGCTCAAGCGCGTCGTAGCGCACCGGCTCATACGCCCTGCCGCCCTGCTGCTGCACCTCGGCGCCGCCGGGCAGCAGGCCCTTGATCAGCATTTCCTTGGTGAAGTTTTCCACCGGGCCCTCCAGGGTGATCAGGCCGTCGCGCATGATGGCGACGCTGGTCGCGATTTCAAAGACCTCGGTGAGGCGGTGGGTGATGTAGATGATGGCGATGCCCTTGCGCTTGAGGTCCTGCACGACCCTGAAGAGGGCCTGCACCTCGCCGAAGGTCAGCGCGCTGGTGGGCTCGTCCAGGATGAGCACCTGCGCGTTGCGCATCATGCCGCGGAGCAGCTCGACCAGCTGCTGCTCGGCGATGGAGAGCGTGTTGGCCTTGCGCTGGAGGCTGAGGGTTACGCCCAGCTCCTCCATATGCCGGCTCAGGCGCTTTTTCAGCTCGCTTTCATTTTCACTAAAGCCCATGAGGATGTTTTCAAGCACCGTCATGTTGGGGAAGAGAAGCGGCTCCTGCGGCACCAGGTAGATGCCGGCCGCCAGCGACGCCGCCGGCTTGCCCAGCCTGGCGACCTTGCCGTCCAGCAGAATTTCGCCGGCGTCACAGGTGTAAATGCCCATGATGATCTTCATCAGCGTGGATTTGCCGGCGCCGTTGCCGCCGATGAGCGCGACCACCTCGCCGGCGCGCACGCTCAAATCGATCCCTTTGAGGACGACGTTCTGCCCGAACGCCTTCTTGATTCCGCGGACCTCAAGGCGCGGCACGGGTGTTTGCCCGCTCACATTTGCTGCCATGTCATTACTCCTGCGTTTCGTCGATACAAAGGTTCACATTCAACACATTTTATTGCTGCCCCCATTGTAAGCATTTCTGTGCATCCTGTCAAGTATTATTTAAAATCTTTTGCCAATCGTGAATCAACTGGCGAAATAAGCGGAACATGTTTGTAAAGTAATTGACATTTGCGCCGACGGATGATATACTCTTTGGTGGATACAAATGTTTGATGGACAAATTATTGTTTGTACCGGCGCGCCGGAGGAGGAGAAGGGCTTGAACTATGAAGAATCGCTGATGGTCAAGGCGGCCTGGTACTATTATTTTGAAAACATGACCCAGCAGGCCATCGCGGACAGGCTCTCCATCAGCCGCATGCGCGTGATCAAGCTGCTGGAAACCGCCCGGCAGACCGGCGTGATCCAGTTCAGGCTCCGCTCGGACGGCGTGGGCATGGTGGAGCAGAGCCGCCAGCTGATGGAGAAGTACAACCTCAAGGACGTCTTCCTGATTCCGGAGACCGACCGCGACGACGCGCACCCCAACGAATCCATCGCCCGCGCCGGCGCGATGTACATCGCCGACCGCCTGGGCGACAACGCCTGCATCAACGTGGGCTACGGCGACACGCTCTCGCGCACGCTCAACCATCTGGCGACCATGGTGCAAAGCCCCGTGACCTGCATTTCGCTGACCGGCGGCGTGTCCAACTACCTGCCCAACACGCGCTCGGGCATCTTCAACGCCCGGCTGTACCTGATGCCCGCGCCGCTGCTGGCCTCCTCGCCGGAGATGGCCGCGGCCATGCGCGAGGAGAACTCCGTCAGCGAGATCATCCGCATGAGCGAGCTCTCCGCGTTCACGCTGGTGGGCGTCGGCCCGATCACCGAATCGGCCACGGTGTTTCGCACGGGCGTGCTCGGCCCGACGGATATGTTCTATTTGAAGATGAACAACGCCGTGGGCGACGTGCTGTGCCATTTCCTGGACCGGGACGGCCAGCTCATCCCCTCGCCGATCGAGGACAGGCTGATCTCCACGCCGCTGGAGCGCCTCAGGGAGATGCCCAACGTCGTCGGCCTGGCCGCGGGCGCGGACAAGATCGAGGCCATCCGCGCGGTGCTGCGCGGCGGATACCTGGATATCCTCATCACCGATGAGGTCACCGCCAATCTGCTGCTCAAGGACGGCTGAACGTCCTTTAGAACCGATCAACATACGGGTATAGATATCAGAAAGGATGGTTCCTATGGCAAAAACCCTCATGGCCGTGGACGCCGGCACCGGCAGCGTGCGCGCGGTGCTCTTCAGCCTCGACGGCGAGCAGCTGGGCTGCGTCCAGCAGGAATGGACGCACGCGGAGGATCCGCGCTTCCCCGGCAGCATGGACTTTGACTGGACGCACAACTGGGCGCTGGCCAGCGGCTGCATCCGCGGCGTCATCGAGCAGACGGGCGTTGACCCCAGGGACATCGCCGCCGTCTCCACCACCTGCATGCGCGAGGGCATCGTGCTCTATGACAAGGACGGCAGCGAGATCTGGGCCTGCGCCAACGTGGACGCCCGCAGCGACGACGAGGTCGGCCAGCTGGTGCGCATGGACCCGGAGCTGGAAAAGAAGATCTATCACCGCTCCGGCCAGACCTATGCGCTGGGCGCGCTGCCGCGCATCTTCTGGGTGAAGAACAAGATGCCCGAGGTCTATGAGAAGGTCGCGATGTGCACCATGTTCAACGACTGGCTCATCTACAAGATGACCGGCGTCTTCTCCTCCGAGCCCTCCAATGCCTGCACCACCGGCATCTACGACCTCAAGGCCCGCGACTGGGCGGACGAGATCGCCGCGAGCATCGGCCTGAAGACCGGTATCTTCCCCAAAACCTACGAGTGCGGCACCATCGTCGCCAAGGTCAGCGAGAAGGGCGCGGCGGACACCGGCCTGGCCGTGGGCACCCCGGTCGTCGCCGGCGGCGGCGATTCGCAGCTGGGCTGCGTCGGCGTGGGCGTGGTGGACGCCAATCAGGCGGCCATCTTCGGCGGCAGCTTCTGGCAGTACGAGTACAACACCGACGAGCCGAAGACCGACGAGCACTGCCGCGTGCGCGTGAACTGCCACAGCGTGCCGGGCATCTGGCAGTACGAGGCGCTGGCCTTCAAGCCGGGCATGGTGATGCGCTGGTACCGCGACGCCTTCTGCACGGCGGAAAAGGAGCTGTCCAAGACCTGCGGCCGCGATCCCTACGACCTGATGAACGAGAAGGCCAAGGACATCCCGGCCGGTTGCTACGGCATGATGTGCACGTTCTCCGACGTGATGAACTACATCTCCTGGCGCCACGCCAGCCCGTCCTTCATGAATTTCGACTTTGACCCGCAGAAGTACAACCGCTACACCTTCTACCGCGCGATCATGGAGAACACCGCGCTGGTTACCTACGGCCACATGAAGCTGGTCGAGGAGACCACCGGCAACGTCCCGGACGAGGTCGTCTTTGCGGGCGGCGCGTCCAAGTCCGATCTCTGGTGCCAGATCCTGTGCGACGCGCTGGGCAAGCCGGTGAACGTCCCCAAGGTCAAGGAGGCAACGGCGCTGGGCGCGGCGATCATGGCCGGTTATGGCGTGGGCCTGTATGAGGATATCTCCGAAACGGCCAAAAAGCTGGTGCGCATGGATAAGCGCTACGAGCCGAACATGGAGAACCACAGGATCTACATGGAGATGTACAAGGTCTGGCGCGAGGTCTACGCGCGCGAGCTGGCCATCTCCGACGACCGTCTGACCCGCTACATGTGGGCGGCCCCGGGCGTCTGAGCGGGCTGTGCCCGCACCCGTCTCCGAACGGCTGATTCAGAATCAAGGCTGTCGGTGCTCGATGGCGGGCTGTGCCCGCACCCCGTCTCCGAACAGCTGACTTAAAATCAAGGCTGTCGGTGCTCGGTGTACGGTTTTCTGCGTCATTATCTCAATGTCTGAACAGAGGAGAAAAAGCTATGTATATCGTCAATGAAAACGAGCGCGAGTATCGCTTTGGCGACAGCGGCCCCAAGTACCTGATGAAGGGCCCGCGCATGAACTTTGCCCTCGTCGCCTTCAACCCCGGCCAGGACTTCAAGGCGCACTACCACAACGTGATGGAGGAGAACTTCTACATCCTCGAGGGCGAGATCGACATCGTCGTGGACGGTGTGGTCAATCACCTCAAGGCCGGTGACATGATCCACATCGAGCCGGGCGAGATTCACTACTGCAAAAACAGCTACGACAAGCCCATGAAGATGGTGTCCACCCTCGCGCCGTACACCAATCCGGACAAGGTGGACGTGGAGAACTACACCTATTGATTTTTTTCCGGCTCCTTTCCTGATGGCAGGAAAGGAGCTTTTTTTGCCAAGCCTCGCATTCGCGCGCTCTTTTTGTCAAAATCACGAATGAGAATACAGCTGGTTTGCCAAACTGAGGACGGCGGCATTGAAAACCACGCAGGAGTATGCTATCATGACAGCTGCCGGAGCCTTCCGGCGTGCGCAACTGAAGAATAAGACAAGATTTTTTGCTGAAGCATGCCGGGAGCAGGAATTTTGTCTTTCCTTTTATCAATGAGGTTAGATATTTCTAACTATATAAGGAGTGGAAGCATGGATCATCTGGATTATATGGACTACCAGTTCAAGGAGTGGGACGGCTTCGAGCGCGCAACGTGGTGCCGGGAGGTCAACGTCCGCAGCTTTATCCAGCACAACTACACGCCCTACGACGGCAACGAGGACTTCCTCGAGGGGCCGACGCAGAACACGCTCGACCTGTGGGATCAGGTCTGCGCGCTGACGAAGGAGGAGATCGCCAAAGGCGGCGTGCTGGACATGGACACGGAGATCATCTCCACCATCACCTCTCATGGCCCGGGCTACCTGAATAAGGACAAGGAGCAGATCGTCGGCTTGCAGACGGACAAGCCGTTCAAGCGCGCGTTCATGCCCTACGGCGGCATCCGCATGGCGGAGAAGGCCTGCAAGGATCACGGCTACACGATCGATCCCCGGATGAGCGAGTTCTTCACCGTGCACCGCAAGACGCACAATGCGGGCGTGTTCGACGCATACACCCCGGAGATGCGCGCCTGCCGCTCCAGCCACATCATCACCGGCCTGCCGGACGCGTATGGCCGCGGCCGCATCATCGGCGACTACCGCCGCGTCGCGCTCTACGGCGTGGACTGCCTGATCGAGGACAAGCTCGAGCAGAAGGAGCAGACCCGCTCGGCGATGTATTCCAAGGTTATCCAGCAGCGCGAGGAACTCTCCGAGCAGATCCGCGCGCTGGGCCAGCTCAAGGAGATGGCCGCCAGCTACGGCTTTGACATCGGGCGCCCGGCGGGCAACGTGAAGGAAGCGATCCAGTGGCTGTACTTTGGCTACCTGGGCGCCATCAAGGAGCAGAACGGCGCGGCGATGTCCCTGGGCCGCACCTCCACGTTCCTGGACATCTACGCCGAGCGCGACCTGCGCCGCGGCCTGTTCACCGAGCAGAAGATTCAGGAGATGGTCGATCACTTCATCATGAAGCTGCGCATGGTGAAGTTCGCCCGCACGCCGGAGTACAACCAGCTCTTCTCCGGCGACCCGCAGTGGGTCACCGAGTCCATCGGCGGCGTAGCCATCGACGGCCGCCACCTGGTGACGAAGATGAGCTACCGCTATCTGCATACGCTGGCGAACCTCGGCCCCTCCCCGGAGCCGAACCTGACGGTGCTCTGGTCGGTTAACCTGCCGATGAACTTCAAGCGCTACTGCGCGAAGATGTCCATCGAGTCCTCGTCCATTCAGTATGAGAACGACGACATGATGCGCTTCACGCACGGCGACGACTACGGCATCGCCTGCTGCGTGTCCTCCATGCGCATCGGCCTGGAGATGCAGTTCTTCGGCGCGCGCGCGAACCTGGCCAAGTGCCTGCTCTACGCCATCAACGGCGGCGTGGACGAGATCAGCCATAAGCAGGTCGGCCCGAAGTTCACGCCGATCACCAGCGAAGTTCTCGACTACGACGAGGTCATGGAGAAGTTTGACGCGATGATGCGCTGGCTGGCGGAGGTATACGTCAACACCCTCAACGTCATCCACTACATGCACGACAAGTACTGCTACGAGAAGCTGCAGATGGCGCTGCACGACAAGAACGTGACCCGCTGGTTCGCCACGGGCATCGCGGGCCTGTCCGTCGTGGCGGATTCCCTGTCCGCGATCAAGTATGCGCGGGTGAAGGTCATCCGCGACGAGACCGGCCTGGCGGTCGATTACCAGGTGGAGGGCGACTTCCCCAAGTACGGCAACGACGACGACCGCGTGGACAACATCGCCCGCGGCATCGTGCATCGGTTTATGGAGCACGTGCGCAAGAACCACACCTACCGCGACTCCATCCCCACGACCTCCATCCTGACCATCACCTCCAATGTGGTCTATGGACGGGCGACCGGCTCCACGCCGGACGGCCGCAAGAAGGGCGAGCCGTTTGCCCCGGGCGCGAACCCGATGCACCGCCGCGACAGTCACGGCGCGGTCGCGTCGCTGGCCTCCGTGGCGAAGCTGCCGTTCAAGGACGCGAAGGACGGCATCTCCAACACGTTCTCCATCATCCCGGGCGCGCTGGGCAAGGAGGATCAGATCTTCGTGGGCGATATCGACGTGGACATCGACTGCGGCCTGGGCGGCTGCAATGCGCCGACGCTCTTTGAGGGCCTGGATGCGGACGATGACCTGGAGTAAGAAAGGAGCATGACCATGAAGGCAACCCAGAATCAGATCGACAACCTGGTGGCGCTGCTGGACGGCTATGTCAAGAAGGGCGGCCACCACCTCAACGTCAACGTGTTCAGCAGGGAGACGCTGCTGGACGCACAGAAGCACCCGGAGAAGTACCCGCAGCTGACGGTGCGCGTCAGCGGCTACGCGGTCAACTTCATCAAGCTCACGAAGGAGCAGCAGGACGAGGTCATCTCCCGCACCTTCCACGACAAGATCTGAGGTTTATGGACGGATACATTCACTCGGTGGAGAGCTTCGGCACGGTGGACGGCCCCGGATTGCGGTTCGTGATCTTCTGCCAGGGCTGCCCGATGCGCTGCCAGTACTGCCACAACCCCGACAGCTGGGACACCGGCAAGGGCACGCGCATGAGCCCGCAGGCGCTGATGGCGCAATACGAGCGTAACAGGGCGTTTTACGGCAGCGGCGGGCTCACCGTTACCGGCGGCGAGCCGCTTCTGCAGATCGACTTCCTGCTGGAGCTGTTTGCCCTGGCGAAGGAGAAGCATATCCACACCTGCATCGACACCTCCGGCGCGACGTACCGCGAGGGGAAATCGGCGTACAACGACAAGCTCGATGCGCTGATGACCCTGACGGATCTGGTGATGCTGGACATCAAGCACATCGACGCGCCCGCGCACAAAAAGCTGACGGGCATGGACAACCGCGGCATCCTGGCCTTCGCTCGCTATCTGGAGGAAAAGAACGTTCCGGTGTGGATCCGGCACGTCGTCGTCCCGGGCGTGACGGACGACGAGCAGGCGCTCCTTCGCCTGGGCCGCTTCATCGGCGGGCTTCGCAGCGTGAAGGCGCTCGACGTGCTGCCCTATCACACGATGGGCGCGGCCAAGTACGATCGGCTGGGCATCCCCTATCCGCTCGCCGGCGTGCCGCCCATGAGCCGGGAGGGCGCGGAAAGGGCCCGGGCGATCATCCTGCGGGGCCTGAAGGAGGAACGGTGCAGACGGAGGGCGGACAAGCAAGCATAAAGGACAGACGAATCAGTGGCCCTGTCCCGGAGGAGCAGCCGGGCGGGGCTGTTTTTGCGCCTACATGCCGTGCAAGGGGCGTGAATGGCCGCCGCTGGTCAATAGAATGCACAAAAACAGGCGAAGGATATTGACTTTAATGATAGAAGGGCGATATACTATGTAGTACATAGTACGGCGCGTCGGAGCATGCGTATCGTACGCCCCAACGATGCTTTGAAGGGAAGAGGATTTTCATGAGGATCATCCGCACCAAGAATTACGACGAGATGTCCCGCAAGGCGGCGGCCATCATCGCCGCGCAGGTCATCCACAAGCCGGACTGCGTGCTCGGCCTGGCCACCGGCGGCACCCCGGTAGGCACCTACAAGAACCTGGTGGAATGGTATAACCATGGCGATATCGATTTCTCCGAGGTTTCCACGGTGAACCTGGACGAGTACCGCGGCCTGCCGCGCGAGCACAGGGAGAGCTACTGGAGCTTCATGCACAGGAACCTGTTCGACCATGTGAACATTCCATCTGACCGCATCAACCTGCCGGACGGCACCAACATGGACGCGGACGCCGAGTGCAAACGCTATGACGCGGTGATCGCCGGCCTGGGCGGCGTCGATCTGCAGCTGCTGGGCATCGGCCACGACGGCCACATCGGCTTCAACGAGCCGAGCGACGCCTTTGACATGGGCACCCACTGCGTCGACCTGACCGAGGAGACCATCGAGGCCAACAAGCGCTTCTTCGCCTCCAGGGACGAGGTGCCGCGCCAGGCCTACACCATGGGCACCCACACCATCATGAGCGCCCGCAAGGTGCTGATGGTCGTCTCCGGCAAGGATAAGGCCGCGATCATCAAAAAGGCGTTCTTCGGCCCGGTGACCCCGCATGTGCCGGCGTCCATCCTGCAGATGCACCCGAACTTCGTGCTCGTCGCGGACGAGGACGCGCTCAGCCTCGTGTAAGCCCGTCTGGAAAGACCGCTGCAAAAGCAGAATATGATTGAGGAGGAACCCCCATGATCGAGTTTGTCTACACCATCAAGGATCCCGTCGGCATCCATGCCCGCCCGGCCGGCCTGCTGAGCAAGGAAGGCAAGAAGTACAAGAGCGCCATCACCGTGGAGAAGGACGGCACGGCCGTGAACGTCCTCAAGCTGATGGCGCTGATGAAGCTGGGCGTCAAGTGCGGCGAGACCGTGACCGTCCGCGTCGAGGGCGAGGATGAAGCCGTCGCCGGCCCGGCCATGGAAGAATTCTTCAAGGCGAACCTGTAAACCGGCATGCTGCCGGCGGCATGGCCGACAGGCTGTGCCTCATCCGCAGCGCCGCGCCCAAGACCGACGCTGTGCGAAAAGCATCCAGAATACCGGCTGCGGCAGTCAGGGGGCTGCCGCAGTTGGCATATATAAAGGAGAGAACCGTCATGATCACCATTCAGGGCAAGGGCGTATCCACCGGCATCAGCATGGGCCCCCTGTATTTCTATCGCCGCGCGGCGGCGGAGGTCAGGTTCTACACCGTCGAGGACACGGAGGCGGAGTGGCAGCGCTTCAAGGCGGCGCAGGCCGCCGCGATTGAGCAGCTGGGCGAGCTGGCCGAGAAGGCCCGCGAGGAGGCCGGCGACGACGCGGCGTTCCTGTTTGAGACGCACCAGATGATGGCCGAGGACATGGACTACGAGGAGTCCATCGAGGGCATCATCAAGGAGGAAAAGCTGAACGCGGAGATCGCCGTCTCCCGCACGTCCGATCAGTTCGCGGAGATGTTTGCGACGATGGACGACAGCTACATGCAGGCCCGCGCCGCGGACGTGAAGGACGTCTCCGGCCGCATCATCTCCATCCTGTGCGGCGTCGTGCAGGGCGGCATCGCCTCCGACGTGCCGGTTCTGCTGGCTGCGGACGACCTCGCGCCGTCCGAGACGATCCAGCTGGACAAGAGCAAGATCCTGGGCTTTGTCACCTCCTACGGCTCCGGCTCCAGCCACACCGCCATCCTCGCGCGCACCATGGGCATCCCGGCGATCGTCGGCATGGGCGACAGCCTGAAGATGGAATACGAGGGCCGTCAGGTCATCGTGGACGGCAGCACCGGCGTGGTGGTCATCGATCCGGACGAGGAGACGCGCGAGCGCATGCTGGCTAAGCACGAGGAGCAGCTGGCGTTCCAGAGGATGCTGGAAACCCTCAAGGGCCAGGAGAACGTCACGAAGGACGGCCGCAGCATCCGCGTGTACTGCAACATCGGCTCGCCCGAGGACGTGCATGCCGTGCAGCTGAACGACGGCGGCGGCATCGGCCTGTTCCGCAGCGAGTTCCTGTACCTCAATGCCAAGACCTACCCGACCGAGGACGAGCAGTTTGAGGCGTACAAGGCCGTGCTCGCCGGCATGGAGGGCAAGGAGGTCATCATCCGCACCTGCGATATCGGCGCGGACAAGCAGATCGACTACTTTGAGCTGCCCAAGGAGGAGAACCCGGCCATGGGCATGCGTGCCCTGCGCATCGCCCTCAGCCGCCCGGACTTCTTCCGTACGCAGCTGCGCGCGCTCTACCGCGCCAGCGCCTACGGCAAGCTGGGCATTATGTTCCCGATGGTCACCAGCGTCTGGGAGGTCCGCGAGACCAAGAAGCTCATCGAGAGCGTCAAGGCCGAGCTGACACAGGAGGGCATCCCGTTCAGCGACCATGTCGAAATCGGCATCATGATCGAGACCCCGGCCGCCGCCGTGATGAGCGACCGTCTGGCCAAGGAGGTCGACTTCTTCTCCTGCGGCACCAACGATCTCACCCAGTACACCCTCGCCTGCGACCGCCAGAACAACGATCTGGGCCGCTTCTACGATCCGCATCATCCGGCGGTGCTCCGCCTGATCAAAATGGTCGTGGAGAACGCGCATAAGAACGGCATCTGGGTCGGCATCTGCGGCGAGCTGGGCGCGGATCTGGAGATGACCGAGACGTTCCTGGCCATCGGCGTGGACGAGCTGTCCGTCACCCCGCGCGCGGTGCTCCCGCTGCGCAACGCGATCCGAAGCTGCGACCTCAGCGAGAAGGCCGACAGGCTGCTGGCGGCGCTGGAGAGCGACGAGACGAAGCATCTCTCCTGAACCGGCATGACCGGCGGAGCGCTGTGAACCTTGCGGCGCTGTGCCCGGGGACGCTGCTTTGCAGCAAAACCATCAAAACGCGCGAAGGCGTTGGAGTTTGTACAACGCTTTCGCGCGTTCTTTTGTTTTTTCCCGTTAAATTACGAATCGCCGGTTTTCGGTTGCATCCCCCGGCGCGAGCAGATATAATGGCGGAAGTTTGCTGGGGCGGCGCAAGGACGCACCGGAGAGGAGAACAAAAGACATGAAACTGAGCAAGGGTCAGCGCATCGCGCTGATCGTGTATGCCGCTGCGGCGCTGGTGCTTCTGGCTGCCGCGCCGGTGAATGCATTCGGCACGGCCTGGTCGCTGCTGCCGCCGGTGATGGCCATCGGCCTGGCGCTGATCACCAAGGAGGTGTATCTCTCGCTGTTCACGGGCGTGCTCGCCGGCGGCGTGCTGGCCGCGGGCAGCCTGATGAAGCCCGTGCAGATGGTGGAGATCACGTTTGACATGATCGTGGGCAAGATCAGCGATACGGGCAACATCGGCATCCTGATCTTCCTGGTGTTCCTGGGCACCATGGTCGCGCTGATCAACAAGGCCGGCGGCGCCCGCGCGTACGGCGCATGGGCGCGGGAGAAGATCAAGGAGCGCAAGCACGCGCAGCTGATGACCTTCCTGCTGGGCGTGCTGATCTTCGTGGACGACTACTTCAACTGCCTGACGGTCGGCTCCGTCATGCGCCCGGTGACCGATACGCACAGGATCTCCCGCGCGAAGCTGGCATACATCATCGACGCGACGGCCGCGCCGGTGTGCATCATCGCGCCGATCAGCTCCTGGGCGGCGGCGGTGAGCGGCATGGTGGAGGGCACCAACGGCCTGACGCTGTTCATCCAGGCGATTCCGTACAACTACTACGCGCTGCTGACCCTGCTGATGATCGTGCTCATTTCCCTGCGCGACATCGACTATGGCGCGATGAAGACGCACGAGGACAACGCGCGCCTGCACGGCGACCTGTACACCGTCGAGGCGCGCCCGTACGAGGGCGCGGACGAGGCGCCGGTGTCCGCGCGCGGCACGATTGCCGACCTGATCGTTCCGGTCGTCGCGCTGATCGCGTGCTGCGTGATCGGCCTGATGTACACCGGCGGCTTCTTTGAGGGCGCGGGCATCATCGATTCCTTCGCCAATTCCAGCGCGCCGACGGGCCTGATGCTCGGCTCCTTCTTTGCACTGGCGTTCACGTTCGTGTATTACATGGCGCGCCGCGTGCTCACCTATCGTGAGTTCACCGAGAGCCTGGCCGAGGGCTTCAAGGCCATGGTTCCGGCGATCCTGATCCTCGTGCTCGCGTGGAGCATCGGCGGCATCACCAAGTCCTCCCTGGGCGCGCCGCAGTTTGTCGCGGGCATGCTCTCCGGCTCTGCCAAGGGCCTGACCATCATGCTCCCGGCGATCATCTTCGTGGTGGCGCTTTTCCTGGCCTTTGCCACGGGCACGTCCTGGGGCACGTTCTCCATCCTCATCCCGATCGTGGTGGACGTGTTCCCGGTGGGCAGCGAGATCCTGATCATCGCCATCTCCGCCTGCCTGGCCGGCGCGGTCTGCGGCGACCACATTTCCCCGATCTCCGACACGACGATCATGGCGTCCACTGGCGCGCAGTGCGATCACCTGACGCACGTGTACACCCAGCTGCCCTACGCGCTGACGGTCGCCGCGGTGAGCTTTGTGAGCTACATCCTCGCGGGCCTCATCCAGAACGTGGTGGTCTGCCTGATCCTTGCGGCGGCGCTGATGACGCTCACGCTGCTGGTGATCGAGAAGCGGACAAAGCGGCAGGCGGCATAATCCGTTTCTCATAGGATTTTTTGCCTGAAATACTTTTGTATGCGCGAAGCGAAGAAGGGAGTCTGAGGGACTGTGTCCCTCAGGCAGGTTTTAGGGCGGCAGCCCTAACGTATCCCATCCTATCAGAAAAAAGCAGTTTCAGAGCAGGCTGCGCAGCAGCCTACGATTGAAACGGATGCGATTCGCAAAGCGAAGATTCAGGCACAAATTGATGTAAGCAGGGCTGGATTCCGAGCGGAATCCGGCCCTGTTGTTTTGCTTACTTATCTTCTCGCCGCGTCCATCGCCAGCTTTGCCGCGCCGTAGATGCCCGCGTCGTTGCCGAGCGTGGCCAGCGCGATGACGGCCCGCTGCTCGGAGAGCGTGGCCAGCTGCTCGTAGTGCCTGCGCACCAGGTCGATCAGAAACTCGCCGGCCTTGGAGACGCCGCCGCCGATGATGTACATGTCCGGGTCGATGATGTTGGTCAGCATCGCCAGGGACTTGCCCAGAAAGCCCATGCAGATGTCGACCGCCTCGTACGCCAGCGCGTCGCCGGCCTTGGCCGCGTCGAACACGTCGCGCGCGGTGAGCGTCTCGAGCGCGCGCAGGGAAGAGGGCTCATTCGGATGGTGGGCGAGCACGCGCTTGGCGTGGCGCACCACGCCGGTCGCGGAGGCCGTCTGGTCGAGACAGCCGTACTGGCCGCAGTTGCAGGGCATGGGTTCGTCCGGATTGACGACGACGTGGCCGATCTCGCCGCCCAGGCCTGCGCTGCCGTAGACCATGCGGCCGTCGAGCACGATGCCGCCGCCTACGCCGGTGCCCAGCGTGATGAACACGAGGTTGCGGGAGCCCTGGCCGCCGCCCTGCCAGTATTCGCCCATGGCGGCCATGTTCGCGTCGTTGCCGGCGAAGACCGGCACGCCCTCAAGCTGCGCGGACAGGTCGCGCGCGGGGTTGAAGCCGCCCCAGCCGAGGTTTACGCAACGCTTCACGGAGCCGTCCCGGCGCACGGGGCCCGGCACGCCCACGCCGACGGCGACGACATTCTCCGTCGCGCCCGCGTAGCGGACGATTTCCCGGGCGATATCCGGCATGATGTGGCTGCCGCCCTCGCTGATGTTCGTGGGAATCTCCCACTTGTCAAGCAGCCTGCCGTCCTGGGAGAACGCGCCGAGCTTGGTGGCCGTGCCGCCGATATCGACGCCGAAAAAGAGCTTGTCCATGCTGAATTCCTTTCCTGATGGGCGGGCCTGTGCGCTCAGGGCGCGTCGGCCTGCCGGACGCAGTCCAGATAGAACTTGGCCGCGCCGATCATGCCCGCGTCGTTGCCCAGCGTCGCGGCCTCGAGCCGCAGGCACTCGCCAAAGCGAGGCATGACGCTGCGCATCACGCGCTCGCGAAGGGGCGCGATCAGCAGCGCCTCCTGCGCGGAGACGCCGCCGCCGATGAGCACCATCTGCGGGTTGAAGATGTGCACCAGGCCGGAGATGCCGGCGGCCACGTCGTCAATCCACGCGGAGAGCACGGCGCGGATCGTCTCATCGCCGTCTGCCGCGCGGGAGAAGACGATGCGTCCGTTCATGTCCTCCTCGCCGGTGGCTTTCTTCGCGCGGCGCACGAGCGCGGTCGTCGCGGCATAGCTCTCAAAGCAGCCGCGCTTGCCGCAGGGGCAGAGCGGGCCGTCCTGATACAGCGTGAAGTGGCCCAGCTCGCCGGCGATGCCGCGCGTGCCGCCGAAGACTTTTCCATCCAGCACGATGCCGCCGCCCACGCCGGTGCCCAGCGTGACCATCAGCACGTTGCTGACGCCCTTTGCGCGGCCGGCGAAGCACTCGCCCAGCGCCGCGGCGTTCGCGTCGTTGAGCGCGAAGACCGGCACGCCGAAGGCGGCTTCCATGTCGCACTTGATCTGTGCGCCCTCGTAGTTCGGGATTTTGCCGTTGGTGCCGATGACCGCGCCGGCGTGATCGTCCACCTGGCCGGTGGCGGACACGCCGATGCCCTCGATCGGTGCGCCTTCGCGCGCGAGGAACGCCTGCGCCTCGCGGATCACGGTGGTGAGGATCGGGGTCTGGTAGTGGTCAAAGCACACGCTGGCCTCGTGGCGGGCGTGGATCGTTCCCTCGTGATCGACCAGGCCCATCTTGACGGCGGTGCCGCCGATGTCGATGCTCAGAATCATCGGAAAACCCTTTCTAAAAAACTGTGCTCGCCGAAACGCATTCAACCGCGCGAAGCGAAAAAGGGGTTCGGGGACAATGTCCCCGAGCAGGTTTTAGGGCGGCAGCCCTAACGTACCCCGGCAAGATGAGGAAAAACCGTTTCAGAGCAGGATGCGAAGCATCCTACGATTGAAATGGAGGAATGCCTGCAAAGCCTCAAGCGGACTGGCTTACGCCTTAAAGTCCTTCACGGCTGCCATGAAGCGGTTGGCGATCTCCAGCGGGCGGGTGATCGCGCCGCCGACGACGACGGCCCACGCGCCGATCTCCAGCATCTTGCGCGCCTGCTCGGGCGTGTGCACGCGGCCCTCGGCGATGACGGGGCAGGGCAGCGCGGCGACCATCTGGCGGACCAGCTCGTAATTCGGATCGCCCTTGCAGTCGCGGGTCTGCGGGGTATAGCCGTTCATGGTGGAGCCGACCAGATCCGCGCCGGCCTCATAGGCGGCCACGGCCTCCTCGAGCGTCGCGCAGTCGGCCATGATGATGATGTTGGGGTACTTGGCCTTCACCTGCCCCAGGAATTCGCCAGGGGTGAGGCCGTCCGCGCGCTCGTTGAACGTGCAGTCGATGGAGACGATGTCGGCCATGGCCTCCATGCACTCGTCCACCTCGCGCATGGTCATCGTGATGCGGCCGGTGTAGCCCGGGTACTCGCGCTTGATCAGGCCGATGACGGGCAGGCCCGTCTCATCCTTGATCTCCACGATGTCGCGCACGGAGCTGGTGCGGATCATCTTCGCGCCGGCCTGCTTGGCCGCGCGCGCCATCAGGTACATGATGGACTGGTCCTTCATATAGAGCGGCTCGCCGGGCGTCGCCTGGCAGGACACGACGATGGTGCCCTTGATGAGATCGAAAAGCTCCTGCTTTGTCATCGATCATAACCTCCTGTCAGGAATCATATTCTTCAAAGGAATCGGGTTTGACGTACTTGCCGGAGGAGAAATGGATCTCCATGGCCCGGGCAAAGGCGCGGTAGTCGTACGCGGCCAGCGCGTCGACGATGGCCTCGTGCTTGGGGATGGAGCTGACCAGATGCGGCGACTTCTTTTCCAGCTCAAAGCCTTCGTCCACCGCCCAGATGGCCTCCATCAGCGAATTGAGCACGCCGTTGCCCAGCGGGCGGAAGAGCGCCATGTGGAAATCGCGGTCCGCACAGGTGAAGGCGAGATCGTCGTCGGCGCTCTCGTGCATGCGGTGCACGCAGTCGCGCAGCGCCTGGATGTCTTCCTCGCTGAGCACATAGAACGCCTGGCGCATGTAGCTCAGCTCCAGCATCCGCCGGATGCCGAACATCTCGTGCACGGGCTTGTCCTCGCCGCCGACATTGAAGAACAGCACGTTCTGGAACACGAAGTCCAGGCTGAATTCCTTGACCTCCGTGCCGCGCCCGGGACAGGCCTGCACCATGCCCATCAGCTCCATGCTCTTGATCGCCTCGCGCAGCACGTTTCTGGAGACGCCGAGCATCTGGCTCATCTCCAGCTCCGTCGGCAGCAGATCGCCGGGCTTCAATTCGTGGCGGATGATATAGCTGCGAATCTCCCGGAACGTCTGAATGTAGAGCTTGTCATCTTTTTTAATGGCTTTCATCATCCACCTCTTCACAGGATACTTTGTATGATATTTGCACATACATTATAGAGGAACGGCGCGATGCTGTCAATCATATTCACCAGACTAACTGGAGAAATTTGTGCTTCTTGCCGCCAACTTTTAAAATAATTTCCAAAAAAGGATTGACAGGCCGGATAATTTGTAGTACATTTAGCTCAGCAAGCGGATGCGGATTCCGCAAAGACATGATGATGAGGAGGATTTATCGCATGAAGAAATGGTTTGCTCTTCTCCTGTGCCTGGTGCTGATGGTTCCGGCCTTCGCCCTGGCGGAAACCGAAATCACCCTGTGGACCTACCCGATCGGCAGCTGGTCCAAGTCTGACGTGGTCGACGAGATCGTCGCCAACTTCAACGCCGTCTATCCGGACATCAAGGTCAAGGTCGAGTATCTGGACTACACCTCCGGTGACGATCAGGTGACTGCCGCCATCGAGGCCGGCACCACCCCGGACATCATCTTCGAGGGCCCGGAGCGCCTGGTGGCCAACTGGGGCGCCGCCGGCAAGATGATGGACATCTCCGATCTGTGGACGGAGGAGACCTCTGCGGACATCGCCGCTGCCGGCGAGGCCATGAAGGGCATCTGCACCGCCGCGGACGGCAACATCTACCTCTACCCGCTGTGCATGACCACCCACTGCATGGTCATCGACAAGGCCGTCTTTGAGGCGACCGGCGCGATGCAGTACATCAATGAGGACCGCACCTGGACCACCGAGCAGTTCCAGAATGCGATGAAGGTTCTGGCCGACGCTGGCTACATGCCGGGCATTGTCTACTGCGGCGGCCAGGGCGGCGACCAGGGCACCCGTGCGCTGGTGTACAACCTCTACTCTGCGCAGTTCGCCAATGCGGAGCACACCGAGTACACCATCGGCTCCGAGGCGGGCATCAAGGGCCTGACCCTGCTGCAGCAGATGGCCAACGACGGCACCATCGTGCCTGACCCGGCCATCGTCGCGGGCGATGCGATTGCGCTGTTCGCCAACGGCACCACCCCGACCTGCTTCTGCTGGAACGCGGCGCTGCTGGAGACCAACAAGGCTTCCCTGGCCGAGGGCATCGAGCCCTACGCCGTGACCTTCCCGTCCGATGACGGCGTCCCGGTTCTGGACGGCGGCATCTGGGGCTTCGGTCTGTTCAAGAATGACGACGCGGCCAAGGTGGACGCGGCGAAGAAGTTCATCCAGTTCGTGTGCGACGACCCGGTGCAGGGCCCGAAGAGCACCTACGCGACCGGCTACTTCCCGACCAAGGCTTCCTTCGGCGACATCTACACCGGCACCGAGAAGGCCGGCAATGCGGAGTACGGCATGTTCACCCAGTACCTGGGCGACATCTACCAGGTCACGCCGGGCTGGGCGACCCAGCGCACCGAGTGGTGGAACCTGCTCCAGCGCGTCTTCGCCGGCGGCGATGTGGCATCTGAGGTTGCGGTGTACAGCGCCAACGTGAACGGCAAGTAAGCCGTCTGCATCCGATTACACCAAGAATTGACACAGGCACAAGGCCCCATTCCCTCGCGGGAGGGGCCTTGTGCTTATGAAGGGAGCGTTCCTTATGACCAAGGCTGCGAAGGGCGGGACGGCATTGTCCAGGGCCAACCAGCGCCGCGAAAACATCGCCGGTTACCTGTTCATGCTGCCCAGCCTGCTGTTCTTCGTGGGGTTTGTCATCTTCCCCATGGGACTGTGCCTCTTTAACAGCTTCTTCAATTACACGATGACGGATTTCAGCTTCGTCGGTCTGGCCAATTACAAGGAACTGATTGCTGACCCGATCTTCCGTACCGCGTTGGTCAATACCATCGTCATCGTGCTGGTTTCCGTTCCGGTCACCTGCGTCTTCTCGCTGTGGGTGGCGTCGGTCATCTACAAGATGCACGACCGCTATACCTCGCTGTTCCGCTGCATCTTCTATCTGCCGGTGGTCACGGGCTCCGTGGCGGTCACCGTCGTGTGGAAGTGGATGTTCAGCCCCTATACCGGCATCCTGAACTACGTCTTTAGGAGCCTGGGCCTCATCAGCAAGAACATCAACTGGCTGGGCAGCCCGGATTACGCGCTGGGCTGCATCATCCTGATCCTGCTGACCACCTCCGTCGGCCAGCCGATCGTCCTGTATGTCTCCGCGCTCTCCAATGTCGACCACAGCCTGGTCGAGGCGGCCGAGGTGGACGGCGCGACCAACCTGCAGGTCTTCTGGAAGATCAAGTGGCCGCAGATCATGCCGACCACGCTGTACATCCTGGTTATCACGACGATCAACTCCTTCCAGTGCTTCGCGCTGATTCAGCTGCTCACGTCGGGCGGACCGAACAACTCCACCCAGACCATCATGTACTACATCTATTACAATGCGTTCAAGCTGAGCCGCTACGGCTACGGCAGCGCGATGGGCGTCATTCTGGCGGCGATTATTGCGGTGTTCAGCGCCATGCAGTTCAAGCTCGCCAAGAGCGATAACGGCTGAGAGGGGAGGAGAGACGTATGAGCGAAAACATCAAAGCTGCTCCCCAGGTTCACCACTTCAAAAAGCCCAAATCCGGCAATCAGGATCACAGCGTGCATCAGGTGACGGTCTATCAGGTGCTGTGCGTCGCCGCGCTGATCATCGTCGCGCTGCTGTTCACCTTCCCGCTGTACTGGATCATCACCGGCTCGTTCAAGGGGCCGCAGGCGGTCAACGCGCGCGTGCCGGTCTGGTTCCCCACGGAGCCGACGCTGCTCAACTATGAGAAGCTGTTTGAGAAGCCGGCGTTCATGTGGATGTTCAACACGGTGTTCGTCTGCGCCATGGCGATGCTCTTCACCTGCGTCGCCGCGTCGATGGGCGGCTACGCGCTGGCCAAGAAGCGCTTCACCGGCCGCGCGCTGATCTTCTCGATCTTCGTGTGCGCGATGGCGCTGCCCAAGCAGGTCATTCTCATCCCGCTGCTCAAGGAGATGGCGTTCCTGAACCTGCACAATACGCTCTGGGCGGTCATCCTGCCCACGGTCGGCTGGCCGTTCGGCGTGTTCCTGATGAAGCAGTTCTCGGAGAACATTCCGACTGAGCTGCTGGAGGCGGCCAGAATCGACGGCGCGGGCGAGGTGCGCACCTTTACGCAGATCGTCTTCCCGATGATCAAGCCGGGCATCGGCGCGCTGGCCATCTTCACGTTCATCAACACCTGGAACGACTACTTCCTGCAGCTGATCATGCTCAACAGCACGGAGGTGCTGACCATCTCGCTGGGCATTGCCAAGCTGCAGAGCGAAATGAGCACGGACTACGGCCTGATCATGGCCGGCGCGGCCCTGGGCTCCATTCCGATCATTGTGATCTTCCTGATGTTCCAGAAGTTCTTCACGCGCGGCATCACGATGGGCGCGGTCAAAGGTTAAGCGGGCGGTGCCCGCATCCGTTACGCTTCGCCTTGCTCCCAACGGCATCGTACGCGCGGAGGGCGGCGGGCGGTGCCCGCGTCCGGTTGCCCTTCGGGCCTGCTCCCAACGGCATCGTTCGCGCGGAGGGCGCTTCGATGCCCTGCCTGGGCGTAAAGTCGGCGGCGGGCGGTTCCAAATCCGTTTTCTGCGGGCGGAGGGCCCTTGAAAACTTGACGGCACAACGGTATAATAAACCGGCGTGTGAAGATCAGAATCTGCTGCAAAAAGAGGAAAGAAATCTATGAGTAATCTTGAAAAGTATCATGGCGTGTTTCCTGCGTTCTACGCCTGCTATGACGAAAACGGCAAGGTGAGCGTGGAGCGCACGAAGAAGCTGGCCCGTCATCTGGTCGGCAAGGGCGTCAAGGGCCTGTACGTCGGCGGCTCCTCCGGCGAGTGCATCTATCTGGAGAAGGAAGAGCGCATGCTGACGCTGGAGGCCGTGATGGAAGAGGTGAAGGGCGAGTGCACGATCATCGCGCACGTGGCCTGCAACAACACCGAGGAGAGCTGTCAGCTCGCCGCGCACGCGGAGAAGCTGGGCGTGGACGCGATTGCGAGCATCCCGCCGATCTACTTCCGCCTGCCGGACTACGCGATCGCGCAGTACTGGAACGACATCTCTGCCGCCGCGCCGAACACGGACTTCATCATCTACAACATCCCGCAGCTCGCGGGCGTCGCACTGAGCGTGAAGCTCTTCAAGGAGATGCGCAAAAACCCGCGCGTCATCGGCGTGAAGAACTCCTCCATGCCCACGCAGGACATCGAGGGCTTTGTCGAGGCGGGCGGCGAGCACTGCGTCGTGTTCAACGGCCCGGATGAGCAGTTCATCGCCGGCCGCGCCATCGGCGCATGCGGCGGCATCGGCGGCACCTACGCGGCCATGCCGGAGCTGTTCCTGAAGATGGACGAGCTGGTCAGGGCCGGAAGGTTCGTCGAGGCCCAGCCCATCCAGCACGAGGTGAACAACATCATCGCCGATCTGTGCGCCTGCCATGGCCACATGTACGCGGTCATCAAGAAGGTGCTGGAAATCAACGAGGGCCTGGAGCTGGGCGGCGTGCATCGCCCGATGGTCGGCGTGACGGCGGAGGACATGCCCAAGGTGGAGGCCGTCGCCGCGCGCATCCGTAGCGCGATTGCGAAGTTCTGCTGATCGCTTGAAAAAACCAACCGGATACCGGCGTCTGCCGGTGTCCGGCTTTTGCATGAGGAGGACATATGGAGCTTGAGCATGCGGTCATCAATTTCCTGGGCGACAGCATCACGGAGGGCGTGGGCGCGAGCGACGAGGCCCATCGCTACACCGACGTCTTCGCCCGGCTGTACGGCGCGCAGGCCAACAACTACGGCGTGAGCGGCTCGCGCATCGCGCGCCAGCGGGTGAACACCGGCGAGCGGCACGAGCAGGACTTCTGCCTGCGCATGGCGGAGATGGACGAGCGCGCGGACGCGGTCGTGGTCTTCGGCGGAACGAACGACTTCGGCCACGGCGACGCACCCATCGGCAC
This sequence comes from Clostridia bacterium, assembly GCA_017937505.1. Taxonomy (GTDB): domain Bacteria; phylum Bacillota; class Clostridia; order Christensenellales; family Aristaeellaceae; genus Ventricola. Next base: position 388 of record JAGBDL010000024.1, on the reverse strand, counting down.
GTTTGACGACCGCGACCCGTCCACGTTCTGCGGCGCGTGCCACTATCTGATGAACGGACTGATTGCGCGCTACTGCGGCAAGCCGATCGTGATTGTCACGCCGCTGCACCGTTTGGAGGAGGACTGCCCGGAGGGGGATGGTACGGACAGGAAGCTCGAGGTCCGCGCGGTGCTCGCCGATTACCGCGCGATTCTGATGGAGACGGCGGCTTACTACGGCCTGCCCGTGCTCGACCTCTGCGCGACCAGCGGCATGCAGCCCCGCCATCCCGTGGCCCGCGCGCGCCTGATGCCCGACGGCCTGCACCCCAGCGACGAGGGCCACGCGATCATCGCGCGCCGCATCGGTGAATTCCTCAAAACCCTGTAAATTGGAATCAGCAAAGGC
>JAGBDL010000023.1 GCA_017937505.1 Clostridia bacterium | reverse complement strand
CGATGACCGCCGTCTCGCCGATGACCACGCCGTTGCCATGGTCGATGAAAAAGCCCTTGCCGATCTGCGCGCCGGGATGGATCTCGATGCCCGTCACATGGCGCGCGTGCTGGGAGATCCAGCGGGCCAGCGTCGTGTGCCCCCGCAGATACTGACTGTGCGCAATCCGGTGATAGGCCATCGCCTTCACATATGGATAGCACAGCAGCACCTCCCACTTCGACTTGGCCGCCGGGTCGCGTTCCATCACGGAGGCGACGTCCGCGCGAAGATTGTCAAACACCGCTCGTTCATTCCTTTCCTGATATAAAGAAAAACGCCGCCGTCTCCGACAGAGACGGCAGCGCCGCGGTTCCACTCTCTTTGAGCACGCCAAGGCATGCCCCACTCTTTCGCCATAACGCAGCGCCTGCGCCGCAGCCTACATCTCGGTGCGGGGCTCCCGGATGCACTTCTCCCGCCCGCCATCCGCGCGCGCTTTCAGCCGGCGACGCACGCTCTCTTGGGACGCAAAGCAGGATACTCTTCCGTTCTCAGCCTGTAAAAGACATTATATGCCCAACGCGGCCGCTGTGTCAAGCCGTTTTTGCCGGGATTCTCTCAAGCAGCAGAATCGCCGCCACAAGAGCGGCAGCCTGCACGGCCTGCACAGCCGTCATCGTTCCCAATCCGTTCATCAGATGCAGCACGAGCTGCAGCACAAACGCCCCTGTCAGCCGCCCGCTGCGCAGCGCCACGCGCCCGCACAGCACAACCGCCAGCAGATCATTCAGGCCGCTGATGCCAAAGTCCACCACATCCAGACTGCCGCCGTTGGCCAGCGTCAGCAGGAGATAGGCGACGGTGCCGAACAGCGTGATGCCCGTCAGCGTGCGGATGATTTCCTCGCGGGCATAGCCGCGCTCCTTCAGGCAGGCGATCATCCGGCCCTCATAGAGCAGCACGCTAAACAGCGCCCCGATCACCGCCGTTGCCAGCCACCAGGGCTTCATCAGCTGCACCAGCGGCTGAAGGCTGCCCGCCTGCACGATGGCTGCCGCCGCGCCGAGCAGCCCGCCGACGCCCACCGCTGCAAGCACCGGGCCATACGCCGCCAGTCCCTTCACTGAAAACGCGCCCGGCGCGAGCCGCTTCTTCACGCGCATGCGCCCATACAGCAGCAGTATCACCACCATCATGCCAATACAGGCAATCGGTATCACGATCTTTAATCGTCCCTGTGCATCCGCAGCGTTCCACGCCTCCATGGCGTCCTGACTGCCAAATATCGCTGCGTAGAGCATCAGGCTGGTCAGCACCACAGCCAGCAGATAATACTTCCATCCCGCCAGCGCCGTCGCAAGGGCGTCGCGCACCACATGCCGGCAAGGCCCGCCTTTCATGCGCCTGTCCATCTGTCGCTCCCCCTTTTTTCCTGTGCATGCTTCTTCTTGATTCAGGATAGCACGCGGCCCGTGGCGCGTCAATCCCGTCTGTATATAGGACGCGCAAAGGGGCGCAGGAATTTCACTGAACCCGCGGATTTCTTCACGTTTTTCCTCTATACGTTTGCATCTGCGTGTGCTATAATGTACATAGCATCTTATGTTTGGAGGTTGAATCCCATGGCTTCTACGAAGAATCCGTCTGCGCGCGAGCTGCGCAAGAAGAAGACGATGCGCATCGTCGCCTTTGTGGCCTGCGCCGCACTGCTGATCACGGCGATCATGCCGTACATCGCTTCCGCGCTGTATTGATCGCAAAGACCGAAAAAACGCCGCTTCCAATCGCTTGGAAGCGGCATTTTTTAGACTTGTGCCTGACCGTTTCCGCCGCTCAGGATGCCGGCGGCACTCTTTTGCAGCTGCTCCATCAGCCTGCGGATCTCCGCGGCCTGCTCGGTCGTGATTTCCTCGGGCTTGGTCTTGTGCACAGCCTTCTTGAGCGCGGCGGTGTCGTCCTTGATGCGCTTCTTGGTCTCCTTGTCCAGCTCCTTGTGATTTGAGAGCGCCTGCTCGGCCTCGTAGGCCAGGCGCTCGCCCTCGTTGCGGGTGTCCATCGCAGCCTTGCGCTCTCTGTCCCAGGCCTCGTATTTCTTCGCGTCCTCCATGGCGCGGCGGATTTCGTCCTCGCTCATGTTGGTCGTGGAGGAGATCGTGATCTCCTGGCTGTGGCCGGTGCCCAGATCCTTGGCGGAGACCTTCACGATGCCGTTCGCGTCGATCTCAAAGGTGACCTCGATCTGCGGCACGCCGGCCATCGCGCGGCGGATGCCCTTCAGGCGGAAATTGCCCAGCAGCTTGTTGTCGCGCGCAAAGTGGCGCTCGCCCTGGAGCACCTTGATGTCCACCGCCGTCTGGAACGGCGCGGCGGTCGTGAAGATCTGGCTGTGCCGGGCGGGGATGGTCGTGTTGCGGTCGATGATCTTGGTCGCCACGCCGCCGACCGTCTCGATGGACAGGGACAGCGGGGTCACGTCCATGAGGATGATGTCCTGCGCGGCGGAGGAGACGACCATGCCGCTGCCCGGGCTGCCGGCGGCCAGCTTGCCGCCCTGCAGCGCCGCGCCCAGCGCCACGCACTCGTCCGGGTTCATCGCCTTGCTGGGCATTTTGCCGGTCATCCTGCGCACCATCCCCTGCACGGCGGGCATGCGCGTGCTGCCGCCCACCAGCAGCACCTGACCGAGCTCGCTCATGGAGAGCGCCGCGTCGGTCATCACCTGGTTGACCGGACCGGCTGTGCGCTCGATCAGATCGCGCGTCATGCCCTCAAACTGCGCGCGCGTGACCGTGATGTCCATGTGATGGGGGCCGTTTTTGTCCTGCGTGAGGAACGGCAGCATCACCTGCGCGCTCATCTGGCCGGAGAGCTCGCGCTTGGCCTTCTCGGCCGCCTCGCGCACGCGCAGCATCGCCGCGCTGTCGCGCGTCAGGTCGATCTTCTCCGTGCGCTTGAACTCGCTGACCAGGTGGTCCGTCAGCCGCTGGTCGAAGTCGTCGCCGCCCAGGTGGTTGTCGCCGCTGGTG
>JAGBDL010000022.1 GCA_017937505.1 Clostridia bacterium | reverse complement strand
GTTTATTACCGAATATGCGTATCAGCTTTCCCTGTATAGTTATTACGATCAAAAATTTATTGATCGAAACGGCGAAAACACGGTGGAAAGAATACAGGAGCAAATGGATGGGCTACGACGCGGCAAGCGACACATTCTACTGCACCATCGGCATGGAGACGGGCGAAAGCTGGCCGGAGCTGGCGCTCTTTGCGCAGGCGGCGGACGGCGTGCAGGATCTGCACGTCGTCTGGGTCGATGATTACAGCTACGACTATGCCAGCGACGCGGTGCGCGACGGCTGGCGCTACGAGCTGCTGGCGTATACGGATACGGAATTTGCGTATGTCGGCGTGGTGTTCACGGGTCTGCCGGTCGTGACGCTGCATGTGGACGGCGGAATCGATACGCTGGGCGAGGAATACACGCCGGCGAGAATGGCGGTCTCCGGCGCGGGCTATGCGGGCGTGAATTCCGGCGCGATGGTGCACCTGCGCGGCGGCGGGTTCGTAAAGGAGTATCCAAAGTTCTCGTACCGGGTGGAGCTGCACACGCTCTCCGCGCACGGCGATGAAAAGGACGACCTGAGCGTGCTGGGCATGCCCGCCGATTCGGATTGGCTCCTCATCGCCAACGCAGCGGACAGCACCTGCTCGCGCAATGAGCTGGCGTGGAGCATCTGGCGCGACTGGAATGCCGACGGGCGGGGCTTTATGCTCCAGCAGTCGCGGATGGTCGAGGTGTTTGTCGAGGACGAATACGTCGGCATTTATCAGCTCATGCAGCGTATCCGTCCGGATGAGGAGATCGTCCGCATGGGCGGCAACCTGAACACGGATCTCTGCGCCCGCGTGATCAAGGACGTCAACATCGAAAAGCGTCCGGTGATCGACCTGATGGACAGCGTCAATTTCTGGGCGGAGCTGCGGTATGCGCCGCAGGGCGTGTCGGCCAGGCGGGCCTTTGCCCGGTTTGAGCCGTACTGGCAGATGAACACGCGCACGGACGACAACGGGCGATGGCTGGACGACGAGGCGTTCATCCAGACGGCCCTTGAGTGCACGGACATGCGCGAGATGCTGGACTTCTTCCTGTTTACGCAGGCGGCGGGCCTGGGCTATGACAACGTGTTCAACAACGTCTACATGTGGGCGCTGAAGCAGGGCGACCACTATGTGTATCACCTGTCCCCCTGGGATATGGACATGGCGTTCACGAAGATGCTGGGCTTTGAAGAGGATACGCTCAACCTGTACCTGCAGCAGGCCCGGCGCATGCTCGATCTTGACGTCGCCGGCACGCAGCAGATGATTCGCGACGTCTGGAACGAAAAGCGCACGACGATCCTGACGGACGACGCGATGTATCAGCGCTTCGACGAATTTGAGGAGCTGCTCAACGCGTCCGGCGCATACGCGCGCGAGTCGGAGCGGTGGTATGGCGGCGCGCGGGAATTGAACCTGGCGGAGATTCAGGCCTTCGCGGTGGAGCATCTGCACACGATCGATCTGGCGATCGGCAACCTGTGGCCGCTTGACGGAGCGGACATGGAATAATCCCCCGGCGGATGCAGGATGGAGCTCACGCGCGGCAGGCCTGTGCGGGACGGACGGCGCAAAGTTCACGCAAAAGGCGCCGGCATGCCTTGATCTTGATTCCCTGCTGCGCTATACTCTCATTATGCAGCCGGGCTGCATGGCGGACAATCGTATCTGGGCGCACAGCCGGAGCGGACAGACGCGGCGCCGCTTTGCGTTTCTTGGACATGGATATGACCTGGGGCCTGTACGCGGGCGACGAGGACACCGCTGGGCGAGTGACATTTTTTCGGGAAGGCTGAACGCTGGATGAGATTTCGGATGCTGCTGACCATGGCGGCGCTTGCGCTGGCTATGGCTGGTGTGATTGCCTGTGCTTCGCCGTATGCGCCCCCGGCGGCGCCTGCGCCGGAGGACGTGGAGACGGTCTGGGCGATCGAGGATGCGCGCGAGGAGAGCGACGCGCCGCTGGTGACAGCGCTTGAGGTGAACGGCGTGCCGCTGGCGTATGACGCGGAAAGCAGCACGTTCTACTGTACGCTGGGCATGGATAACGGGGAGGATTGGCCCGACATCCGCCTGACCGCGCCGGGCGCGGCGGGCGTTCGGCTGATGTTCGTGGACGACTATACCTTCGATTGGTGCGCCGATGCGATCCGGGAGGGCTACGCCTACGAGGCGATGGCGTACACGGAGACGGCGTATTCCTATTTCAGCGTCGTGTTTACCGCGCTGCCGCAGCTGTGCCTGGACACGGGCGGGCAGGAGATCACCACGGAGGATGCGCCGATCCGCGTGACGGCGGCGGCCTTCGGCGAGGAGCCGCTTGACGTGACGGCGCGCATGCATCTGCGCGGCGCGTCCACGCTGCTGTTTGACAAGCAGAGCTACCGGATCGAGTTCACGCGGGAACGGGACGGCGGCTCAAGAAAGATCGGGATGAATGTCCCGGGCTTCGGCCCGGCGAACGACGTCGCGCTGCTGCCCTGCCTGAACGACGAGACGAAGATGCGCGACAAGCTGAACTGGGATCTGTGGAGCGAAATCGCGGCGGATGAAGAGCCCTTCGGCGCGCGCAGGACGGCATATGTGGAGGTCTTCAAGGACAACGCATATCATGGGCTGTACCTGATGGTCGAGCCGGTGGATGTGAAGGAGGAGCTCGCGCTGGCGGGCGACGCGCACCTGATGACGGACAGCGTGTACCGCACGGCGGCGCTGAACTTCTCCCGCGACCGCGAGTATTACGTGCATCCGCACCGCGAAAACGCGGGCTATGAGCTCTACTATGCGCCCCCCGGCGCGCAGCGCTTTGAGGAGAAGTTTGCGGGGCTTTCCGCCTATATCGAGCTGACGAAGATCGAGGACGACGGGGAATTCGCCGCGCGCGCGCAGGAGATCATCGACGTTGACTCCATGCTGCGCCATGTGCTGCTGGTGCAGGGCGGCGGAATCGCCGACAACTTCTTCAACAACATGTACATCTGGGCGCATCCCGGGCCGGACGGCGCAATGACCTATCGCTTCTCGCTCTGGGATCTGGACATCTCCTGGGGCCTTGAGCAGCAGGAGATCGGCGAGGAATTTGAGCGCTGGCTGTTCTTCCCTGTGGCGGACAGAATGCTGAACCTTGACGTGGGCGGGATCCGCCAAAAGGCGTATGACATGTGGCGGCAGATGCGCGGCAGCATCTTCAGCATGGAGTCGCTGGAGGCCAGGCTTGAGGAATACACAAGGCTTCTGGGCGAGAGCGGCGCGCTGATGCGCGACGCGGAGCGCTGGGGGAACAGCATGACCTATCCGGACGGGTATGAGTTCATCACGTTCGCGGCGATGCGCTGGCCGCTGATTGACGAGGCGATGGAGCTGCTGGTGACGACGGACGGGCCGGTCGATTTCCTCTCGCAGTCCGGCTATGACCGGAAGGCCGGCGATATTTTTCCTGCGCAGGGTGAGGACGAATGAAGAGACTGAAGCTGATGATGACCATTCTGGCGATGACGGCGCTGCTGGTGTGTACCGTGGCGCTTTTTTCGCCGTATGCGCCGGCCGTGAAGCCGGTTCCGGAGATCGAGGAGATCTGGGCGATCGAGGACGCGCGCGAGGAGAGCGACGCGCCGCTGGTGACGGCGCTTGAAAGCAACGGCATGCGCCTGGGCTACGACGCGCAGGAGAACACGTTCTACTGCCCGATCGGCCTTGACAACGGCGAGGAATGGCCCGAGCTGCGCCTGAACGCGCCGGGTGCGAAGGGCGTGCAGCTGGTATTTGTTGACGATTACACCTACGACTGGTGCAATGAAGCCGTGCGCGAGGGGTATCCGTATCAGATTCTGGCGTATACGCAGGAGAAATTCTGGTATACGCAGGTGGTGTTTACGGGCATTCCCGTGGTTTGCCTGAAGGCGGACAGCGTCATCAGTCTGGAAGAACAGATGGGGTTTGCCGCCATCAGTGAACTGGGCGTCGAGCCGATTCAGACGGATGCCCGGATTCGCCTGCGCGGAGCCGGCTCGCTGGATGGACTCAAGATCGGGTACAAGGTGGAATTTGCGGGGAACAGCCACGGCGGACAAATCGAGCACGATGTGCCGGGAATCGGGATGGAAGGCGAAATCGCGCTGCTGCCCATGGTGTATGACAAGCCGCTGATGCGCGACAAGCTCAGCTGGGAAATCTATGCCGCCCTGGTCGGGGACGATCCCATCTTTGCGCCGAGAAAGACGCAGCATGTCGAGCTGTTCGTCAACGATGAATACTTCGGCGTTTACCTGATGGTCAACCTGATGGATGGGAAGAGAGAGCTGGCGCTGGCGGGTGAAAGTCATCTGCGCGAGGACAGCGTATACCGCTCCACCTTTCTCGCCTATTATCCGCGGCGGGAACGAATGACGGTGGATGATCCGCTGATCTATCAGAACAGCTTTGGCTATGACCTGCGCTATACGGCGAAGATTGGCAGCGAGTTTGCAGACCTGCAGCCGTATCTGGCGCTGCTGACCGAGGAAGACGATGCGGTGTTTGCGCGCCGCGCGCTTGAAATGGTGGATTTGGATCAGCTGCTGCGTTACGTTCTGTTTGTGCAGGCCTGCGGCCTGACCGACAACTTCAACAATAACATGTACATCTGGGCGGAAAAGACGCAGGATGGGCGCCGCTACTGGTTCTATCCGTGGGATCTGGACATGAGCTGGGGAAACCGCAAGGACCATGTTGGCAAGGATTTCAGCTACTGGCTGTATTTCCCGTTTGCAGACCGGCTGATCAATCTGGATGCCGGCGGGGCGAGAAGCCGGCTTGCGCAGATCTGGCAGGAGATGCGCGCGGAGGTCTTCACGCAGGAGAATATCGCCGGCATGCTGGAGCGCTATGCCATGGAGCTGTCGGAATCCGGCGCGATGGTGCGCAATGAAATGCGATGGAACATGGGCATGTCCTATCCGGACGGACAGGAGATTCTGGATTTCGCGGGCACGCGCTTCCCCGTGATGGATGAGATCATCGCCATGATTGCCGGAACGGATGAACGGCTGCCTTTCCTGGAGGGGCCGTATGGTGAGCTCATGGGCATTCCGGTGTTTGAAGAATCAATGAGCGAAACGGTGGACAGAGCAGAGAAATGAACAGGTTGAAGATTGGGACGGCCATGGCCGCGCTCTGTGGCGTGATGGCCCTTGCCGTGCTCTGGGGTTCGCCGTATGCGCCGGCCGTGAAGCCGGTTCTGGAGATCGAGGAGATCTGGGCGATCGAGGACGCGCGCGAGGAGAGCGACGCGCCGCTGGTGACGGCGCTTGAAAGCAACGGCATGCGCCTGGGCTACGACGCGCAGGAGAACACGTTCTATTGCCCGATCGGCCTTGACAACGGCGAGGAATGGCCCGAGCTGCGCCTGAACGCGCCGGGCGCAAAGGGCGTGCAGCTGGCGTTTGCCGACGATTACACCTACGACTGGTGCGCGGACGCGGTGCGCGAGGGATATGCGTATCAGATTCTGGCGTATACGCAGGAGAAATTCTGGTATACGCAGGTGGTGTTTACGGGCCTTCCTGTGGTTTGCCTGAAGGCGGACAGCGTCATCAGCCTGGAAGAACAGATGGGGTTTGCCGCCATCAGTGAACCGGGCTTTGATCCGATTCAGACGGATGCCCGGATTCGCCTGCGCGGAGCCTCCACGGTTGGAGAGGTGAAGGAAGGATACAAGGTAGAATTCGCAGGAAACAACCGCGGCGGAAAGATCGAATACGCTGTGCCGGGAATTGGCATGGAGAGCGAGCTGGCGCTTCTGCCGATGCTGAGCGATAAATCGATGATGCACGACAAGCTCAGCTGGGATTTGTATGACGCCATTGACGGGGATGGCAAGGCGTTTCACGCGAGGAGCACGCAGCACGTCGAGCTGTTCGTGAATGACGAGTACGTCGGCGTCTACCTGATGCTTAACCTGATGGACGTGAAAAAGGAGCTGGCCCTGGCGGGCGAAAGCCATCTGCGCGAGGACAGCGTCTATCGCTCCACGTACACGCCCTTCTCACGGGACCGGATGACGGTGCAGGATCCGCTGACGTACCGAAGCGGCTTTGGCTATGAGCTGCGCTATACGACGAAGATTGGCAGCGAGTTTGCGGATCTTCAGCCGTATCTGGCGCTGCTGACCGAGGAAGACGATGCGGCGTTTGCAAGTCGCGCGCTTGAAATGGTGGACTTGGATCAGCTGCTGCGCTATGTCCTGTTTGTGCAGGCCTGCGGCCTGAATGACAACATCCACAACAACATGTATATCTGGGCGGAGAAGACGCAGACGGGGCTGCGCTACACCTTTTACCCGTGGGATCTTGACCTGAGCTGGGGTAACCGGACAGGCGAGATTGGCGCGGGCTATGACCGATGGCTGTATTTCCCGTTTGCAGACCGGCTGATCAATCTGGACGCCGGCGGGGCGAGAAGCCGGCTTGCGCAGATCTGGCAGGAGATGCGCGCGAAGGTCTTCACGCAGGAGAATATCGCCGGCATGCTGGAGCGCTATGCGGCGGAGCTGTCGGAATCCGGCGCGATGGTGCGCAATGAAATGCGATGGAACATGGGCATGTCCTATCCGGACGGACAGGAGATTCTGGATTTCGCGGGCACGCGCTTCGCGATCCTGGATGAGATTGTCGCCATGATTGCCGGAACGGATGAACGGCTGGCCTTCCTGAATGTATCCTACAACGAGACGACGGGCGTCGTGGTCTTTGACGAAGCGGCAGATGGGGCAGAGGAATGAACAGGCTGAGGATTGGGACGGCCATGGCCGCGCTCTTTGGGGTGATGGCCCTTGCCGTGCGCTGGGGTTCGCCATATGCGCCGGCCGTGAAGCCGGTTCTGGAGATCGAGGAGATCTGGGCGATCGAGGATGCGCGCGAGGAGAGCGACGCGCCGCTGGTGACGGCGCTTGAAAGCAACGGCATGCGCCTGGGCTATGACGCGCAGGAGAACACGTTCTACTGCTCGGTCGGCCTTGACAACGGCGAGGAATGGCCCGAGCTGCGCCTGAGCGCGCCGGGCGCGAAGGGCGTGCAGCTGGCGTTTGCCGACGATTACACCTACGACTGGTGCGCGGACGCGGTGCGCGATGGCGTGGCCTACCAGATTCTGACGTACACGCAGACGGAGTTTGCCTACGCGCAGATCGTCTTTACCGGGCTGCCCATCGTGACGCTGAGCACGGACGGCGAGCTGGATTACGCAGACATGGACGCGCAGGTGACGCTGGCCTCGCCGGACGGCGCCCTGGCGGCGAAGGCGGTCGCGCATCTGCGCGGCGCAGGCAGCCGGTTCAGCGAGAAGAAGAGCTACCGGATCAACTTTGTGCACGGGCCCAAAAACAGCGGGGCCGTCGCCGAGGTGCCGGGCATCGGTCGGGCGGACGACATCATCCTGCTGGCAGGCGTGATGGACGACACGCTGATGCGCGACCGGCTGAGCTGGGACGTGTACGCGATGATCGCGGAGGAAAGCGAGCCCTACGGCCCGAGAAAAACGCAGTATGTCGAGCTGTTAGTGAACGACCGGTATGCCGGCTGCTACATCATGATGGAGCCGGTGGACGACGGCGAAGAGCTTCTGAAGCGCGGAGCAAACGCGCCGTCCACGGACAGTGTGTACCGCACGGCGCAGATCGAGTACGCCGGGGAGCGGCCGTATGTGGAGAACCCCATGCGCGAGGGCTCGATCTACGAGCTGTACCACGCGCCTGCCGCCGGACACGAATTTGACGCGCTGGAGCTGTATCTGGCGCTGGAGCAGCTGCCGCGGGATGAGGCGCACGACGCGGCGTTTGAGCGCCTGGCGCTGGAGGTGATCGACCTTGCGTCCCTGCTGCGCTACGACCTGCTCGTGCAGGCGGGCGGCATGAGCGACAACGTGTTCAACAACATGTACGTCATCGCCCGGCGGGAAAACGGCCGCGTGACCTACAGCTTTGCGCCGTGGGACATGGACCTGACCTGGGGCCGCTTCAAGGAGGAGGAGAGCGGGGAGTTTTACCACGGGCTGTTCTCCTTTGACGTGGCGCAGCGGATGATCGAGATCGACGCGGGCGGCGTGACGCGGCGCATGCTCACGGACATGTGGGCGTCGCTGCGCGGGCGTGTGTTCCGCGAGGACGTGATCCGGCAGCTGGTAGACGGCTATACGCGGGAGCTGGACGATTCCGGCGCGTATGCGCGCAATGCGCTGCGCTGGCGCGGGGAGGCCTGCGCGGCGGACGGCGATGAGATCGTGTCGTTTGCGGGGGAGCACTTCGCGGCGCTGGACGCCATTTTTGCCGCGTACGCTCCATAAAACGCGGCGCGACAAAATTTAACATTTGCGCAATAATCGGCGTTTTTTCAGTTGACAGATGAATTTTGAAGTGGTATGATGACTATGTTTGCTGTGCAGCCTCCATAGGGGAGGACTGCGCACTGGACGATTGAAAGGAAGAATGGACTTATGCATGAAGCTCTTGCCGACGCTGATCGACGAGTAGTTGGCACCAAGCAGCTGCTGCGCGCGCTGGACGAGGGAAGGATTGCCCACGCCTATGTCGCCGCCGACGCGGACCTGCTTCTGACCAAACGCGTGGTGGACCGCTGCTACGACATGAACATCCCCTGCACGCAGGTGGAATCCATGGAGAAGCTCGGGCGCGCCTGCGGCATCGACGTGAAGGCAGCAGCTGCCGGCCTGCTCAGATAAAGCGGCGGGCGGTGCACAGGAAACCGGCAGCCACCGGGCTGACCGGCTCTTTTGGCGCGAAAGCGCCGTTATGTGAGTCAGATATGACGCCGCAGACGCGGCTTCATATAGATCAATCAGCAAGAAGTGTTCCAAGATTTTTGAAAGAAACATAGGAGGTGCTTCCATGCCTACGATCAACCAGTTGATCCGCAACGGAAGAAAAGCGATCGCTGCAAAGCCGACCGCCCCTATCCTGCAGAAGTGCCCGCAGAAGCGCGGCGTCTGCCTCTCCGTCAAGACCACGACCCCGAAGAAGCCGAACTCCGCGCTCCGTAAGATCGCGCGTGTCCGCCTGACCAACGGCGTCGAGGGTACCTGCTACATCCCGGGCATCGGCCACAACCTGCAGGAGCACTCCGTCGTGCTCATCCGCGGCGGCCGTGTTCGTGACCTGCCTGGCGTCCGCTATCACATCATCCGCGGCGCGCTGGACGCTGCCGGCGTGGCCAAGCGTATGCAGGCCCGCTCCAAGTACGGCGCGAAGCGCCCGAAGAAGTAATTCGCCAAAGAATTTCTTCGTAGGGAATCCTTAGTGGCGCCCTCCCAGTATCGGAGGTGTCGTCGGCCCGCGAGGGTGGCCGGCCGCGAAGCAGAGGACAATCAGGCGTGTTGGAACAGCGCCTGAAACGCCTCTGCGGGCAGGGCCGTGTGCTAGATCCGCAGAAAACCTGCCGCTTTTGCTGAGGCGGCGGCGATGCGGCCGAGCGGACCATGCTGCAAGAAAACAGGAGCGTGCGCAAACGCGCCGCTCCGGACAATGACCAGGAGGGTTATCCCATGCCGAGACGTGGATTTGTACCGAAGCGTGAAGTGCTGCCGGATCCGGTGTATGGCACCACGATCGTTACCAAGCTGATCAATCAGATCATGCTCGACGGCAAGCGCGGCATCGCGCAGTCCGTCTGCTATGACGCGTTCACCATGCTGGCCGAGAAGACCGGCAAGGACGCGATGGAAGTGTTCAACGCGGGCCTGCAGAACATTCTGCCGAGCCTGGAGGTCAAGGCCCGCCGTGTCGGCGGCGCGACCTATCAGGTCCCGATCGAGATCCGCCCGGAGCGCCGTCAGACCCTGGCGCTGCGCTGGCTGGTCGACTTCTCCCGCAAGCGCGGCGAGAAGACCATGGCCGAGCGCCTGTGCGCGGAGATCATCGACGCCAGCAACAACACCGGCGCCGCTGTCAAGCGCAAGGAAGAAATGCACCGTATGGCCGAGGCCAACAAGGCTTTCGCCCACTATCGCTGGTAATTTCTTGGGGATGGCTGCGGCGGCCTGAGCCGCCGCAGCTGCAACAAAAAGGAGATTGAACATGGCCAGAACCCATGAACTGAACATGGTTCGCAACATCGGCATCATGGCTCACATCGACGCCGGCAAGACGACCACCACCGAGCGTATTCTGTTCTACACCGGTAAGAATTACAAGATCGGTGAGACCCATGACGG
>JAGBDL010000021.1 GCA_017937505.1 Clostridia bacterium | reverse complement strand
CGGACGGCGGCAGGCGGTGTTTACCCGCGTCGCGCAGCCGGCGCTCGAGCAGCCGGAGACACGGGAGGAGGACGCGGCGCCTTCGGGCACGATCGCTGCGGGCGACGGGGTTCTGCTGTGCAGCGCGGAGGATGCGCTGGGCGTGCGCGTTCGTCATGTGGCGGCGGACGGCAGAGAGCTTTTCAGCGTACGTACGCCGATTCACACGGCGGCGGACGCGCTGGAGTGGCTCTGCGCGGCGAAGCTTGACGATGGATCGATCCTGCTGGGCGGGCGGTATCTCTACGGGACGGGCGAGGACGCGCGGCAGCAGGGCGTGACGGCGCTGCTGGGCGGCGACGGCGTGCTGCGGCGGATGGAGACGCTGGAGGGCGCGGCGGCGGTTTGCGCCATCGAGCTCACGCCGGACGGCGAAATCCTGCTGCATACCTCGGCACAGGACGGCTCCACGGAGGAAGCGGTGCGGCTCTATGACCGATGAGGAACGAACTTTACATGAAAAAGCGGACGCGGTTTTCTCGCGTCCGTTTCTTTCTTTGACCGTTGATGCCTGATGCGGCTTACATCTGCGCGTCGTGCTGCGCCATGTGCCGCTTGATCGCCTCAAACGTCTCATCGCTCAGGTCGTGCTCGATCTTGCAGGCGTCGTGCAGCGCGGTTTCGTGGCTCACGCCCAGCTGCGTCAGCATCCGGGTGAGCACCTCGTGGCGCTCAAACACGCGGCTGGCAATCCTCTGGCCCTCCTCGGTCAGATAGATGTGGTTTTCTGCGTTGACAGTGACCAGACCGTGCTCGCGCATCTGGCGCAGGACGATGGAGACCGTCGGCCGGGAATAGGACAGGTACGAGCAGATGTCGATCGCATGCACCTCGTTTTGCTGCTGCGAGAGGATGTAGATGGTTTCCAGATAGTTTTCAATGGCTTCGGATACGGCCATGGGATCGCCTCCTGTCTGCTGCCGCGCAGGCGCGCGGACGATGCTTATCTGTTAGTTTACCATAATCTTCACGGCCAAACAACAGCCGGGGGAAAAATTTGGCGGCTTTTTCCGACAGAGATTCTGATCGGTTTTTTCAAAAAAGTGTTTGACAGGGATAACATTTGGTGGTAGAATGCCTGTTGTTAGCAAGAGATAACAATTTGAAGGCCATGGAGGAAGCGCGATGAATCTGAACAGTGCGATGGAAGGCAGCGATTACATCATCAAACGCATCGATACCGACGACGAGGAGATGAACGCGTTCCTGTTTTCGCTGGGCTGCTACGCCGGCGAGCCGATCACGGTGGTTTCCCGCCTCAGGGGCGGCTGCGTCGTCTCCATCAAGGACAGCCGGTACACCATCGATACGCATCTGGCTTCGGCGATTGAAATCTGACGACCCTGCGCCGGCATGCGGGGAGCGCCCGCAGCGCCGGCATCTTTTCCGCCATGACGTTAGGTTAAACTAACGATCATATACAACCTTTTCACCAGGGAGACAGAACAGGAGGAACACAAGGATGAGAATTGCTTTTGCGGGCAATCCCAACAGCGGCAAGACGACCATGTACAACGCGCTGACCGGACGCAACGAGCGCGTGGGCAACTGGGCGGGCGTGACCGTTGAAAAGAAGGAGAGCGCCATCAGGCGCAGCTATGCGGACGCCGCGGAGACGCTGATTGCAGTCGACCTGCCGGGCGCGTACTCCATGTCCCCGTTCACATCCGAGGAGAGCATCACCAGCGCCTATGTCCGCAGCGAGCACCCGGACGTGATCGTCAACATCGTGGACGCGACCAACCTGAGCCGCAGCCTGTTCTTCACCACGCAGCTGCTGGAGCTGGGCATCCCGGTCGTCGTGGCGCTCAACAAGAGCGACATCAACCGGAAGAAGGAAACCCGCATCGATACCGCCGCGCTTTCCGCCGCGCTGGGCTGTCCGGTCGTGGAGACCGTTTCCACCGCCGGCAGCCACACGGGCCTTGCCGAGGTTGTGAAGACCGCCGCCGGGCTCAAGGGCAAGGGGCAGAAGGCCCCTTATGACGAGGGCCATGTCGATCTGACGAACAAGGAGGAAGTGGTCGAAGCGGATAAAAAGCGCTTTGAGTTCGTCAATCGGATCGTCGCGCAGGTCGAGACCCGCAAGGTGCTCACCCGGGACAGGAACGCGCAGGACAAGATCGACGCGGTGCTGACCAATCCGGTCGCGGGCGTGCTGATCTTCGCGGCCGTCATGTTCCTGGTGTTCGATCTCTCCCAGTCCACCCTGGGCCCGTGGCTGGCCGACGCGCTGGTGGCGGGCATCGAGACCTTTCAGGCCTGGGTGGGCAGCCTGGTGGAAAACGCCCATCCGCTGCTGCAGGCGCTGCTGGTCGACGGCATCATCGGCGGCGTCGGCGCGGTCGTCGGCTTCTTGCCGCTGGTCATGGTCATGTACTTCCTGATCGCGCTGCTGGAGGACTGCGGCTACATGGCCCGCGTCTGCGTGGTGCTCGATCCGATCTTCAAGAAGGTCGGCCTCTCCGGCAAGTCCGTCATCCCGTTCATCATCGGCACCGGCTGCGCCATTCCGGGCGTGATGGCCTGCCGCACCATCCGCAGCGAGCGCGAGCGCCGCGCCACCGCGATGCTGACCCCGTTCATGCCCTGCGGCGCGAAGCTGCCGGTCATCGCGCTGTTTGCCGGCGCGTTCTTCGGCGACGCGTCCTGGGTCGGCACGCTGATGTATTTCGTGGGCATCGCGCTGATCTTCTTCGGCGCGCTGCTGGTGGGCCGGATTTCGGGCTACAAAAACCGCAGATCGTTCTTCATCATGGAGCTGCCCGAGTACAAGGCGCCGAGCGTCAAGCGCGCGTTCATCTCCATGTGCGCCCGCGGCTGGGCCTACATCGTGAAGGCCGGCACCGTCATCCTCGTGTGCAATACGGTCGTGCAGATCATGCAGACCTTCACCTGGAGCTTCCAGGTCGCGGAGCTGGCGGATACGTCCATCCTGGCCTCCGTCGCCCGGCCGTTTGCCTATCTGCTGGTGCCGGTCATCGGCGTGGCCTCCTGGCAGATGGCCGCGGCGGCGATCACCGGGTTCATCGCCAAGGAGAACGTCGTGGGCACGCTGGCCGTCTGCTTTGTCGGCCTTGAAAACCTGATCGACACCGAGGAGCTGGCACTGATGGAGGGCGCGGGCGCGGAGGTTGCGACCGTGTTCGCCATCACCAGGGTGGCCGCGCTCGCGTACCTGATGTTCAACCTCTTCACCCCGCCGTGCTTCGCCGCGCTGGGCGCGATGAATTCCGAGATGGGCGACCGCAAGTGGTTCTGGGGCGGCGTGGGCCTGCAGTTTGCGACCGGCTTCACCGTGGCGTATGGGGTGTATCAGATCGGCACCCTGATCACCACCGGCAGCGTGGGCGCGGGCTTTGTGCCGGGCCTGATCGCGGTGCTCGCGATCGCAGCGGTCATCGTCTGCCTGATTCGCAGGACAGATAAAAACCTTGCCGGCGCGTATGCGCTCGGCGGCCAGAAATAAGGGAAGGAGAAGGGTATGGTCAATCTGATGCTCATCCTCGTGCTCGCGCTGATCGTCGGCGGTGCGGCGGCGTATCTCGTCCGGGCGAAGAAGCGCGGCGTGAAGTGCGTTGGCTGCCCCTCGGGCGGAACCTGCCCGGGCTGCGGCGGCCGCTGCACTGGCGCGCCCAAAGACGAATAAACTGAACCTCACCGTGCCGCCTCGCATAGGGTAATGCGAGGTGGTACGATGAGGGCTTTATATTGGGCGGTGTGCGGCACGGGCTTTACATTTGCGATGACCGTGCTGGGCGCGGCGCTGGTTTTCTTCTTTTCCACGTGCATCGGCGGGCGGATGAACCGCCTGTGCCTGGGCTTTGCCGCCGGGGTGATGAGCGCGGCCTCGGTGTTCAGCCTGATTCTGCCTGCAATGGAGCAGGCGTCGGGCGGACCGGCGTGGCTGGTGGCGGCGTTTGGCTTTGCCGCGGGCGCGGGGCTGATGGCGGCGCTGGATGCACGGCTGGCCCGGATGCACCATGCATATCTTCAGGATGAGCAGGGCAGGCGGCTGACGCTGCTGTTTTCCGCGGTGACGCTGCACAACATCCCCGAGGGCATGGCGGTCGGCCTGGCGTTTGCCGTCGCCGCGGCGGACGGCCTGGCAGGCCTGGCGGGCGCGTGCGCCCTGGCGCTGGGCATCGGCATTCAGAACTTCCCGGAGGGCGCGGCCATCAGCCTGCCGCTGCGCCAGGGCGGCATGAGCAGGTGCAAAAGCTTTGTTTACGGCGTGCTCTCCGGCGCGGTGGAGCCGCTCTTTGGCGGGGCGGCAGCGCTGGCGGCCGGGCTGGTCGCACCCGCGATGCCATGGCTGATGACGTTTGCCGCGGGCGCGATGATGTGGGTGGTGTTCGCGGAGATGCTGCCGCACGCAGCGGCGCGGCGCGACGGCGCGCTGGCGGCTTCTGTCGGGTATCTGGTGATGATGGCGCTGGACATCGCGCTGGGCTGATGCGGCAATTCGACGCGTACGCTTGCTTTTTCCCCCGCAAGCGGGTATAATGAAACGGCATGAAACATCGTGCGGACAGGAGGCAATCGTATGACCCCGGAACAGATGGAGGAGCGCGACGTCGTGGAGTTCGTCGACGACGAGGGCAACACGCTGCTGCTTGAGGTGATGGACTATTTCTTCTACAACGGCGAGGAGTTTGCCGCGCTGTGCGACGCGAAGGAGGACGGCGAAACGGCCGAGGACGACGCGGTCTATATCATGAAGATCAACAGCTTTACCGACGAGAACGGCGAGGAAATGGAGGAGTTCGTTCCGCCGGATGAGGAACTGATGGAGAAGCTCATCTCCGTCGTGCGCACCCGCTTCAGCGAGGAGGACGACGAGGACGATGAGGACGAAGAATAAGCGCTGACCGAAGACTGGCGGGGCGGAAGGAGTTCCGTCCCGCTGTTTTTGCCATATAGGAAATTGCGTGAAGCAGCGTGCAGCGAGCACAGAGCGGCTTGGTTTTACAAAGCGGTTCGGAAGTGGGAGCGGGCACGGCCCGCTTTTTTGTAACGGAGGAGCCAGATGAACGACCTGCTGAAACTGAAGATCGAGCGGCTGCCCACCTGCCCGGGCTGCTACCTGATGAAGAGCGAGGGCAGGATCATCTATGTCGGCAAGGCGGTGAACCTCAAAAACCGCGTCAGCCAGTACTTTCACAAGAACCGCGATCACACGGTCAAGGTCCGCGCGATGGTGTCGCGGATTGACGACTTTGACATCGTGCTGTGCGATACGAACCTCGAGGCGCTGATCCTGGAATGCAACCTCATCAAGCTGCACAGGCCGCAGTACAACATCCTGCTCAAGGACGACAAGCACTACCCGTATCTGCGCATCGACGTGACGCAGAACTATCCCCGCGTCGAGCTGGTGCGCCGGGTGGAGAAGGACAAGGCGCGCTACTTCGGCCCGTACATGGGCGCGACGAGCGTGCGCGAGGTGATGGACGTGCTGCGCGGCCTGTTCCCGCTGCGCACCTGCACGATGGCGATCAGGCCCGGCATGAACAGGCGGCCCTGTCTGCACCATCAGCTGGGCGAGTGCCTGGCCCCGTGCGCGGGCCTGACCACGCCGCAGGCGTACGGCGAGGTGGTGCAGGAGGTCATCGACTTCCTGAGCGGGAAGTCCGACGCGGTCATGGAGCGCCTGGAGGCACAGATGACGGAGGCAGCCAGGGCGATGCGCTTTGAGCAGGCCGCGCAGATCCGCGACAGGATGCGCGACGCGCAGAGCCTGATGGAGCGGCAGAAGGCGATCAACGTGCGCGGCGGCGATCAGGACATCCTCGCCTGCTGCACGGACGATATCGACGCGATGGTGGAGGTCGTGTTTGTGCGCGGCGGCCGCATGATCGGCGCGGAAAGCTACGCGCTGGAGGGCGCGGGCGACCAGAGCAGCGCGCAGATCCTCTCGCAGTTCATCCTGCAGTTTTACGACGACGGCCGCCAGCCCGCCAGCGAGCTGCTGTGCATGGAGCTGCCCGAGCAGGCAGAGGACATCGCGGATGTGCTCACGCAGCGCAAGGGCGCGAGGGTCACGCTGCACGAGCCGCAGCGCGGCACCAAGCACAAGCTCATCGAGCTGGCGCGCAAAAACGCCAGCGACGCGCTGGAAAAGCGCAACGCGCATCTGGAACGTCAGAAGGAGCGCACCACCGGCGCCTGCGCGGCGCTGGCGCAGGCCGTGGGCATGCAGACAGTGCCGAGGCGCATCGAGGGCTACGACATCTCCAACACGCAGGGCGAGCAGTCCGTGGCGAGCATGGTGGTGGCCATCGACGGCACGGCGGCGAGAAAGGAATACCGCATCTTTAACATCAAGACCGTTGAGGGCGCGAACGACTTCGCCTCCATGAACGAGGTGCTCACGCGGCGCCTTCAGCGCGCCAGGCAGGAGCGCGAGACGCTGATCCGTCAGGGAAGGCTGAACCCGGACGGCACGCTGCCCGAAGGCGCGCCGCCGCTGTCCGGCTTTGCGGATCTGCCGGATCTGATCCTCATCGACGGCGGCCCGCAGCAGCTGCGCTTTGCGCGCGAGGCGATGCACAGGGTCGGCTACAATATCCCGATGTTCGGTCTGGCCAAGCGGCTGGAGGAGATCTTCCTGCCGGATCAGGAGGAGAGCATCCTGCTTGACCGCAAGAGCCCGGCGCTGCACCTCATCCAGCGCATCCGCGACGAGGCGCACCGCTTCGGCATTACGCATCACCGGGGCCTGCGGCAGAAGGCGAGCATCCACTCGTCTCTGGAGGACATTCCGGGCATTGGTCAGACGCGCCGGCGCGCGCTGCTGACGCACTTCAAGTCCGTGAAGCGGATCGCGGAGGCGAGCGTGGAGGCGCTGTGCGAGGTCGAGGGCATCGGCCCCGCGCAGGCGAAGGTGATCTACGCGCACTATCACAAGGAGAAAAGCGAAGATGGACAGGCTTGAGGCGTTTGAGCGGATGCTGGCGGATTTACAGGCGCGCCTGGCGGCGACGGAGGCCAGAATGCAGGCGCTCCGCGCGCAGGGCAGGGAAAAGTCGGTCACGTTCCGGCAGCTGATGGGCGAGAAGCTGCAGCTTCAGGCGATGCTGGAGCTGTACCGGGTGTATGGGCTGCTGTAGTCGGACGGCTGCGGCGACGAAGATTTGCCGGATCATGGGAACAATCCATGGCCCGGCATCGTCCTGTATGACAGATGGGAGGATGAAAACGATGAAACGAATCCCAAAAATGGCGATGCTCGTGCTGATGACGGCGATGCTCTGTCTGTGCGCCGCTGCGTCTCAGGCGCAGGACCTCACGGAGGAGCCCGGGGTCATCCAGCCGGAGCCGATCGGCTTGAGCATGGACGCGCTTGCCGGCAAAACGGTCATGGTGCGTGTCGGGGCATATCATCAGGAGGATCACACGCTGGAGCTGACCGTCCTTGAAAGGCTTCGCTTTGCGGCGGAGGCCGTGGAAGGCCTGCGGCCCGGCGATGCGCTGGAGCTTAACGGCGAGCTGCTTGTGGTTCGGGAAATCGAGCCGACAATGCATGGGCTCCTTCTCGGCGACGACGGCGGCCTGTATGAAGGCTCCGTCTGGCTGGAGAAGAGCGAGAATGGCGACTATGAGGCGGGGCGGTACAGCCATCCCATCTGGCGGACGGCGGGCAGCGCGCCCTTTGCCGTCGCGAAGGACGCACAGTTTCTGGACGGCATCGATCCCGAATACGGCGACATGCTGGAAAGCCCCACAACGCACAGCATGGAGGAGTTCCTGCGCATCAAAGAAGAGGAAGAGGCGCGCGGGTATCCGGGATTCGGATGCGATAATGTGTGGGCGACGTTCAATGCGGAGGGAGAAATCGCGAGCCTTGAACGGTTCTATGTCCCGTGGCAGTGACCAAAGGGGAACACGAAAGAAGGGGAGAGCATATGCTTGCCAGCGTACAGAGCATGGGCCTTGCGGGCATCGAGGGCTACCGTGTGACGGTCGAGGCGTTCAGCGCGGACGGGCTGCCGATGTTTGAGATCGTCGGCCTGCCGGACGCCGCCGTGAAGGAGAGCCGCGAGCGCGTGCGCGCGGCGATGGCCTCCTGCGGCCTGGCGTTTCCAGTGGCCCGCCTGACGGTCAACCTCGCCCCGGCGGACATCAAGAAGGAAGGCCCGGCCTACGATCTGCCCATCGCGCTGGCGATTCTGGCATCCAGCGGCGTGCTCGACGCCAAGGCGCTGGAGGGCACCGCCGCGGTGGGCGAGCTCTCGCTGACGGGCGGCGTGGTCGGCGTGCGCGGCGCGCTCTCCATGGCGATCGCGGCGCGGGGCTGCGGCATCCGCCGGCTGCTGCTGCCCGCGGACAACGCGAAGGAGGCCGCCTGCGTGGAGGGCGTGCAGATTCTGCCGGTTGTGCATCTGCAGGAGGCGATCGACTGCCTGCGCGGCACGCGGCCCATCGAGCCGGAAAAGACCGTGCCCTATGCGCAGATGATGCGCGCACACCATACGGCGAACGACTTTGCCGACGTGCGCGGCCAGAAGAGCGCCAAGCGCGCGCTGGAGATCGCTGCGGCGGGCGGCCACAACGTGCTGATGATCGGCCCGCCGGGCAGCGGCAAGACGATGATGGCGCGCTGCCTGCCGGGCATTCTGCCGGACATGACGCTCGAGGAGGCGCTGGAGGTGACGCGCATCCACAGCGCGGCGGGCACGCTGCGCGCGGGCGAGGGCCTGATGCTCGAGCGCCCGTTCCGCGCGCCGCATCACACGGTCAGCTCGGTCGCGCTGGTGGGCGGCGGCACCAAGGCGAGGCCGGGCGAAATCAGTCTGGCGCACGGCGGCGTGCTGTTCCTGGACGAGCTGCCGGAGTATCAGCGCGCGGCGCTGGAGGCGATGCGCCAGCCGCTGGAGGACGGCTTCGTCAGCGTCGTGCGCGTGAGCGCGCAGGCGAAGTACCCCGCCCGGGCGATGCTCATCGCCGCGATGAACCCGTGCCCCTGCGGCCATTACGGCTCCAAGACGCAGGAGTGCCGCTGCAAGCCGCACGAGATCGAGCGGTATCTCTCGCGCATCTCCGGGCCGCTGCTCGATCGCATCGACATGCAGCTGGAGGTCTCCGCGCTGCCCGTCAGCGAGATCACGGCAGGCGCGAAGGAGGAGCCGTCCGCCGCCATCCGCGCGCGCGTACAGGCGGCAAGAGCCCGCCAGCAGGAACGCTATGACAAAACGCATGTGACCTGCAACGCAGAGCTGTCCGCGCGGCAGGTCAGCGAGGTCTGCGCGCTGGGCGACGATTGCCGGCTGCTGCTGGAGCGGGCCTGCGAAAAGTACCATCTCTCCATGCGCGCGGTGAGCCGCATCCAGAAGGTGGCGCGTACGATCGCGGACCTGGCGGGCGAGGAGCGGATCGGGAAAGCACATCTGCTGGAGGCGCTGGCGTACCGGAATCTCGATAAGGACTACTGGAGACGATAAAGCGGCGGCGCCGGGCGGGGCGGTTTGGGGTTTGCCAAATCCGCCGCGCTGTGATAAGATAGGGAGAATCTTCCGGGGGCTGTCCCGGAGAAACGGAGTACGATGAGATGATTGAGAAGCGAGAGATCCTCTTTACGCCTGCAAACGAGATGCGGACGCTGCATATTTCCCTGCCGGACGATTACGGGATGAGCGGCGAGCGCTATCCGGTGATGTACTTCTTTGACGGGCACAACCTGTTTTCTAACGCGGACGCGACCTACGGCAAGAGCTGGGGCCTCAGGGAATTTCTTGACCATTGGAGCAAGAAGCTGATCGTCGTGGGCGTGACCTGCTCGATGACCAACCGCCTGGTGGAATACTGCCCGTATCACTTCACCAAGGGCTTCCTCGGCGAGATCAAGGGCACGGGCGACGTGACGATCCGCTGGATGCTGGATGAGCTCAAGCCCATGATCGACCGGGAATACCGCACGATCCCGTTTCGCGAGTGCACGGCCATCGGCGGCTCCAGCATGGGCGGCCTGATGAGCCTGTACGCGGTCATCCGCTACAACACCTGGTTCTCCAAGGCGGCGTGCCTGTCGAGCACCACCGGCCCGTGCATGGAGGATTTCCGCAGGGACATCGCGAATTCGCCGATGTCGCCCGATACCCGCGTGTACCTCTCCTGGGGCACGGAGGAGGGCGGCGGCTCCAAGATGTATCCGCGCCATGACACCAACGACACCATGGCTGCGCGCAACGGCGAGCTGGCCGCGCGCATGGCGGAAAAGGGCGTGACCACGCGCATCTACGGTCAGCCTGGCGGACGGCACTGCGAGGCGGACTGGGAAAAGCAGGTGCCGATGTTCATGAACTTCCTGTGGTGCGACGGCTGATATGATTCTGCGCCTAAGGGAGCTTATGCTAACCAAGAAGCTTTGAAGATTGCCATCTTCAGGGGAAGCGCGCTGCGCTGGGCCCAGAGGGATGAGGGGGGATTTCGATTTCCCCCCTACATCCCTCTGGACTCCCATATCCCCTTGAAACGACCAGGACTGTGGTCCTGGACCTGGGGCTGTATGAGCAACTTTGCAAATCTCCTGGGTCCAGGGTCGCAACCCTGGTCGTCTGGGGAGGGGAATGGGAGGTCCAGGAGGGTCTGGGGAGGGCATCGAAACCCTCCCCGACCCTTCTGGCCCCAGCGGAGCGCGTTCCCCTAAGCTGCAAATCATTGTTTACTCGCTTCAATGCTTCATCAACATTCGCTCCCTTAAGAACAATATCAATTTGCATATTTGCCCGGCCTTTGGACATACTCTCCCGGTAGAAGGAGATGGTGTGTGCATGAAAAGGACCGGGCTTTTTGCGCTCATCCTGTGCATCGCGCTGACACTGCCCGGCTGCGCGGCGCGAAGCGGCGGGAAGGATAACCCCGCGCTGCCCCAGCCGCAGAACACGACGGCGGCGCAGGCCAGGGCGAGCGCGTCGCCGGGCAGGGCGGCTGCCGATCTGGTGCCTGCACGGCTTGAGCGAAACGGCGAGGGCGTGCCGGTGCTCAAGGTCTACGACGTAAAAAACGAGAAGCTCGAGGAGCTTTCCGTGGAGGAATACCTGCCGGCGGTGCTCGCGGGCGAGATGGCGGGCGACTGGCCGCTGGAGGCGCTCAAGGCGCAGGCGATCCTCGCGCGGACGTTCGTCCTGCAGTTCGTGACGGAGAAGAAATCGCGCTACGAGGGCGCGGACATCTCCACGGATATCGAGGAGGCACAGGCCTATGATGCGGCGGGTGTGAACGAGCGCATCCGCCAGGCGGTCTCCGAGACGCGCGGCATGGTGCTCAACGCCGGCGGCGAGCTGCCCTACGCCTGGTTCCACGCGCACTCCGGCGGGCTGACGGCGCGCGCCAAGGAGGGCCTGGATTACGAGAAGGACGAGCCGGGCTACACGCAGTGCGTCAAGGGCATGGAGAACGACGAGGCCCCGCCGGAAGCCGCGCACTGGGAGGCGGCATTCACGGAAGCGGAGATCATCGCGGCGATGAAGGACATGGGCGCGCCGATCACCGGGGTGACGGGTATCTCCATCGGCCAGCGCGGCGAGAGCGGGCGCGCGGCGACGCTGATCGTCTCCGGCCGCGAGGTCTCCGCGCCCGCGCTTCGGATTACGCTGGGCTCCACGAAGATGCGCTCCTGCCTGCTGGAAAGCCTGCGCGTGGAGGACGGCCAGGTGAAGATGAAGGGCCGCGGCTACGGTCACGGCGTAGGCATGAGCCAGTGGGGTGCGTACGCGATGGCCAAGGCGGGCAAAACCGCCGAGGAGATCGTGACACACTACTTCAGAGGCGTGACGCTTGACAAGGCGTGGGAATGACCGGCAATCTTTTCGGCATGATTTGCAATTCGCCTCTTGCTTTTTCCCCGGAATGTGGTATAATATCTTTCGCTTGAATAAGCACAGCCGCATACGGGGCATTAGCACAGTTGGTAGCGCGCTACATTCGCATTGTAGAGGTCACCGGTTCGAATCCGGTATGCTCCACCACAAAGACCTTCTCGATAGAGAAGGTCTTTTGCATTATGCACTGATTATAGCGCTATAATCAGATAATTTGCACAAAGAGATAATTGGAAAAGGAAAATGAATAAATTCACTTGGGGTATTAGCACAGATGGTAGCGGCGCATTCGCATTGCTGGGGGTATAGTTTGCCAGAAGCAGAGGATTCGGAAGATTTCTCTGCTTTTTTCTTTATATGATTGATGCTTAGTTTTATTCGTGCTATTATGTACTCGACAAACTTGAATTTGCAGATGTGTAAAAATATAATTCGATTTTTTTATAATGATAAAGTCGAGCAAAGGTTTCCTAAAGCTACTATAATTTGTGGCAAGGAGGTAAGGAAATGCTTAAGCAATTAAACGACACCATCAATTATATTGAAGAACATTTATTGGATGAAAAAGTGATTGACGAAGCAATGAAAAGAGTCAGCGTTTCGGAACTACATTTTAAAAATGTTTTTTTCTTTCTAACAGGTATGTCTATCAATGAATATGTTAAAAACCGAAGATTGTCTGAGGCAAACTATGATTTGCTTCATGGCAAAAAAGTGACGGATATTGCTTTTAAGTATGGCTATCAATCGATGGATGGGTTTACACGAGCATTTAAAAACTGGTGTGGTTTCTTACCCTCCGAGATTTCAAGGAGGGGGGAACATAAAGTGTTTCCCAAATTTAATTTCATAATAAAAGTAAGTGGAGGAAACAGCATGGAATGCAGAATTATTGAAAAACCGGCATTTAATTTTGTCGGTGTAAGTAAACGAGTACCGATGCAGTTTGAAGGAGTTAATAACGCAATTGTGGATCTTGCAAACAGCATCACGCAGGAACAAAGAGAAGAAATGCATCGTCTGCAAAATATGGAACCGTTTGAAGTTGTCAATGTTTCCTATAATTCAGACACAGAGTTTAAGAAAGAAGAAGGTTATCTGACACATTTGATTGGTGTTTTGACAACAGAAAAAGAAATCGGTGCAGGCTTAGAAACTTTGCCAATGAAAGCAGGAACATGGGCGGTATTTCCAAATGAAGGAGAGTTTCCGTCCACACTTCAAAATACAATGGCAAGAATTTATGCAGAATGGTTTATGACAGCGGATTATGAGCTGGCAGAATCCCTTTCGTTTTCATTTACAAAAATGAATCCTGATAGACAAGGACATGCGTATAGCGAGATATGGATTCCTGTAGTGAAAAAAGAACGATAACATCATGCTCTGGCATGCAGAGGCTATTTTTGTCGAATATATTATGCTATTATAAAAAAAAGAAAACAGGTCGACAAATTGCAATTTGCACATCTCAGTCCCCACAGTCTTGTATTCGGGGATGATATAGAGATAGTTCGGTAGCGCGCTACATTCGCATTGTAGAGGTCACCGGTTCGAATCCGGTATGCTCCACCACAATTTGTCTGAAAACACTGGTTTTCAGACTTTTTTGTTATCTGTTTTAAATATTTTTTCGCCCTAAAAGCAAAAACCAAGGGCTTATCAGCCCCTGATTTCCTGCTTTCTTTTGTTAAAGTGCGCGACAAGCGCGCCAACGCCCAATAGCTTGATGGGGCGGCGGAGATGATCTGCCATAGATTTCCATGATACCGTTCACAAGGCTTTCCACAGTCAGCGTGGCAATTCCCGGGTGTTCGCAGATGGCTGCGATTCCATGATGATAGCGGGATGTGCGCCTGATGCTGATGAACAAACAGGACAGCACACTGCCTGCCCAAACATCCATGCGCAAATCATGGCCTTCTGCACTGTCGGGAAGCCATGCGATGCTGCTTCAGCGGAATCCGAACAGTAAACGCTGTTCCCTCGTTTGCGTTGCTGGTCACGCGAATTTCTCCCCTGTGCATCTGCGCAATCTGCCGGGCGATCGCGAGGCCAAGCCCAAAGCCGCTGCTGGAACGGCTGGCATCCGCGCGATAGAAGCGGTCAAAAATATGGGGCAGCGCCGCCGTGGGAATGGGCGCGCCGGTATTGTGTACACGCAGCTCACACCGATCCTGCTTTTTCGCGAGGGAAACCGTAACCTTCTTCTCGTCGCCGGCGTATTTGATCGCGTTGTCCAGCAGGATCATCATCAGCTGGCGAATATGCGTTTCACTGCAAACCGCCATTACGTTTTCTTCAATGCCGGTTTCAAGGGTCACGCCCTTGTCAAAGGCGACAGGTTCGATGATCATGAGCGTATGCTCCAGAAGATCAGAAATGCTGACTTCGGCAAAGCTGGCGGCGGACTGCTCGTCCTCCGCTCTGGCCAGCATCAGCATTTCCTCAACCAGTCTGCGCATCTGCTGCGCTTCCTCCTGTGTGCTTTCAATCCATCCCTCACAGCTTTCAATCGTCCGCTGCTTATGCTTCAGCATGATGGACAGATTCGCCAGAATGACCGTCAGGGGCGTTTTCAGTTCATGACTGGCATCCGCGATGAAAACCCGCTGCGCATCCCATGCGTTCTGGACGGGTTTGGTCAGCCACCTGGACAAGGGGATCGCGACAAACACGAGCAGCAGAACCATCAGCAGAGGAATCAGTACCAGGGCAGCGAAGAACTGGCGCCGCTGCTGCGCTTCGTCCTGCGCCGTGCTGATGAACGTGACGCGGGTGCAGTTTTTCTTATCTGTGCGGATCAGGTATCGAAGCTGCTGGTCGCTCAGCACGCCGCTTGTCCCTCTTCTTCGCAGGGCCTTCTCTGCAGCGCGGGTGGCTGCCCTTTCGCTGATGTCAAAGGCATACCGGTATACGGATGTCACGCTGCCGGACGGGTCAAAGCGAACCGAAAAGAACGATATGCCATCCGTGTATTCCGCTGAATCATCAGTATCCTGACGGCGAATCATGGACTGCTGGGCGACACGCCGGAGGAGCTCCTGCTGCTGCGTGACCATCTGCTGGACGCTGATGGCAACCATGCACATCATGACAGCGACAATCAGGACGAGGAACACGGCCATCAGCACACAGACCATGCGCCGCCGGAGCTTCCCCAGCATCATGGCCTTTCCTCCAATCGGTAGCCTACCTTGCGGAGCGTGGCGATCACCGTTCGGCTTTTCAGGTAGACCAGCTTCTTGCGCAGGAAGGAGATGTACGCTTCCACGCAGTTGTCCCCGGCCTCCGTCGCCATATCCCACGCGCGAAGCAGCAGCTCATCCTTGGACAGATAGCGGCCGGTGTTGTTCATCATCAGGCGCATGATCTGGAACTCGCGACTGCTCAGCTGAATGCTGCGCTCGCCGCACAGCAGGTGATGGGTGGCAAGCGTCAGCCGCAGATCGAAGGCGGTGATCTCGTCCAGAACGGCGTTGTCGCTCCGCCGCAGCAGGCACCTGATCCGGGCGAGCAGCTCTTCCGGGTCAAAGGGCTTGGTCAGATAGTCGTCCGCGCCCGCGTCAAGGCCGTTCACCTTGTCCGCGACGGAGGATTTCGCTGTCAGCATCAGCACAGGCACGCGGATCATCTGCTGACGCAGCGCCCTGACCACAGAAAAGCCGTCCATGCCCGGCAGCATCACATCCAGCACGATCAGGTCGTACGCGTTTGTGCCGGCATAATGCAGCCCCTCGTCTCCGGCGTACACGGTCTCCGCCTCGTAGCCGGCTTCCTCAAGAATCTGCCTGAGCGCCCTGGCCAGCCTGCGCTCATCCTCAACAATCAGAATCTTCATCCTATCCTCCTGCCCGGTGTTCCTTCACATGATAGCATTCCCTGGCAAAATTGTAAATCATGAGCCTGAAAGAAACCTGAAAGCCGTTTTTCAGATTTCTTTCAGGCTTGTGCGTTATGATGTATTCAGTCCATCAGGCTATACGTCTGGCCGGATGCGCCTGTGTATGCTCAGAGGAATTGCGCAGAACGAGCTTGGCGTCCGCATGAAATGGATCCGATGACCATCCCTTACGAAAGAAGGCCAGTACATGAAGCTCGCAGCGTGGATCGCGTTTTCCTTCCTTCTTGCAATCGCGATTTCCGGGTTTATCAGAGAAGGAAACAAATCACTCGCATGTTGCTGGGCTGTGTATTCAGATGTTTACGACACATCAGCCTTTCGGCAGATTCAAAGGAAAGAGGTTCATGAAGGAAGATGAAGAAGAATACAAAACTCGCTCAAAGGTCAGGAAGTCTTATAAAGAGGACAGGAGCGCTCCTCCTTCTGGCTGCAATCCTGTCCATGCAGACCATCGGCGTTCTGGCCGAAACAACCATCAAGCTGGGATCGGCCGGCAGCGAAGTGTCGGATTTGCAGACGACGCTGAAAGCGTTGGGCTACTATTCCGGCGACATCACAGGACATGCCGGGGAGAAAACGGTCGCGGCCATCAAGGCGTTTCAAAGTAAGTATGGGCTGACGGCGGACGGCATTGCCGGGCGGGACACGCTTGAAAAGATACAGACGGTGTATTCCGGCTCATCGGCGTCCCCGGCCTCCTGGGTCGGCGCGGATACCGTGAAGGAAGTTCAAACCATGCTCAAGGCCATCGGACTGTATACCGGCGATATCACCGGCTCGATCGGTGCAAAAACCGATGCCGCCATCCGGACATTTCAAAAGAAATACGGTTTGACTGTCGATGGGATTCCGGGCACACAAACCATCAGCAAGCTCACAAGCGTGTATCTGCAGAGCGGCACATCCACCTCTTCCGGTGTGAATCTGAGCGTTGAAACCGTCAGAAGCGCGCAAACCATGCTCAAAGCGCTTGGCTATTACTATGGGGACATCACCGGCAACATCGGCACAAAGACAGAAACGGCCATACGCTCTTTCCAGAGCAAATACGGTCTGACCGTCGATGGGATTCCCGGAACCCAAACGATGGCGAAGCTTTCGGAGCTGTACTCGGGTACAAGCACGCTCTCCAGCTCCTCGCTGCAGCTCGGCTCCACCGGCAGCGCCGTGTCTGCGCTGCAGGAAAACCTGTCTGCTCTGGGATATTATGATGGCGACGTCACCGGGCATTACGGAACGCTGACCAAGGCGGCTGTTCTGGCTTTCCAAAAAGCCAAGGGCCTGACTGCCGACGGCATCGCCGGCACCAGAACGCTCTCTGCCATTGATTACGCCATGGGCATTTCCGGCGGCTCTTCATCGGGAACAGCGGATTCCTCCGGTTCATCCTTCGGCCTGGGCGATACCAGCGCGACCATCCTTTGGATGCAGGAGCTTCTCAAGGAGCTGGGCTACTACGCCGCCGAGTGTACCGGCCATTTTGGCAACAAAACGCAGGCGGCGGTCAAGCTGTTTCAAGCCGATCACGGCTTAACCGCAGACGGCGTTGTCGGCAGCAAAACCATGGCTGCACTTGAGGAGGCCTCCAGGGGCAATGGCTCCGGTACGCCCGACTTTGCTTCATCCGTCCTGGATCTGCATTGGTTCAATGAGAAGAGCTACTATTTAAGTCACGGCATCAGCACCGGGAGCACCATCACCATCACGGATGTTGCCACCGGAAAATCCTTCAATGCACGAATCCAGTCTACCGGCAATCACGCGGATGTTGAGCCGAAGACCTCGGCGGATACGAAAACCATGTGCGCCATTTGGGGCGTATCGGATGCGAACTCGATCAGCTATACGCGCAAAGCCATCCTCGTGACAGCGACGGTAAACGGAACGACGTATACCTACGCGGCCTCCATGTACGGAGAGGTACACGGCTCTCAGACCATCACCGACAATGATTATGATGGGCAGTTCTGTGTGCATTTCAGACACTCGACAACCTCTGACACGCAGATCGAATATGCCGACAATCAGGAGCCTATTGACGTCGCTGTGAACTACGCAACGCAGAAGCTCGGCATGACGCATATTACAGCTTCCTCTCAAATCAAATAAGCCAACGAGCTGCTTCTTCTTTCCCTGAAGCAGTTCGTTTTTGCTGCGCCTTCAGGCAGTTGAGCGAAGCAAAACAAAAACCACCCGGTATGCGGGTGGAAACACAAAGTTATACAAGTGAAATCGCCTGTCCGCTGCCATAGAGGCGTCCGGCCCCTAAAGGAAGAAGGGGAGAAAACCTGTTCATCGCGGATAGAAAGAGCGTGCTCATGTACGCCGGCACATCACGAATGATTTAACCTGCATGGACTTTGCAAATCATCGCCAAGCAGGGTGCTCAGAACGCTCCCTACATCGCAGTCCAGGCAGATGCTCTGGCTGCTGATCTCGTCGGGGCAGAACGCCTCGCCCAGGTTCAGGCAAGCATAGGTGGCCTTCGGGTTCTCCGCCGTCATCCGCCAGAAGGGCAGCTTGATGATGCCGGGCGTATTGAAGCCGACGCCCAACTCCAGCAGAAGGATTTTTGCGTGCTCATGCGCCTTGAGAAAAACCTCATAGCGCTGACGCGCGGCGTACCAGCCCGCATCCTGCACGAAGGCGTCGTCGCAGCGCAGGTTCATCGTCATGGGCGCGCCGCATACGGGGCAGCGCGGCACCAGCTCAGAGGGGATCCGCATGTCCCGCTGCCTTTTGACCATCTGCCGCACGGCCTGCTCGTTGTCGTAGGTTTTGGGATGGCAGGGCTTTGAGCACTGCCAGAGGCCGTAATCCCCCTGTGTGTAGAACAGACGCGCCTTGTCAAAGCCCGCCAGCTGGAACTGATGATCCACGTTGGTGGTCAGCACAAAATAATCCTGGTCATGAACAAGCCGGAGCAGATCGAGATACGGCTTGCCCGCGGGCACGTCGTAGCGGTTCACGAGGATATGCCGGCTCCACCACGCCCAATGCTCCTCCGGCGAGGAGAAGGGGTAGAACCCGCCGGAATACATGTCGCGGATGCCGTATTTCGCGGCAAAGTCGGCAAAGTGCTTTTGAAAGCGCTCGCCGGCGTAGGTCAGCCCCGCCGCAGTGGAAAGCCCCGCACCCGCGCCGATGAGCACGGCGTCTGCGTCCTGCAAGGCCGCGCCGAGCCGGTCAATCTGCTGCGCAAAGGAGTCGTTTGTAGATTGCTTCATCCTGCTCACCAAAAACATTGAAAATCACCCTGATTCTGCCCTGACGGACGGCCTCGTGGCTGCGCACGGTGCGGATCGCAATCTGTGCCGCCAGCGAATGCGGAAAGTGGAACTCGCCTGTGGAGATGCAGCAGAAGGCCACGCTCCCAAGCGCGTGCTCCGCCGCCAGATCGAGGCAGGCGCGATAGCAGGAGGCCAGCAGCCGCTCGTCCTCCTGCGTCACCTGACCATGCACAATCGGCCCGACGGTGTGCAGCACACAGCGACAGGGAAGGTTGTATGCAGGCGTGAGCTTCGCCGTGCCCGTTATCTCCTCGTGCCCCTGCGCATCCATGATTTCTTTGCACGCCAGCCGGAGCTGCATCCCGGCCCAGGTGTGAATCGCGTTGTCGATGCAGCCGTGGTTGGGGCAGAAGCACCCCAGCAGCGCGCTGTTCGCCGCGTTGACAATCGCGTCGCAGCGAAGCGTCGTGATATCGCCGCGCCAGAGGCAGATGCCCGGCTGGAGCTCCGGAATCACATCCGCGTCCGTAACGACCCTTTTGGACAGCTCACCCCGAAGATATTCGTCCTGCGTCCGAAGCAGCTCCGGCGCGGCGGGCATTGGCTCCCGGAGGTTGAGCAGCGCGCGCAGCAGCCTGCGCTGCATGTCCTCTCCCGTGGGGACGGACAGCCCCCGATAGCGCCCCGGCTGCTCGGAAAGCAGCATCTGAATCAGGGCTTTTCTGCGTTGCATCTGGTTCACGGTCAGCACTCCCTTCCCTCACGTTCTTTCGACGGCGTGCGTGGGACACGCGCTCAGGCAGTTGCCGCAGTGCAGGCAATGGCTGGCGTCGATGGCTCTGGGCGTGATGCTGCTGATGCAGCCCGTCGGGCAGACGCTCAGGCAGCTTGTGCAGCCGATGCACCTTTCCGCCGCGATGCGGTAGGCGTGCTCCTGTAGCACTTCGCCGCCCAGGCTGAAGCGCTGGCGAAACGGCGGAAGCCGGGAGAGATCGAAGTATTCGCCCTCCCCCTGAAACAGCTGAAAGACGACGAGCGCCTCACGGCTCTCCGGCGTGGGATAAATCTTGGCCATGTATGGATTCTTCTCAAAGATTTCGTCCAGGCGTTCCCTGCCGATGCAGCGCACCCGTCCGCGCACGGAGATGGCGATGCTGCTGAGCGTGTCCGCACCCTTCGTGCCGCTGAGCGCGACAAACGGCTTCGCCATCAAGCGGCGGTAGAAGGACTTTCCCTTTGCCGTGAGGAAGTACAGGCCGTGATCGTCTGCAAGCATCAGGTCGATGACACAGGTCTGCGGCAGACCGTCGTCGTCCACCGTCGCAAAGACGGTCGTGTGAATCTCCCTTTGCAGCACGGTGAGAATTTCAGCTGTGGTCATGGCAAACGCCTCCCGATGATTTCATATTTGGATTATACCGCAGAGGGTGCGTTTGCGGAAGTACGCACAAAAAAGTGGCATGGTCACTTCATGGTAACCATGCCGCTTCGTCGTGCTCCTGCCGCACCTGATCCGTGCGTCAGAGAAAGCTGAACGACTCCCGAAAGGGGATGCTGAGGCTGTTACAGCGTGTAGCTCTTCGGCGGGTTGCCGGAGAAATCGGCGATCACGGCCTTCGCGCCGTCCAGATAGAACACCTCGAAGATCGGGTTGTCCGCCGTCTGATACTGCCCCTTCACGATGGGGTTGGCGATGCACATCTCCTTGACCGCCCTGTTGTTTTCAAACACCGCCTTGCCATTCAGGCGAATCCACGCATAGTCCGGGCTGGATACGCAGACCTCGGTATACGGATTCGCCTGCAGATCCTTGTACACGTCCTTCCGGTTGTTGGTGCAGAACCAGAGCTTGCCGTCCATCTCGCCGGCGAACATGAAGGGGCGGCACTTGGCCTTGCCATCACGGCCAACCGTGGCCAGATACTGCACGGGATTTTCGGAAAGGAACTTCACGACTTCATTCATAGGGATACCTCCAATGCTTTTCTTGCGCAGGTCTTGCGGCTCACCTTGTCTTTCCTGCCTGCGATGACAGATTACCACCGCAGAAAAAACCTTACAAGCACGCACTTTTTTGTGGTATGGTCACCGGATGGTAACCATTGGACGGTTTCCTTTTGGATACAATTTTGTATATCAAGGGCTTTTGAGAATCATGAGGAACCCTTTTTTTCACCCCATTGACGAACAAATCGCTGCTCGGTATAATACGCTTAGATGCGTTCAGAAACTAAGTTTCGTATCGACACTCAAGGAGGGGTTTGTATGGAGAAGAAGGAGCTTCCGATCTGTCCGGTTGAGATCACACTCACGCTGATTTCCGATCGCTGGAAGGTGCTCATCCTGCGCGATCTGTTCACCGGCACAAAGCGCTTTGGCGAGCTCAAGAAATCCCTGACCGGCATCTCCCAGAAGGTGCTGACGGCCAATCTTCGGGACATGGAGGCCAATGGTCTTCTGACCCGCAAGGCCTATGCGGAGGTGCCGCCCCGCGTCGAATATACGCTGACGGAGACCGGCGAGAGCCTGAAGCCCATTCTGAGTGCCATGTTTGACTGGGGAATGGATTACAAGAGAAAGAACAATTCGCCTTCCAATGAGCTTGTCGATGCGCTGGGGAAGGCGCTGCACTGATACCGATTGAGGTTTTCGGATTTCATGGTCGCTGAACAAGGGGCGTATCAAGGTGCGTCAGAATCGCGCACCGCTCCGCCTCCCGGCACATAGGCTGTCATGGGGAGGTGGAAATCCATGTCAATGCTTGACTGCAACTGCAATTGCCGGTGCCGCTGCAACCTGACCGCGCTGATCGCCAGCCTGCTCATCGGTGTGATCGCGGCATTTCTGCGAATCACGGGCGTGCTCACCGTGAGCACAACGTTCCTCTGGGCGGCGTTCATCATTGCCGTCGTCTACCTGGCCGTGCTGATCCTTTCCATGGCTTTGGTAGGCAGAAAAGAGGCGTGCGCCTGCCTGTGCACCAATCTGCGTGCGCTGGTGGCCGGCGCGCTGGGCGCCATCCTGTTTGCGCTGGTTCTGCTGCTGATCGACGTCGCGGCGGCCTCTGTGATCGGCGCGATCCTGGTGGGTCTGCTGCTGTTCTTCTTCGCGCTGCTGTTTGCCAGCTCTGCGTGCCTGATCAAGTGTCTGGCTGATTGCAGAGACTGATTGCGCTCAAACGGGAAAAGAGCCCGGAGCATAACAAAGCCCATGCTTTGCAGGCCAAAGCATGGGCTTTTGTACAGCGATGGGACATGACGTCAAAGCGTCGGTGCCGGGCAAAACGGCGCAGCGCTCATTACACGTTGTAAACGCTCTGTGTCGGCTCATAGTCGGAGCGATAGGCGATGATCCTGCCGAAATCATTCTGGGCGGCGATGCGCAGCATGTCGTCCTGCGTGCAGTGCACGCCGTAGCGCACCTTCTGCGCGGTGCCGGCGCGCAGCATCAGCGCGGCATAGGTCTGCGGCTCGACGGTGCCGGTGAAGATCACGCGCGTGCCGTATGTGAGCAGCTCGTCCGCCAGATGCTGGCTGGCGGGCGCGTCAAGCTGCGGGTCGCTGAGGAAGTACACGCCCAGCGCCACGAAGTCCGGATACGGGCGCACGAGCACGCCGGCCAGCATGTCCAGCGCGCTGGGCTTGACCCACATGGCGGTCGCGTCCAGGTGGTTGATCTCGTTGATGAAGTGCTCGTCGCCGAAGA
Organism: Clostridia bacterium; assembly: GCA_017937505.1. Taxonomy (GTDB): domain Bacteria; phylum Bacillota; class Clostridia; order Christensenellales; family Aristaeellaceae; genus Ventricola. Next base: position 10,235 of record JAGBDL010000021.1, on the reverse strand, counting down.
TGCAGGCGTCGGGCAGGCGCTCGGTGATGTGCGTGAGGATGCCCAGGCCGCGGCCGTACTTGGGCACGGGCAGCAGCACCGGACGGCCGTCGTCCAGCGCCTCGCGGATCAGGCCCATCAGCGCGTCGACGTGATCGGCGCGCGCATTGCTGCCCGCCTGATGGCCGTAGTCGCAGTCCAGCACGGCCAGGTCGGCCTTGATGCCCACGATGGGATCGGCCATGTGCACGCGCGCGGAGGTGTAGTAATCGCCGGAGAAGAAGATGGTGCGGCCGCCCTCGCTGATGGAGAACCAGGCGCTGCCGGAGCAGTGGCCGCTGCGGCCCCAGATGAGCGAGATGCCGCCGGGCAGCTCCGCCCTGGCATAGGGCAGGCACAGGCCCTCGAGGATGACCGGCTGATCGATCGGCGCGGTGAGCTGGCGGGCGGTCTCCGTCGTGGTGACGACACGGCCGTGAAAGCCCATGTTGTACAGGTGCTCGAGCGCGCCGGACTGGTTTTCATGCGAGTGGGTCAGAAAGAGGTACCGCGCTGAACGGATCTGCTCGGGCGTCAGATGGGGCAGCTCGTCGCCGGCATAGCAACGCTGATAGCCGCAGTCCACGATGAACGATACTTGATTGCCCTGAACAAAATAACAGTGGCGCTGCTGGTTACAGGGCTCTCCTGTCAGATAGAGCTTCATGTGTACCTCCTGCATGCGCACGCATCGGCGCGGCGCCTCGAAGTCTGAACGAATAAGCATAGTATATCCGAAAACAATCGGTCAGTAAACCCGTCAAAATCCACGAAAGTTCAATTATTGTTCATGCAAGACCTCATAATGCCAAAAAAGTAAAGAATTTGTCAAGATTCTCTTTGGCTTTGCGCGCATTCCGTGGTAGAATACAGAAGACAGAAAAGAGGATTTATTCTGCGTTTTCCGGGAAGGAATGCGGCCGCTTGAACGTCTTTATGGGTGAATATGGAAAGGTCTTCCCAGAGCCCTTTGGGGCGGACGACGGGACGGGGTGAGAGCATGAGGAAGAACATCAGGCGCATGGCGCTTGCCTGCGCGATGCTTGCGCTGCTGCCGGCGCTGGCGCTGGCGCAGAGCGCGGTCATTGACAACGGCAGCGATCCGGGGAGCCGGCTGAACCTGCGCAGCGCGCCTAGCCGGGATGCGCAGGCGATGGGCAAGTTTGTCAGCGGCACGCGGGTGGAGATTCTGTCCGACGCGGGCGACGGCTGGTCGCAGGTGAAAATCGGCGGCGGTCACAATGCCGTGACGGGCTACATGATGACGCAGTACCTGAAGAGCGGCAGCAGCGTGGACGCACGGGAGAGCCGCCAGGTGGCCTCGCCGTACGGCACACAGTCCGTCGTGCTGCGCGACAGGCCGTCCAATTCCTACGACGCGGTGACAATGCTCATGGTCGGCGAGACGGTGACGGTCATCGGCACGAGCGGCGATTTCTGCTATGTGCAGACGGCCGACTCGTCCGTGGGCTGCCTGGCCGGCAATGAGCTGAAATGACACAGAAAAAAGCGGGGGCTTTTACCGGCTGAGCAGCCGGCAGAAGCTCCCGTTTGCGTTCTTGACGATATCTTCCGCGGATTGTCCGCGCAGCGCCGCCGCGGTGCGCACGGAGGATGCGAGCACGTCCGGCAGCTGCGCTGTCGGCACGTCGCCCAGCGCCCAGCGCACGGCGCTCATGCCGTCCGTCTCAAAGAGGATGCGCTCGTCCGCCGCCTGACGCGCGACGGCCTGCACACAGGGATTGTGCGCCACGTCCGGGCCGATGGTGAAATAGCAGCCCTGCGCGAGAAAGCGGTCAAGCGCGTCCGGGCCGCCCGAGTACCAGTGCACGATCACCGGATGGGGAAAGCCCTCCACGGCCCGGGCAATCTCGTCCTCGCAGCCCTTGGTGTGCAGCACGACGCCCTTACCGTGCGCGGCGGCCCAGTCAAGCTGCGCGGCAAACGCCCTGCGCTGCGCGTCCATCGGCGTGTCGCACCAGACGCTGTCCAGCCCGATCTCGCCCACGAGCGCGGCGCGTTCCATGAAGGGGAGCAGGTCGTTCAGGCTGACCGCGTCGGCGTGCCACGGGTGCGCGCCCACGGTCAGCGTGAGGACGGGATACTCTGCCGCAAGCGCCTGCCCCTGCGCGGCCTGTTCTATGCTGCCGCAGGAGAGCATCGTGCGGATGTCCAGCTGCTGGCGCAGCGCCAGCTCCTGCGCGTCGCCCGCGTGGGCGTGCGCGTCGTAGACGATCATCAGCCTTCCCCCTTGATGCAGCGATAGATTTCCCCGCGCAGCGCGCCCTGGTCAAAGAGCCATTCGCGTGTGCGGTTCGGCTCGGCGATGGTGAATTCGCGCACGATGTGCGCCGGGCTGCCGCCGAGGATCAGGATGCGGTTCGAAAGGTAGATCGCCTCGTCCACGTCGTGCGTGACCAGCAGCGCGGTGCGGGAGAGACGCTTGCGCATGGAGAGCAGCCACTCCTGCATGTCCCCGCGGGAGATCACGTCCAGCGCGCCGAAGGGCTCGTCCAGCAGCAGGATGTCCGCGCTGCACAGCGACGTGCGCAGGAAGGCCGCGCGCTGGCGCATGCCGCCGGACAGGCTGGCGGGATACAGGCTCTCGCAGCCGGCCAGGCCGAACTCGGCAAAGCGCGGCTTCGCTTCCTCAATCGCTTCCCTGTAGCGGCCGTGGATGCGGCCGTAGAGGCAGACGTTCTCCAGGATCGTCTGCCAGGAGAAGAGCAGGTCGCTCTGGGGCATGTAGGCGAAGTGCCCGCTCACGCCGGTGAACGGCGCGCCGTCCACCCGCATCTCGCCCGCGTCCGGCGTGAGGCTGCCGGAAAGCAGGTTGAGGATGGTCGACTTGCCGCCGCCGGACGCGCCCAGGATGCTCACAAACTCCTGCGGCATCACGGAAAAGGAGAGATCGCGCAGGACCTCCCTGCTGCCGTAGGAGAAGGAGAGACCCTGCACCTCGAGCTTGGGGATCACTTGCCGGCCTCCGGGAGGAATTCGTTGGTGTAGCAGGTCTCGGCCGGGATGGCGCTATCCAGCACGCCGTACTGCACCAGCAGGTCGGTGTAGCCGTCCCAGACCTCGTCCTTCATCTCACCCCAGCGCGGCGCGTCCTCGGCGTACTTGGGCGCGAGGTAGTTCTGGGAGATGGTCAGCATCTCCAGGCTGTAATCCGGCGCGTACTGCTGCAGGATCGCCGCGCTCTCGTCCGGGTTGGCGATGGCGTAGGCGTAGCCGCGGGAGGTGGCGGCCAGGAACTTGCGCACGGTCTCGGGGTTCTCCTCGATCATCCTGTTGCTGGTGATGATGACGGGCGTGTAGTAGTCCAGACGCTCGTCGAACTGGCGCAGCTCCATGTAGTTGATTGCAAAGTCGTTCAGCTGGCACTTGACGTTGTCCCAGGCCTCGTAGAACCACATGACGTCCACGTTCTTCTCCAGCGCGGCGAAGCCGGAGCCGTCGGAGATAACGATGTTCAGCTTGGAGAAGTCCGCGCCCATGCTGTCCATGACGGCGTGGAGCGTCGCAGCCTCGCCCGGGCCGCCCCAGCTGGAATAGGTCTTGCCCTCGAAGTCCGCCGGGGAGGTGATGTTCTTGCTCGCCGCGGTGGCGAAGCCGGAGGTGTTGTGCTGGATGACGGCGGCGATGGCGCGGATGGGCAGCGGATCCTTGCTGGCGATGGCCATGGTGACCTCCTCCTGATAGCTGATGCCGAAGTCGCCCTTGCCGACGGCCACGAGCGTCGCGGTCGCGCCCTCGGTTGGCTCGATGATCTGCACGTTCAGGCCCTCCTCGGCGTAGTAGCCGTTGTGGAGGGCGATGTACATGCCGGTGTGGTTGGTGTTGGGCACATAGTCAAGGATGACGGTCACGTCCTCGCAAAGGCCGAAGGCCGGCGCGAGGCACAGGAGCACAAGCAGGGCAATGAGCAGCTTTTTCATACGTTTTTCTCATTTGTCATGTGGGTTTGAGGGGTGAGCACACGCTGCATCAGGCGGATCAGCCCGTTCATGGCGAGGCTGAGCAGGATGATGACCAGCACGCAGGCGAAGACCTTGTCCAGCATATAGGCGTTTTTAACGCGCAGCAGGTAATATCCCAGGCCCGCCTGCGAGGCGATCCACTCGCCGACGACCGCGCCGCTGACGGAGTACGTCGCCGCGACCTTGAGGCCGGAGAGCAGCGAGGGCAGCGAGGCGGGCATCTTGGCGAGCGTGTAGAGCTGCAGGCGGCTTGCGCCATAGGTGCGCAGCAGGTTCACATAGTCCGCGTCCACCTCGGCCATGCCGTCGGCGAAGCTCACGGCGATGGGGAAGAAGCACATCATCGTGACCGTGAGGATCTTGGGCGCCAGGCCGAAGCCCATGTAGATGATGAAGATCGGCGCGAGGACGATCATGGGCACGGTCTGCGTGATGACGAGGATGGGATAGACGCAGCGCTTGAAGGTGGGAAAGGCGTCCATCAGCACGCCCAGCACGAGCGCGAGCGCCAGCGAGATGCCCATGCCCAGCAGCGCTTCAGCCAGGCTGATGAAGGCGTGATGCGCGAGCGTCGGCGCGTCGCCGATGAGTGCGGCGATCACCTGCGTGGGCGCGGGCAGCACGTAAAGGGGGATGTGCAGCATCCGCACGCACGCCTCCCAGAGCAGCAGGAGCGCGCAGATGAGCACAGCGGGCAGCGATTTTTTCAAATGGGCATCCCTCCGGAATCAAACGTCGTCTTCTTCTCGCTGAGAAGCTTTTCACCGCGCGAAGCGAGCATGGGGTCAAGGGGCGAAGTCCCTTGCGGGGTTTGGGGGCAGCGCCCCAAGCGGGTTTGGGCGGCAGCCCAACGTTCCCCAACCTGCAAAAAGAAAACCGCGGGGGACGTGTTCGTCCCCCGCGGCATGCGGGCAATGTGTGCGTCCCTTCGTTGGCATGACCCAAATCAGGTTCAAAGGGTCGAAGCTGTGGCTTCCTCTCAGCCCGGCACACGGACTCCCCTGCGGTGATGACGCTGTGATTATACTCCGCCGCGGCGGCCTTTGTCAATGAGCGTTATTTTGCGTAGCCCACGCGCATGACCACGCCCTGCGCGAAGTCGCCGAACTTGTCGCCGAACAGGTTCAGCCCGCCGACGTGCTCGCTCTCTGCGCCCACGCCCACGCGCAGGGAGACATAGTCCCGCGCGCCCAGCGCCAGGTCGTCAAGCGTCACGCTGGAAAGCTCCTCGCCGTCCAGCAGGCTGTGCGCGGCGTCCACGCGCCAGGTCTTGAGCAGGCCGAACTGGCTGGATGTGTCGCTCCACCAGGAAGGATTGAGCCTTCCGCGCCGCCCGCCGTAGTCGCCCGGGCTCACCCAGGTGCCCAGCGTCACGCCGTTGACCGCGACGTGGATGTCGCTCTTGAAGTCCTCGCGGTACATCGGTGCGTTGGAAGACATTTCCATGGAGAATTCGATGAACGCGACCTGCGCGGGATCGATCTCGCCCAGGGAGAAGCGGTACTCCAGCTCACCGGAGCGGAACCAGAGCATCTGCGCGCGAAAGCGGTCCGGATGATAGAACGCGCGCGGAGCGTTCGTCTCGCCGATCCACGCGTGCTCGGAGACGATGCCGCATTCGGAGGTGATGCCGTCGGCGGAGGAATAGCTTCCGATGGGCAGCTGCATGGTCAGCGCGCTCATGCCGTCCTGCATCTCGGGCGTCAGGCGCATGCTCACGGAATCGATGCGCCGGGAGCACAGCTTCATGGCGCCGCGGATGCCCGGCTGAATCTCTGCGGAGATCAGGCCTGCTTCCTCCAGCTGGCGCACGTTGAGCGCGGCGGTGGAGACCGGTAGTCCAAGCGCCTCCGCCAGCTCGTTGACGTTCATGGGGCGGATGCTCAGCAGCGCAATCATCCTGACGCGCATGGGTGAGGACAGCGCCTTGGCCACGGGGCAAAGACGCTCGATCTCGCTGAGCGAGAGGGAAATATGCCGATTTTCGTCGGCTGCAATGGACATGGGCCACACCTCCTTCTCCTGAAAAGCGGAAGTGTCACGCACGCGCCTCCGCACAGATTGTCATGGGATGACTTATTATAGAACAAAAACTGTTTAAATACAAGAATTATTTTGTGAGTTTGATAAAAAATACCGTTTTTCTTTGAAAAACGGCATTTTCTGTGAATCAGTATTCGGTTTTGACGAACCGGCGGAAGGCTTCAAGCGATCGCTCCACCTTGTCCGTACCCACACAATATGCGATGCGGAAGTAGCCCGGCGCGCCGAAGCTGTCGCCCGGCACCAGGATGAGATCGTGCCGCATGGCCTTTTTGGAGAAGGCGACGGCGTCCGGCTCCAGCGCCTTGGGGAACATGTAGAACGTGCCGCCCGGGCGCACGATCTCAAAGCCCAGCTGCGTGAGCTCGTCGTAGAGCAGGTTCATGTTCGTCTCGTAGACGGACAGATCCGCCGTCATGCCGCAGCAGTCCGCGACGGCCAGCTGCATCAGCGCGGTGGGGCAGTTGTGGCCGATGCCGCGGGAGATCTGGCCGCACATGGTCGCCAGCATTTTGGAGACGCCGCTGGCCGGATTCACCGCCACGTAGCCGATGCGGTCGCCCGGCAGGGACAGCGACTTGGAGAAGGAATAGCACGAGAGCGTGCGCGGATAGAACCGGGAGACGTAGGGGATATCCTTGCCGTCAAAGACGATTTCGCGGTACGGCTCGTCGGAGATGAGCCAGATGTCGTGGCCGAATTCCCGCTCCTTCGCCGTGAGGAGCTCCGCCAGCCGGGTCAGCGTCCGGGCGGAGTAGACGGCGCCGGAGGGGTTGTTGGGCGTGTTGACGAGCACGGCGTGCACGTTTTTAGTCAGCATCTGCTCGAGCGCGTCAAAGTTGATCTGGAAGTCGCCAAAGCTGGCCGGGACGACGCGCAGCCTCGCGCCGGTCAGGTTGACATACGGGTTGTACTCCGGGAAGAACGGCGCGAACGTGAGAATCTCGTCACCCGGGGCGGTGACCAGGCGGAAGGCGTGCGCCAGCGCGCCGGCAGCGCCGCTGGTCATGAAGATGTCCTCGCCCTTGTAGTTCATGCCAAAGCGGCGGTTCAGCGACGCGGCGATCTTCTCGCGCACTGCGGGGATGCCCAGGCTTGGGCTGTAGCCGTGCACAAGCATCGGGTCGCCGGTCTGGATCAGCTCGATCAGCTTGTCGTTGTAGGCCCTGGGCACAGCGACGCTGGGGTTGCCGAGGCTGTAATCGAACACGTTCTCATAGCCGATTTCCTGGCCGCGCGCGGTGGCGTACTCGCTCAGCTCGCGGATGACGGACTTGCCGGAGAGCATGTCCTTGTATTTTTGGGAGATCATGTCGTTTTCCTCCTTCATTTGGCGAGCGCAAGGGCGTCGTCGATGGCGGTAAGCTCGCTTTCTGTGAGTGCGGGGAAGTCAAGACACGCGATGTTTTCGAGCACCTGCTCCGGCCGGCTTGCGCCGATGAGCGCGGAGGTGACCACGCCGTCGCGCAGAGTCCACTGGAGCGCGAGCTGCGCCATCGTCTGGCCGCGCGCCTGGGCGATTTGCGCAAGCGCCGCCGTGCAGGCGCGCAGCTTTTCGTCGATCATCTCGGGCTTCAGGTAGCGCGGGTCGTGGCCGGCGCGGCTGTCCGCCGGGATGCCGCTCTGGTATTTGCCCGTCAGCCGGCCGCCGGCGAGCGGGGAGAACACGATGGCGCCCACGCCCTCGTCCCGGAGCACGTCGGTCAGGCCGTTCTCGATCCAGCGGTCGAGCATGTTGTAGCGCGGCTGATGGATGAGCATCGGCGTGCCCATCTCGCGCAGGGTTTTGACGGCGATCCTCGTCTGCTCGGCGCTGTAATTGGAGATGCCGACGTACAGCGCCTTGCCGCTGCGCACGATCTGATCCAGCGCGCCCATCGTCTCCTCGATCGGCGTTTCCGGATCCGGACGGTGGTGATAGAAGATGTCGACGTAGTCAAGGTTCATGCGCCTGAGGCTCTGGTCGAGGCTGGCGATCAGGTACTTGCGGCTGCCGTGGTCGCCGTACGGGCCCTTCCACATGTCGTAGCCGGCCTTGGTGGAGATGATCAGCTCGTCGCGGTGGGGCTTCCAGTCACGCAGAAAGTGCACGCCGAAATTGCGCTCGGCCTCGCCGTAGGGCGGGCCGTAATTGTTGGCGAGGTCAAAGTGCGTGATGCCGTGGTCAAACGCGGTGCGCAGGATGGCCTGCTGCGTGCCAAAGGGCGTGATATTGCCAAAGTTGTGCCACAGGCCCAGGGACAGCGCGGGGAGCTTCAGGCCGCTTCTGCCGCAGCGGCGGTAGGGCATGGCGTCGTAGCGGGCTTCGGCGGGGATATACGTCAAAAGAATCCCTCCTGTTGCAAAGCATGTCGATGGGGATATTGTAGCACAGATCGGGGTTGAAGAAAAGAAAAAGCTCAGCAGGGACGTGCGCAAAGGAAACCGGCATGATGCCGTCTGCATTCCCGACGGTGTTCTGTAAACCTTGAGGCTCTGTGCCCGGGGACGCTGCTTTGCAGAGAGATTGACATGAGAAACCGGCCCGCGTGTTGACGCGGGCCGGGAAATGGTGTAGAATGTAGTCAAGAGGTTGGCCCCTCGCACGAATGGGCTCCGCTCATGCGGAGTTATCCGGGAGAAAAGCTCAAGCCGCCGGTAGATGGCACTCTACGCGGCGGCGTCGCTTTTACATGCCCTTGCCGAGCGCGTAAACAGCGAGAAGCAGGGAGAGCAGCGAAAACACCCAGCCGGTGACGGTGATGAAATCGTTGTTCTTCATGCGTACCACCTTCTTTCGTATCGCAGAAAGCAGGCCGCATCCGTGCAGGTCCTCTTGACTACACCGCTATCATAATACAGGCACGCCGCGAAGACAAGCGCGGCGTGCCTTTTGTATGCAGTGATGCGGATTTGCGGATCAGCCATGCCTGGCGGAAGCAACCCGTCTCAATCGTAGGCTGCTGTGCAGCCTGCTCTGAGACTGCGTTCTTTTTGAATGATGGGGAACGATGGGGGCCTTGCCCCCATGCCCCTGCCTGAGGGATGAAATCCGGGGAACTCGCATAGTCGCGCCCAGGCGCTCCTTGCGATTCCCGACGCTCCGCCTGCCTGTTTCCGCCACAGGCGGCGGCAGGCTCCGGTCCCCCAGACCCCTTCTTCGCTTCGCGCGGCTGAAAGCGGGTCAGTCGGTGTACTCGACCCGCCGGCTCTTTTCCAGCACGGGCCTGAGGTACTGGCCGGTGTAGCTGGCCGCGCACGCGGCGACCTCCTCCGGCGTGCCCTCGCACACCAGCGTGCCGCCGCCGTCGCCGCCCTCCGGGCCCAGGTCGATGACGTAGTCGCAGGCCTTGATCACGTCCAGGTTGTGCTCGATGATGAGCACGGAGTTGCCGCCCGCGGCGAGCTGGCGCAGCACGCCCACCAGGCGCTCGCAGTCGGCCATGTGCAGTCCGGTCGTCGGCTCGTCGAGCACATAGAAGGTCTTGCCCGTGCTCGTGCGGGAGAGCTCCGTGGCCAGCTTCACGCGCTGGGCTTCGCCGCCGGAGAGCGTGGTGGAGGGCTGGCCGAGGCGGATATAGCCCAGGCCCACGTCGTAGAGCGTCTGCAGCTTGCGGGAGATGCGCGGATACGCCGAGAAGAAGTCAAGCGCCTCCTCGACGGTCATGTCCAGCACGTCGGCGATGGACTTGCCCTTGTAGGTGACCTCGAGCGTTTCGCGGTTGTAGCGCTTGCCCTTGCAGACCTCGCAGGGGACGTAGATGTCCGCCAGGAAGTGCATCTCGATGCGCAGGATGCCGTCGCCGGAACAGCTCTCGCAGCGGCCGCCGCGCACGTTGAAGGAGAAGCGGTTCTCCTTGTAGCCGCGCGCCTTGGCCTCCGGCGTGGCGGCGAAGACCTTGCGGATCATGTCAAACAGGCCGGTGTACGTCGCCGGGTTGCTGCGCGGGGTGCGGCCGATGGGGCTTTGATCGATGGCGATGACCTTGTCCAGCTGCTCAAGGCCCGTGATGCCGTCGCATGCGCCGGGGCGCGTGCGCGCGCGGTTGAGGTCGCGCTGGAGGGTCTTGTAGACGATCTCGTTGACCAGAGACGACTTGCCGCTGCCGGACACGCCGGTGACGACGGCCATCACGCCCAGCGGGATGTTCACGTCGAGATTCTTGAGGTTATGCGCACGCGCGCCCCTGACCGCTAGCCAGCCCGTGGGCT
>JAGBDL010000020.1 GCA_017937505.1 Clostridia bacterium | reverse complement strand
TAGTCCGCGCCCTGGGCCATCAGGGCGTTGAGCACGGAGAGGATTGCCTTCTGCCCGGTGACGTTGTACAGGAACACGCCGGCCTCCATCGTGTCGCTGACGTGCATGGCCTCGTCGGCGGACAGCGGCGTCTCTTCCAGCGCGTCCTTGAGGAACTTCATGTAGCGCAGCATGAAGGTGAGCATGCGCTTGTCGCCGGTCATGGAGTACGCCGTCTCCAGCGCGCGCAGCATGCGGCCGCGCGCGGCAAAGGACTCGTCCTCCGCGCCGAAGCTGCCGTCCTCGCGCTGGCCGGAAAGCACCGCGTCACAAAGGCGCAGGGACGCGCGGCGCAGCTCGTCGTCGCCAAGCAGCGCGCTTGTGAGCAGCGCGCCCTCCAGCACATTGGCCGCGTCCATGCCGGAGGCCAGATCGCCGCCGAACCAGGCGCTTTTCACGCCGGTGTGCGGAAAGAGGGATTCGCAGCGGGAGAGCAGGCCGGAGCGAAGGGCGATCAGGCGGTCGCGCATCTCGCCCCGGGCAGTGACGGCGCCGGCGGGCAGCGGCGCAAAGCGGCCCGGCGCCAGCGGCGCGCGGGCAAAAAACGTACGGGTGAGCATGGGAAAATCTCCTCCTTGTATGACGCTGTCAAAGGGACAGGAAAAACATCATAATCCTACAGCCTATAGTTTACAACGCGGCAGGAATCGCGTCAATAAAGAAAAGAGTTGAAAACGCATGTAAAATGGAGTACAATCAAATTATCAGAATAATATGGGGAAGAGGTGTCCGTTTTATGCCCGCTCAGACGAAGAAAGCTCCGCAGAAGCTGAAGATTTTCGAGCTCGACCCGAGCCTGACGGCTTATGAAGGCGATATCAACGACCGCGTCAGCCGGTATAAGGCCAAGAAGAAGGCGCTGCTTGGCAAGGGGCAGACGCTGTCCGATTTCGCCAGCGGTTATCTGTATTACGGTCTGCACAAGGTCAAGGGCGGCTGGGTGTACCGTGAGTGGGCGCCGGGCGCCAAGGAGATGCACCTGATCGGCGATTTCAACGGCTGGGACCGCACGGCGCATCCCATGAAGCCCGTGGGCGACGGCAACTGGGAGGTTGAGATCAAGGGCGCGAACACCATCAAGCATCTCTCCCGTTACAAGGTGGCCGTGACCCATCAGGACGGCGTGACCGAGGACCGCATCCCGCTCTATGCCCGCTACGTCAAGCAGGACAAGGAGAGCAACGGCTTCAACGCCGTGGTCTGGAGCCCGCGCAAGGCGTTTGAGTGGACGGACGAGAGGTTCAGGCCCGCGAAGAACATCCCGCCCATCATCTATGAATCCCACGTCGGCATGGCGACGGAAAAGGAGCGCGTGGGCACCTATCTGGAGTTCATGACGGACATCCTGCCGCGCATCAAGGCGGACGGCTACAACACCGTGCAGCTGATGGCCATCATGGAGCATCCGTATTACGCGAGCTTCGGCTATCAGGTGAGCAACTTCTTCGCCGCGTCCTCCTGGTACGGCACGCCGGACGAGCTCAAGGCGCTGATCAACGAGGCGCACCGCCTCGGCCTGACCGTGCTGCTGGATCTGGTGCATTCCCATGCCGTCAAGAACACCGCCGAGGGCATCAACGGCTTCGACGGCACGGTTTATCAGTTCTTCCATGCGGGCGGCAAGGGCGATCATCCGGCCTGGGGCAGCAAGTGCTTTGATTACAGTCGCACGGGCGTGCTGCACTTCCTGCTGTCCAACGTCAAGTTCTGGATGGACGAGTATCACTTCGACGGCTTCCGCTTTGACGGCGTGACCAGCATGCTCTACCACGATCACGGCCTGGGCACCGCCTTCTCCAGCAACGCGCAGTACTTCTCCATGAACACCGACGTGGACGCGGTGACCTACCTCATGCTGGCCAGCGACCTGATTCACAGCTACAAGAAGGGCGCCGTCGCCATCGCGGAGGACATGAGCGCCATGCCGGGCATGTGCCTGCCCATCAGGGACGGCGGCATCGGCTTTGACTACCGCCTGTCCATGGGCCTGCCGGACTTCTTCATCAAGACGATCAAGGAGAAGCAGGACGGCCATTGGGAGATCAGCAAGATGTACTGGGAGCTGATCGCCCGCCGCAATCAGGAGAAGGTCATCGGCTACGCGGAATCGCACGACCAGGCGCTGGTGGGCGACAAGACCATCATGTTCCGCCTGGCGGACAAGGAAATGTACACCGGCATGGACCGCGCGAGCCAGAACATGATCGTGGACCGCGCCGTTGCGCTGCACAAGATGATCCGCCTGGTGACCATCGGTGCAGGCGGCGAGGGCTACCTCAACTTCATGGGCAACGAGTTCGGCCATCCGGAGTGGATCGACTTCCCGCGCGAGGGCAACGGCTGGAGCTTCAAGTATGCCCGCCGCCAGTGGAGCCTTGCGGACAACGGCTTCCTGCGCTACGAGCTGCTGGGCAACTTCGACAAGGCCATGATTCAGCTGGTCAAGGACTACAACGTGATGGGCGCCGGCATGGCCAACTGCCTGCGCCAGCACGAGCAAGACCAGCTGCTCGCCTTTGAGCGCGGCGGCTGCATCTTCCTGTTCAACTTCCATCCGACCAACTCCCAGCCGGGCATGTTCGTGAACGCGCCGGAGCATGGCGATTACAAGGTGATCCTCTCCTCCGACGACAAGCAGTTCGGCGGCTTTGAGCGCATCGACAAGGAGACGGTCTACCACACCTGGTCGCACGATCCGCAGCTGGGCGACGGCTTTGCCATCTATCTGCCGGCGCGCACGGCGGTGGTGCTGCAGAAGGTGGAGCGCATCAAGGCGGAGAAGCCGGCGGCAAAGAAGACCGAGAAGAAGGCTGAAAAGGCCGAAAAGACCGAAGAAAAGTAATCCGGAGAACCGACATTCATGAAGCATTTCAGGAAAATGGTACTGCTTGCAGCCCTGCTGCCCGTGCTGGTCACAGCCGGGGCAGCTGCGGCGCAGGCGGCATATTCACCGATCGCGATGGAGGAGACGGTGGGCAGGAAGCCTGTGGCGGAAGCCTTTCTGCCGGATCTGGGCGGCTATGAGGACGGCAGCCTGAGCGTGAGGATCGAGACGATGCGCGAGCACGAGACGAACATTCTGGTCGCGCGCGTCAAAATCGCCGATCCCTCCCAGCTGCGCACGGCGATGGCGACCCGCTACGGCGGCACCGGCACGGCGCTGCCGGACAAGCTGGCACAGCGCGTGAACGCGGTGCTGGCGATCAACGGCGATTTCTACAGCTTCAATTCCATCGGCTATCTGGTGCGCCAGGGCAAGCTCTACCGCGACAAGACGAACGAGAGCCTCGACGTGCTGATCATCGACGAGAACGCGGACTTCCACATCCTCATCGATCCGACGCCGGAGCAGACGCACGGCTTTGAGGGAACGATCGTCAATTCGTTCAACTTCGGCCCGGCGCTGGTGAAGGACGGCGAGATCGTGAACACGACCAAGAAGCTGAACGTGGGCGTGGACAAGGAGACGCAGCGCATGGGCATCGGCCAGGTGGGCCCGCTGGAGTACATCTGCGTGGCGACCGAGGGCCCGGAGCAGAAGGGCAGCGATGGCCTGACGATTCCGGAGTTCGCGCAGCTGATGAAGGATCTGGGCGCGGTTCAGGCGTACAACCTGGACGGCGGCTCCTCGAGCGCCATGATGCTGGGCGGGGAGAAGATCAACGCGCGCTCCTCCAAGAAGATGCGCCCGATCTGCGATATCCTGTATTTTTCCACGCTGGAACAATGATCGACGAGTACCCGCCTCCCCAGGCGGGTACTCTTTTGGAAAAGGGGGATACGATGAAGACGGTTCTGCTGCTGGGCGATCTCACGGGCCGCAGCCGCGTGGCGCTGCGGATGCTCTGCGCCGTGCTGGAGGCGCGCGGACACGAGGTGCTGATGCTGCCGACGGCGCTGATTTCTAATACGCTGAACCTGGGCAAGCACGCCGCGCTGGATACGACGGACTACCTGCTAGAAAGCCTTGCCGCATGGGAGACGCTGGGCATCACGGCCGATCTGGCGTACATCGGCTATATCACGGGCATGGAGCAGGCGCAGAGGCTGGCCGCCGTGGCGGACGGCCTGCGCGACAGGGGTGTGCCGGTGGTGCTCGATCCGATCCTGGGCGACGGCGGAAGGAAGTACAATTCCGTCAGCGAAGGCCAGGTGGAGGGCATGAGGCTGCTGGCGCGTCACGCCGATTTGATCACGCCGAACCTGACGGAGGCCTGTCTGCTGGCGGAGGAGGCGTACCGCGAGGAAGGCGGCGAGGCGCTGGCGCTGCGGCTGGCCCAAAACGGCTGCGGCGTGCTGATCACCAGCGCCAGGACGGAGGGCGGCGGCGACGCGGTCATCGGCTGCGCGACAGGCGGGCGCTTCGTCATTCCGTTTGAGCGCGTGCCGGGCCACCGCTGGGGCACGGGCGATCTGTTCACGGGCTTGCTGATCGACGGCCTGCTGACGGGCAGGACAGTCCAGGATGCGGCGCGCATGGCGAGCGCCGACGTGGCCAGACAGCTGCGCGGCGAGGAGGAGAGCCTGCTGCCGCAGCCGTGACGTCTTCACGGCAAAAATGCGTGTGCGCGAAGGCTGCATAATTCCTACTGACTTCGTAGAAAATAATCCAAATCCTATTGACGGAGTATGAATTCGGTGATATACTTTCCATCGTGACAAATTTCGACAGGAGGTACGCGCCATGATGATCTCCACCAAGGGCCGGTACGCGCTGCGGATCATGGTCGATCTGGCGCAGCACGACGGGGAAGAGCCCGTCAGCGTGCGCGCGATTGCCCAGCGGCAGGACATCTCCGGCAAATACATGGAGCAGATCATCAGCGTGCTGACCCGCGCGGGTCTGCTGCGCAGCGTGCGCGGCGCGCAGGGCGGCTATCACCTGGCGTATGCGCCCGGCGAGATCACCGTCGGCATGATCCTGCGGGCGACGGAGGGCGACCTCGCTCCGGCGGAGTGCGTGCTCGACGGCGCGCATCACTGCGACCGGCGCGGCGCATGCCCGTCGCGCACGGTGTTCTCCAAGGTGTACAGCGCCATCAACGAGGTCATCGACGGCGTGACGCTGCTGGAGCTGATGCCGGAGAGCAATCCCGCGGAGTGCGGGACGGTCTGATTCATTTCGCAATTCAATTTGGGAAGAGAGGATTTTCTCATGATTTATATGGATAATGCCGCGACCACCCGGATGAGCGAGCGCGCCTTTGAGGCGATGCGTCCGTTCTTCATGGAGCAGTACGCCAACGCGGCGGGCACCTATTCCTTCGCCAACGCGAGCAAGGAGGCGGTGGAAACCGCGCGCGGGCAGATCGCCCGGGTCATCGGCGCGAAGCCGGCCGAGATCTTCTTCACCTGCGGCGGCACCGAAAGCGACAACTGGGCGCTCAAGGGCGTGGCCCAGGCGTACGCGGCCAAGGGCAAACACATCATCATTTCCGCCATCGAGCATCACGCGATCCTGCACAGCGCGCAGGCGCTTGAAAAGCAGGGCTGGGATGTGACCGTGATGCCGGTGGACGAAACGGGCATGGTCTCCGCCGAAGCGATCGACGCGGCGATCCGCCCGGATACCGTGCTCGTCTCCATCATGGCGGCGAACAACGAGATCGGCACCGTTGAACCGCTTGCGGCCATCGGCGAGGTCTGCAAAAAGCACGGCGTGCTCTTCCATACCGACGCGGTGCAGGCGTTTGCGCACATCCCGCTGAACGTGGACGAGATGCACATCGACCTGCTCAGCGCCAGCGGCCACAAGTTCCACGGCCCCAAGGGCGTCGGCTTCCTGTATGTGCGCAAGGGCGTGAAGCTCACGCCGTTCATGGACGGCGGCGCGCAGGAGAAGAAGCGCCGCGCGGGCACGACCAACGTGGCCGGCATCGTGGGCATGGGCGCGGCGGCGGAGGAAGCCGCGGCGAACATGGAAGAGACCATGGCGAAGGTCTCCGCGATCCGCGACCACATGATTGCGCGCATCGAAAAGGAGATTCCGTACTGCCGCCTCAACGGCCATCGCACCGAGCGCCTGCCGGGCAACGTCAACTTCTGCTTCCGCTTCATCGAGGGCGAGGGCATGCTGATGCTGCTGGATGCGCACGGCATCTGCGCCTCCAGCGGCAGCGCCTGCACGAGCGGCTCGCTGGATCCGTCCCATGTGCTGCTGGCCATCGGTCTGCCGCATGAGATCGCGCACGGCTCGCTGCGCATGACCCTCAGCGAGGCGACGACGATGGAGGAGGCCGACAAGGCGGTCGACGCGCTGCTTGAGATCATCCCGAGGCTGCGCAGCATGTCCCCGCTGTACGAGGACTTCGTCCGCCAGCAGGCTTAATTCTGTCTAAACTGCGGCATACCGCCGCGAAGCGATAAAGGGAGTCTGAGGGACGATGTCCCTCAGGCAGGTCTGGGCGGCAGCCCAGCGTCTCCCATACTATGAGAACCCGTAACGGAGGCAAGCTGTTATGTATACCGAAAAAGTGATGGATCATTTCATGCACCCGCGCAACGTCGGCGAGATTGAGAACGCCAGCGGTGTGGGCACCGTCGGCAACGCCAAGTGCGGCGACATCATGCGCATCTATCTGGACATCGACGAGAACCAGGTCGTGCGCGACGCAAAGTTCAAGACCTTCGGCTGCGGCGCGGCGATCGCGACCAGCTCCATGGCGACCGAGCTGATCATCGGCAAGACCGTGCAGGACGCGCTCAAGGTCACCAACAAGGCGGTCATGGAGGCGCTGGACGGCCTGCCGCCGGTCAAGGTGCACTGCTCCCTGCTGGCTGAGCAGGCGGTGAACGCCGCGCTGTGGGATTACGCCAAGAAGAACAACCTCACCATCGAGGGCCTCAAGCCGCCGGTCAACGACGTGGACGAGCTCGATGAGGAAGAGGAGGAGTAATCCTTCTCCTGCCAGGCACGGCTGGTCTGCGCGAAGCGGAGAGGAGCCTGAGGATGAAGGCTGCCGCCGGCGGGCACGGACGGGCCATGGCGCGCCAATGGATGACATGCAAAACCGGAGTTTCACGCGAAACTCCGGCTTTTTTCTTCAATAGATGTTGCTGATCTTGCGCCGGTCGGCGCGCATCGGGGTTCATTCGGTGAGCGGCGCAAGCGCCTTCACCATCCGCAAGAGATCCCCGCCCACGCGTTCCGGCTGCGTGAACAGATCGCCATAGAGCCGGGCGATGTTCTCCTCAAAGTCCTCCGGCAGCACGGCGCACTGTTCCCTGCACAAGGCCATCAGCCGCTTCTCCCCGGGATGCGTCAGGCGGTTGAGCGCGAAGATCACGTCGAAATACGACTCCATGAACGCCGCCGTCCGGTGATTCACGCTCACCAGGTCGCCGCGGCGCACAGCCTTGGCGATCTGCGCGTCGTAGGACGGCAGGCTGCCGGAGAGCAGGCGCATGTTTCGCCCGATGATGGCTGCCCGCAGCGGCTCGGGATAGGGCACGTCAAAGCGCCGCTTCGCCGCCGCCAGCCGCCCGTCCCGATCGTACACGATTTTGCAAGTGCGCAGGTTGTGCCACATGCAGGTGGTGTAGCCGTTGCGCGCCTGGAAGCCCTCGACGACGGAGGCGACGTC
Organism: Clostridia bacterium; assembly: GCA_017937505.1. GTDB lineage: Bacteria > Bacillota > Clostridia > Christensenellales > Aristaeellaceae > Ventricola. The sequence continues at coordinate 264 of JAGBDL010000020.1, read as the reverse complement.
CCGCGTGAAATCGTCGAGGCTGCGGTACAGGATGTCGATGTCCACGCCGCTGCTCAGCGTGCAGTTGTCCTCGGCTTCCCAGAAATGGTTGCCGATCTCCATCCGGCCGCAGTACCTTGACAGGATGTCCCGGCGCACCGCCTCCGGGACAGGCGATGTGACATACAGATACACGTCGTAATCGGATTTCTCGTCGTAATGGCTTCCCGCCCGCGAGCCGCCCAGCGCAATCGCCTCGACGGCCTCCAGCCCCGCAAGCTCCTC
>JAGBDL010000198.1 GCA_017937505.1 Clostridia bacterium | reverse complement strand
CCAGGAGGGTCTGGGGAGGGCATCGAAACCCTCCCCGACCCTTCTGGCCCCAGCGGAGCGCGTTCTCCCTAAAGCCGCATATCTGAGTAACAGTTCTTGTTAATTAACAAAAGCTCCCTAAAGCTCCCTTATGCCGTAAAAAAGCAGGCTTCACGCCTGCTTGATGCTTACTTGTTGAGCACGCTCTCGATGATGAAGCGCGGGCGGTGCTTGGTCTCCTTGTAGATCTTGCCGACGTACTCGCCGACCACGCCCAGGCTCAGCAGCTGAATGCCGCCGATGAGCCAGATGGAGCCCATCAGGCTGGTCCAGCCGGCGGAGGTGTGGCCCGTCAGCTTGGCGATGAGCGCGTAGAGCAGCATGACCAGGCTCACCAGAAACACGACCACGCCCAGCGAGAAGACCATGCGGATCGGCTTGACGGAGAAGGACGTGATGCCGTCCGCCGCAAAGGCGAGCATCTTCTTGAGCGGGTACTTGCTCTCGCCGGCGAAGCGCTCCGCGCGCTCGTAGGTCACCGTCGTCCACTTGTAGCCGATCTGCGGCACGATGCCGCGCAGGAACAGGTTGACCTCCTCAAACTGAGCCAGGCCCTCGACCGCGCGGCGGCTCATCAGGCGGTAGTCCGCGTGGTTGAAGACGATGTCCACGCCCAGCGCCTTCATCACCTTGTAGAAGCCCTCGGCGGTGAAGCGCTTGAAGAAGGTGTCGGTGTCGCGCTTGCTGCGCACGCCGTAGACCACCTCGTAGCCCTCGTGATAGTGATCGACCATCGCGTCCACAGCGTTGATGTCGTCCTGCAGATCCGCGTCCATGGAGATGATCATGTCCGCGTAGTTGACCGCCGTCAGCAGGCCCGCCAGCAGCGCGTTCTGATGGCCGCGGTTGCGGGAGAGGTTCACGCCGGAGAAGATGTCCGGCTCCTGCTCGTGAAGCTGGCGGATGATCGGCCAGGTGTTGTCGCTGGAGCCGTCGTTGACGAACATGATGCGGCTCTTGTCGCTGATCTTTCCCTGCGCGCGCAGCGCGAGCACCTTTTCCTTCAGGCGCTTGCTGGTCTCCGGCAGCACCTCCTGCTCCTTGTAGCAGGGAACGACGATATACAGCGTGTTGTTTTCGTTCATCTGTGATTCCTTTCTGCCGCTTTGGCAAATCACTTCCGCTTACATCGGATTTCCGCCGCCGGGCTGCTGGCCCTGGCCCAGCAGGCTGTCGCGCAGACCGGCCAGCTCGCTGGCGCTGCGGGAAAGCGCGGCGGCCGCGCCGGAGAGCATCTTGTCCACGTGCACGCAGGCCTGGGTGTAGATGCTGTCCGCGTCCTTTTCGGCGCGCTCGCGCGTCTCCATGGCGTAGGCCTGGGCGCGGCGGGAGATTTCGTTTTCGTCCACCAGCTTCTGCGCCTGCTGCTGCGCGGCAAAGACGATCTGCTCAGCGCGGGTGTTCGCGTCGGCGAGGATGGCGTTGGCGTCCTCCTGCGCGCGGCGCCGGGTCTCCTTGTCAAAGGCCTCGGCCTCGGCCTCGATCTCGTCCTTGAACTTGCGCGCCTTGGTCACCGTGTCGTTGTAGATTTTGTCCGCGTCGTCCGCGGTTTTGTCCGCGCGCATCTTGGCCTCGTCGATGATGCGCTGGCTGCTGGTGAGCACGCTCTGCGCCTGCGTGACGGACTTGGGCAGCACGATGCGCAGCTGGCCGATCAGATCCGCCATTTCGCTGGCGTCCACCACGCACATGTTCTTGCGGAGCGGAACTCTGTACGCGTCGCTGAGCGTGCGCTCGATCGCATCGATCACGCGCACGGTCTGGCCGATGCTCTCCGCGCCGGACTGCGCCTGCTCGCGCCGCATGGGCCGCTCCTGCTGCGCGGGCGCCTGCCCCTGCAGCGCTGCGGGAATCTGCTGGGGATCGCGCTTGTGCTCCATCTGGTCATTGCGTTCCATTAGGGTTCCTCCTCTTCGCCGTCCTGGCCTGAAAGCGCCGCGCGGATGTCCTGCGCGAGCCCCTCGGGCACCAGGCTGTCAATGTCGCCGCCGAACGCTGCGATCTGGCGGACGATGCTCGATGATATGCCGGCGCACGTCTCGGAAGTCGTCATCAGCAGCGTCTCCACGCCGCCGAGCATCCGGTTCACCTGCGCCATGCTGTATTCCGTCTCAAAATCGCCCAGCGGGCGCACGCCGCGCACCAGGCAATCCGCGCCGAATTCCTTCGCGCAATCCACCGTCAGGCCGCTTCGAGCGACCACGCGGACGTTGGGCAGATGCGCGCACGCGCGCTCCAGCAGCCGCACGCGCGCCTTCACCGGGATCGCGCCGCGCTTGTCCGGGTTGTGCAGCACCGCGACGATCAGCTCGTCGCACAGCGCGCTCGCCCGGGTAATGATGTCAAGATGCCCGCGGGTCACCGGGTCAAAGCTGCCCGGATACATCATCCGCCTCATGTCGTCTCCTCCGTACCGCGCGTCATGCGGCGCACCAGCGTGATCTCCGTATCGCCGTATTTGCGCAGGTCGTACGCCTCAAAGCGCAGATCCAGCAGCGGCGGCATGCCGCGCCTGTGCTCCACGACGATGAGAAAGCTGTCTGCAAGCAGCCCCTTGTCATAGAGTGCCGCGCACATTTCGCCGGTATTCTCCATCCGGTACGGCGGATCGATGAACACCACGTCAAACCGCTGCCCCTCGCGCGCCAGCTGCGCAAGCGCCTGCTCGTATTCCCTGGCGATCAGGCGGCACTGCGCGCCCAGGCGCGAGGTCTCCATGTTCTTTTTGATCGCCTGGCAGGCGTCGCGGTCCATGTCGATGAGCACCGCGTCCCTTGCGCCGCGGCTGACCGCCTCCAGCGCCAGCGCGCCCGTGCCGGCAAACAGATCCAGCACCCGCGCATCCTGCAAATCCCAGCGGATGATGTTGAACAGCGACTCGCGCACATACTCCTGCGTCGGGCGGGTCTTGCTGCCCGCCGGCGCGACAATCGAGCGCCCGCGCGCCGATCCGCCGATAATCCTCATGGTGAAACGCCTGCTCCTTCGGTCAAACTCCGTGTATCCTCAGTCTTTGCATTATATCAGAGAAAGCAGGGCAAATCAACCCTGCTTCCCCGGATCAGACGAGTTCCTTCTTTTTGTGTTCTTCCTTCTGGTGGCCGTAGTGCACCTGGCCCTGCGCGCCGGTGAGCTCCTCGACCAGGCCGCTCTTCTGCGCCTTGCGCACGGCGGCCTTCTTGGCGCGGCGATTCTGCTTTTCCTGCTTCCGGTTGGCCTTCGGGCCGAGCAGGTAGCCGATGGCGTAGACGAGCGGATAGCTGGCGATCAGCAGCGGCGAGAGTCTGTCGATCATCGCGCTCATGCGCAGCGGGTCGCTGAAGAAGTTGATGTAGATCATCTCCGGCAGGCGCACCAGCAGGCGTATCCAGTCAAGCGCCGTCAGGCCCTGCCCCGACGTATACGCGCCCAGCGGCGCGAGCACGTCGCCGCGGCTGCCGTAGCTGTCCGTCAGCCAGGCCGGCAGATCCTGCAGCGCGTAGGTGTATTCCTTGGCCGACAGCGCGACAATCACCGACAGCACGAGCGGCACGCCGAAGGCGGCCAGCGCCGCGCACAGCGCCTTGAGCGGATGATAGCACGCCGCGTCGTCCTTGTCTTCCAGCGCGACACCCCTGGCCTGAAGGCTCACATAATTCCGGCTGGCCAATGCGTCCTGCGCGCCCTTGGTCAGGCCCTCGTTCAGGCACAGCAGCAGCAGGCCGGAGAGGATCAGCACGGACAGCGCGACGCGCAGCCACGCCGAGCCGACGCCCTGCAGCGCGCTGAACATGAGGCCCAGCACGATGATGGCGATCAGCAGCACCGCCAGCCTGCCGGCCATGGGCAGCACCTGGCTGCCCCAGCGCTTCGCCCTGCGCAGCGGCTTTTTCTTCTTGTTCTTTTTCGTCTTTTCCGTTTCCTTGTCCATCTCAGGCCCTCCTGTGTTCGTTTGGTTGGCCGCCCGTGCAGCGCATGCCGCCGGGCGTCAGGATGCAGTCCATGCGCACGTCGTGCGCCTGTACCGGCACGCAAGCGGTCAGCGCAAAGTCGTGGCACACGCCCGCGCGCAGCGCTCCCGTGCGCGCCAGAAACCGGTCGTAATAGCCGCCGCCCTGGCCGAGCCGTCCGCCCGACGCGTCAAACGCCGTGCCCGGCACGAAAACCAGGTCGATCTCCTCCGGCGGAAAAACCGCGCAGCGCTGCGCAGGCTCCATCAGGCCGTACGCGCCCGATACCAGCTGCGAAAGATCCGTCACCCGCCGTGCGGTCATGAGGCCCGGCGCCCCGCACCGTGGCAGCAGCAGCGTCTTTCCCCGCGCGAGCACGTCCGCGATCACCGGCGAAAGGTCGAGCTCGCCCCGGCAGGCCATATAGGCCATCACGCTGCGCGCCTCCCGGTAGGGCGCAAACGCGCGCACGCGCTCATAGACCGCCAGCGACGCGCGCCGCTGCTCATCAGAGGACAGCGCCCTTCGCCGCGCGCGCAGGACATGCCGCAGCTCGTCCTTATTCATGAATGTACACGCGCGGCACCCGCTTGCCCGGCGAGCAGAGCACCTCGTAGCTGATGGTGCCCAGCCAGGCGGCCATCTCGTCCGCGTCGATCATTTCGTCCCCCTGCGCGCCCAGCAGCACGACCTCGTCGCCCGCCTGCGCGTCCGGGATGTCCGTCACATCCACCATGATCTGATCCATGCACACGCGGCCCAGGATCCTGGCGCGGCGGCCGCGCACCAGCACGCAGCCCTTGCCCGTCAGGCCCCGGCGGTAGCCGTCCGCATAGCCGACCGGCACCGTCATCACGCGGGTGTCGCGCTTCGCCTCAAACAGGCCGCCGTAGCTCACCCTGTCGCCCGGATGGATCGTCTTCACATACACCGCGCGCGTCACCCAGCGCATGGCCGGGCGCAGGCCCGTGGCCTCGGGCACCGGCGGATAGCCGTAGAGCGCGATGCCGCCGCGCACCATGTCAAAATGCGCCTGCGGATAGCGGAAGATGGACGCAGTGTTCGCCGCATGGCAGATGATTTTGCCCGGGTGCACGGACGCAATCGCCGCGCACAGCGTCTCGAAGCGCGCGATCTGGCGGTGCGTGTCCTCGCGCTCGTCCTCGTCCGCCGTCGCCATGTGCGTAAAGCAGCCCGTCAGTTCCACATACGGCAGGCTATCGATCAGCGTGACCAGCGTACGAACCTCCTCGGGCGTGCGCACGCCGATGCGGCACATGCCGGTATCCAGCTTGAGGTGCACCTGCGCCGTGCGGCCCAGCCTTTCGCCCGCCGCGTTCAGCGCCAGAATGCGCGCCTCGTCAAACACCGTCTGCGTAAGATTGCAGGCGACGACCGCCTCCGCGGCCTCGGACTCGATGCCGCCCAGCACGAGGATCGGCGCGTCGATGCCCGCCTGCCGCAGCTGCTCGCCCTCCTCGGGGATCGCCACGGCCAGCATGGACGCGCCGGCTTCAATCGCCGCGCGCGCCACCTGCACCGCGCCGTGGCCGTATCCGTCCGCCTTGACCACCGCCAGAAACGCCGCGCCGTCCGCAGCGCACGCGCGCATCACGCCCACGTTGTGGCGGATGGCGTCAAGATCGATTTCACAGTAATTGGTTCTGTACATGGCTAAGCCAGCTTTCTTCCTTCAATGTCGGTATGGTTCAGTATACCGCGAAAACGCGAAAAAGAAAAGGTCTATTTCCCGCCCGCGCGCAATAGCCTTGAGGGACAAGGAGGCGGTTTGATGGCGGCTGTTTCTGTGGCGCTGGCGCTGCTCAGCGGCGTGATCGGCGCGGGCTTCGCCTCAGGGCGGGAGATCGTGCGTTTTTTCGCCATGCACGGCCGCATGGCCTTCGCCGCAGCCGTCTGCGCGCTCTTTATGCTGCACATTCTCTTTCTCCGCCTGCCCGCGCAGCTTGCGCGCTATGGCGCAGGGACGCTCCCGCAGCTGTGCATCCTGCGTCTGGGCCGGCGCTTCGGCGCGCTGTGCGGCGGACTTTTCCTGCTGCTCGCCGCCATCACCGGCGGGGCCATGCTCTGCGCCTGTGCGGAGCTGGGCGCGCTCGTGCTGCCCGTGCGCCATGCCTACGGCCTCACCCTGATTTCCACGCTGCTGCTTGCCATCCTGCTTGCGGCGCATGGGCTTGACGGTCTGGCCCTGCCGGGGGCGGTTCTTTCGCTGCTGCTGCCCGCGCTGCTCGTGCATCTAGGGCTGCTGCCCGCGGGCGAAGCCTGCTTTCTGCCCGCCATGACGCCGGAGCTGCCCGTGCGCGCGGTCTGCGACGGCGCGGCGTACGGCGCGCTTAACGCCGCCATGCTCGCGGGCATGCTGCCGCTGCTCGTCCCGCTCGAAAAGAAGACGCGCCGGCGCGCCGTGCGCCTGTTCACGCTGCTCTTCGGCGGCCTGCTGCTTGGTGGCGTGCTCGTCTGCCTGCGCCACCTGCCCGCGTTGCTTAATCAGCCGCTGCCCTTCGTCTGGCTCAGCCGCCGATTGGGCACGGGCGGCTATCTCCTGGTGGCGGGGTGCATGTACGTCGCCGCGCTCTCCACGCTCTGCGCGATGCTCTCGGCGATCCGCTCGGCATTCCCCATCCCGGCCGGAAGGGGCGCATGCCTTGCCGCGCTCCCCTGCCTGTTCTTCGCGCTTGTCGGCTTCCTTCCGCTGATCGACTGCGGCTATCCCGCCCTCGGCGCGTTGTGTGCCGGACTGCTGCTCCTGCTCTGCGCGCCATTCGGTCAGAAGGACAGCCCGTCCGTCAAATAGCCGTCCCAGCTGCTGCCGCTCGCCTCCCGGAGCGCCGCGGCGAGATTCTCCTTCGCCGCCACGCCGCCGGCATTGTTCCGGATGTAGATCTGCAGGGCCTCCATGAACGTCTCCCCGCCCACGGCCTGCTCAATGCCCAGCAGCATCGCTGCGCCCTGATCGCGCAGCACCTGCGTCATCTCCGCGTCCCCGCCGAAGTGCGCCGTGCCCGCACCCACGGTCACGCCGTACGGCCGGGTGAGGCGCGTCGAAAGCTCGATCTCGCCATACAGCCGTTCCTCGTAAGCCGCCGTGCCCTTGAGCGCGCGGTAGGCGAGCATCTCCGCGCACGAGGCCAGCGTCTCGCTCAGCCAGGGCGCGTTCCACGGGTCGTTTTCAATGAGGATGCCGAACGTCTCCCGCGCGATCAGCCGGGTGAGCCTGCGGCGCAGCGTCTCCTTGTCCCCGTCTGCCTGCAGCGCGATCAGGCCAGACAGCGCCAGTCCGTCCTCGCGCCCGGTCTCGCTTTGCACGACGGTCAGCGCGTCGTACGGGTACGACAGTCCGATCTTGTCCAGCGATTTGAGCGCCGCTTCGGTCTGCGTCAGCAGCGTCCTGGCCGTCGCCGTGTCCTGCGCCAGCGCCGTGACCCGCACGCCGCCGGTTTGCTTGCTGCGCATCCTGACGTCCGCGCCGAGCGCAAAGCTCGCATCCCGCGCGCCGCGCATCTGCGCGACCGTCTTCCCGTCCACCCGGACGGTATAGTCAAACGGCGCGGCATAGCTGGGATCGGCCAGCGCATCGTATTCGTCCTCGCGCCACGCGCCGTCTTCCCACATGGCCGGCGCGGGCAGCTGAATCACCGCCGCCCCGCCCGCCCTGGCGTGCTTGATGCGCAGCGTGAAGGAGAGCTCCGCCGTCTCGCCCGGCGCCCATGGATACGCAGCGCGCAGCACGGTCGGGTCGTCCCCGTCCTGCGTCAGGCTGACCGGCTCGCCGCCAATCGACGCGCCGCTGACGATCACGCTAGCGTCGTCCCGGCCGTTCATGTATGCGCGCAGCACGATCTCCTCAAGCGCCGCGCCCGTGCGGTTGGTCAGCGTCAGGGTCTGCGTGCCGCGCAGGGTGCGCGTGCCCGCGTCGTAGTCAAGGACGGCGCGCACGAAGTCGCGCCCGTCCGCCGGCCCGATTTCCTCCGTCCGCTCCGCGCCGCGCCTGCCTGCCGTGCCCGCCCCGATCAGCGCCGCCAGCAGCAGCGCCGCCAGCAGCGCAGCGGATATTCCGATTCTTTTCCTGTTCACCCACGCCTCCGCAATCAAATCAAGCGGGCAGCTGCTTCGCCGTCCGCTTGGGTGTTATGCCTTTTTGTCGAATTTATTGCCGCAGCCCTTGCAGGTAATCGTGATATTGCCCACGCCGCGCGGTACGCGCAGGCGCTTTTTGCACTGCGGGCAGGTGAAGTATCGGTACTTCTTGCCGTTCTTCACGCGGTTGGCCCACTCGGTGACCGCCTTGCGCGCGCCGTAGGTCTTCTGCAGGTACGTCTGATTCTCGTGCTGGCGCTTCAGGCGATCCTTGCTGAGCATGCGCCAGAACATGAGCAGCAGCAGCACGTCAGCCATCAGCGTCAGCAGCCCGAGTCCGGAAAAGGAGCCGACGATAGACAGAATCAGCGCCGTCCAGAGCATCGTCATGCCCAGCTGATCCGCGCCGTAGCGGCCCGCCATGAAGCTTGCAAAAGACGAACGAATTTTATCAAAGAAACGCATGGTGTTTCCTCCTTACAGAATGTGCTTTCAGCATACGGCAGGCGCATGCAAATGTCAACCGTTTTTCTTCCCCGGTCACTCCTTGCCTTTGCGCCTGCGCTCTGCTATACTGTGAACCGCTGAGGAGGAAGGATCATGGACAGCTCATCCGCTCTTGAATCGCGCATCGCCGCGCTGCTCGCCCAAAAGCCCCGCGTTCTCGTTGCCCTGGACGGCATGTCCGCCAGCGGCAAGACGACGCTCGCCGCCGCGCTCGCGCTCCGGTTTCCCGCCAGCGCCGTCGTGCACATGGACGACTTCACGATCCCGTTTGAGGATCGCTTTCCCGGCTACTTTGACGCGCAGCTCTCCAACGCCGACCTTGCCCGATTTGACCGAGAGGTGCTTACGCCGCTGCTTTCCGGTCAGGCGGCGCGCTACCGTCCGTACGTCTGCCATCCGGAGCCGGGCTTTCTTGCGCCCGTCACGATTGCAGCGGACACCCGTCTTCTGATCGTCGAGGGCGCGTACTGCCTGCACCCGCGGCTTTTTGACCGCTATGACCTGCGCGTGCTGTGCACCGTGCCGCCTGAAACGCAGCGCGCGCGGATTCTTGCCCGCAACGGCAGCGCGCAGCTTGAGCGCTTCCTGCGGCTGTGGATTCCCATGGAGAACCGGCACATCGCGGCGCACGGGCTTGCCGATCGCTGCGACCTCATGCTTTCCGGAGACTGAGGCGCTCGAGCCGCCTGCCGCCAAAGCGCGCCGTTTCTGCCATCGCCCGGTCGTATTCCCGGGGGTCGGCGATCTCCTGCGGCTCGTGCGCGTCCAGGCCGAGGATGATCTCTGCGCCCGCGTCATACGCGATCTCAAAGAAATCGGCGTTGGGATAGCCTTCCCCGTTCGCTTCACCCAGACGATACCTGTCGTGGAGGTTGACCTCCATCGGCAGGTTGTTTTGTTTGCAGATCTGGCACAGGTCGCGCGCCGCCGCGCGGCAGTTTTCGTCGAAGCTCGGATAGCGGCGCATGAACAGATCCGGGTGCGCCATATAGGCAAACAGGCCCGTTGCTGCGCCCTTTGCCGCGCTGTCCACATAGCGGCGCAGGTGCTCCGCTCTTTCGGCATTGCCGAAGTAGAAGCCGCCCTCATCCGTCCCCTCGTAATGGTTGCCGAAGATCAGGTAATCGAGCCGCTTCTCCTCCTTCATCTCCGCCAGCCAGCCCATGTACTGCGGGAAATACTCGCACTCAAAGCCGATCAGCAGCTCGATTTTCCCCGCATACCGCCGCTTCAGCGCGCGCATGGATGACACATACTCGTCGAGCTGCTCGATCCCCATGCGCACATGGCGGTGCGTGAACCCGCTTGCATACGGCCACGGCACGTGATCCGAAAAGCCCAGCACGTCAAAATGCTGTCCGATCGCCGCCTCGACGTACTGCTCGTCCGTGCCGCTTGCGTGACCGCAGCGTGCAGTGTGCGTGTGATAGTTTGCCTTCATGGCCATGCTCACTCCTTAGTCGATGCCGATGCGCGTGCAGGGCACGCGTCCCTCCACCAGGTCGCTGATGCGGTGGCGGCCATGCCCGATGATGACCGTCGTGCCGCGCAGCGCCGGGCCGAGCGCGAACTCCAGCTTGGCATGCGCGCCGTTCGCGCCCGCGCGGGAGGCGCCCACGCAGTGCACCTGCAGCTGGCGCACCCTGCGCTCGAGCTGCTCCGCGTCCGGGGCGAGCACGTCGCGCACCAGCGTCGAGGGATCCTTCGGGTCGGCATAGATGCCCTCGGTCGAGGTCATGATCAGCAGCACGCGCGTGGACACCAGCCCCGCGATGACCGCCGCCGTCTCGTCGTTGTCGATGCACTCGTGCACCTCGCGCTGCTCGCGCCGCAGCACGGACAGCTCCCACTTGCGGTTCTCCTCGTCGGAGACCGGGTCGTTGTAGTTGACGATCGGGATCGCGCCCTGCTCCTTTGCGCGCAGGAACAGCTTGCGGATATGCTCGCGTTTGTATTCGTCGTTGAAGTGCTGGTGCTCCACCAGCACCTGGCGCACGGAGTAGTCCTGGCGGATGAAGCGGCGGTACTGCTCCATCAGGATCGTCTGGCCCTGGGCGGCGTAGTCGGTCTTGACGTCCGTGCTGTCGCCGCTCAGTTCATGGCCGGTGCGCTTGATGTAGTCGAGCCTGCCAATCTCCGCCGCGCCGCTCGTCACCCAGATCATGCCGGGGCGCAGCTCGCGTCCCAGACGGGAGAAGATGTTGTAGTCGATGTCGGCGTCCTCCTGGCGGATGAGCGCCATCGAGCCGATCTTGCCGACGAGGTCAAAGTCGTATTGCATAACAGGAACCTCCTGGCCTTGGGGATACGTTGGGCTGCCGCCCAAACCTGCCTGAGGGATTTCATCCCTCAGACTCCCTTCTTCGCTTCGCGATGTATATAATAGTTTCTTGATGATGCGTTATTTGTGATACCGCTCCCCCGCGGCGATCTTGAGCGCGCGGTACGTCTGCTCCAGCAGCATGACGCGCGCCAGCTGATGCGGGAAGGTCATCGGCGAAAAGGAGAGCTTCAGCTGCGCGCGCCGCACCACGTCCGCCGACAGCCCCAGCGAGCCGCCGATGACGAACACCACGCGCCGCCCCGTGTCGATCAGCTCCGTCAGCTTACTGGAGAGCTGCACGGAATCCATCTGCCTGCCGTCGATGCACAGGCACACGACGATATCCCCGTCGCGGATTCTGGCAAGAATCGCCTCGCCCTCTTTTTTCCTGATCTGCTCCTCGATGGCGGGCGAGGAATTGGCTGGCTCCGGCAGATCCGGCAGCTCGATCGTCTCCCATTTGCCAAAGCGCGAGAGCCGCTTCTCGTATTCCGCCGCCGCGTCGCGCCAGTACTTTTCCTTGAGCCTGCCCATGCAGACGAGCGCCATGTTCATGGTATCACCCCAACACGCCTGCCGCAAGCGCCAGCACAGCCGCCGCAGCCACAAGCGCCCACTCTTTTTTTGTCAGCTTTTCCATCGGCCGAAGCTGCGCGGCCGTCCCGCGCGCCGTCCACGCGCGGCGCAGGCAAGCGGCGAACAGGACGCACATGCCCAGCCGCAGCACGCACGAGGAGAGCGAGAGGTTTTCAAAGAACCAGCTCAGCCCCATGCCGCTCAGCAGCACCAGCGTCAGGTTGTAGATCGCATGCACGAGCACCGGCGCCAGCAGCGAGCCGGTGTGCAGCGTCAGCGCCGCCAGCAGCAGGCCCATCACCGCGTACATCACGCCAGCCACCACCTGCGGCGTGTAGCCCTTTCCGCCCAGGTGCACCAGCGCAAAGCACAGCGCGCTGACCGCCGCCGCGCGCGCAGACCCGAAGCGCCTCAGCGCATGCAGCAGATAGCCCCGGAAGAACAGTTCCTCCAGCACCGGCGCCAGCAGCGCGCTCTTGAGCAGCGTCAGCAGGAACATCCCCGGCGCCTGCACGTGCAGCGCCATCGGCTGCACCTCCGGCCCGTACCGGGAAAACAGGCTTCTCAACACATCCACGCCCAGCGTCATCGGCGCAGCGAGCAGCACGCCCATTAGCGTCAGCCACAGCGTCTGCGCCGGACTGAGCGTGCCGCGCGGCAGAATCTTCGTCTGGCAGCCATCCAGCACGCACAAGCCCAGATACGAGCCACCGCCGAAAAACGCCACCGTCATCAGCGTTTCAAGGATCCACCCAAACAGATGGTCCGGGTCATATGCGCCTGCGCAGTTCAGCGTGAGGAAGAACCTGTATCCCTTCATCACGCAGCAAATGCCGAGCGTCAAAAGAAGCGCGGAGCGCATCCTCACACGCCGCCGCGCCTTGACGAGATTCAGTTTTCTTTTCTGTTTCTCCATTTACTTGTTGAACACAAAGTCCCTCTGGATGAAGTAGCTGATCGTGAACAGCAGCAGGTCGACCGGAATCTTGATGATCGCCGCGGAGAGCGGAATCACGCCGGGCAGCACCTGCACCAGGGCTGCGCCCAGCAGGCCCTGCACCACGCACAGCGCGTAGTACTTGGCCATGGAGCTGCTGCCGCCGCGGCCGCCGAAGACGGTGTGCTTGTTCAGGTGATAGTTTACCTGCGAGGACACCAGGCGCGCCAGGGCGTAGCTCACCAGCGCGGAGAGGCCCAGCGCGCGCAGGCACAGCCAGTAGAGCGCGTAGTCCACCACAAAGGACGTGGCGGAGGAAAACAGGTACTTGAAGATGACCATGTAGATCTTGAACGCATCGCGCACGGGGTTGAAGTGGCTGCCCGCGTTGTCGTCGATGTAGATCGTCTCGATGGGCACCTCGAACACGCCCAGGCCCATGTCGCGCAGCTTGAGCAGCACGTTCATCTCGTACTCGTAGCGCTCGCCCTCGATGCGCACCATCGCCGGCAGGGAGGACGCGGGCAGCGCGCGCAGGCCCGTCTGCGTGTCGCCCACCTTCACGCCGCTGGCCAGCGCGTAGACAAAGCGGGTGATGCGGTTGCCCCAGCGGCTCTTGAAGGGCACGTCGCCGGTGAACGTGCGGGAGCCCAGCACCATCTTGTCCGGATGCTCGTGCAGCGCGTCGATCAGGCGCAGGATGTCCGCCGGGGTGTGCTGGCCGTCCGCGTCGGCGGTCACGATGCCGGCCATGTCCGGCCACTTGAGCATCGCGGCGTTGATGCCGGTCTTGAGCGCGCGGCCCTTGCCCATGTTCACCGCATGCACGGCGACCTCGGCGCCCAGCGCGCGGCACGCGTCAAAGATGTGCGCAAAGGCCTCCTGGCCGCCGTCGTCCACCAGCAGCACGTCAAGGCCGTTCTCCACGATCAGCTCGCGCGTCAGGTCAATCAGGCGCTCGTCCGGCTTGTAAGCGGGAATGAGCACCACGGCACGCTTCTTTGTTGTCTCCGTCATATGTACTCCTTTTTTCAGGTTGCAGGCTTTGCCGTCCGGCAGGATGCCGAAAGACGTTCATAGTATACTGCCGCCCCCGCAAAAAGTCAATAACGGTCTGTCTTTTCCGCGCCGCGCGGCGTGCATCCTGCCCGCATAACGCCTTGCGCATCGCGGTTTATTGTGATACAATGGAGCAATCAAACCGATTCTTTCCGCGTCCATGCGGCGCGCCGGATCGCCAAAGGAGGTTCCGCCTTATGGAACAGACGCAAACCCCGGTCAAAAAGCAGCGCATTCTCTCGGGCATTCAGCCCACCGGCACGCCCACGCTGGGCAACTACATCGGCGCGATGCGCAACTGGAAGCTGCTGGAGGATGAGTACGACTGCCTGTATATGGTCGCCGACCTGCACACCATCACCGTTCGCCAGGAGCCGGCGAAGTTCCGCCAGAACGCCATGCAGATGCTGGGCCTCTTGCTGGCCTCCGGCCTGGACCCCGCAAAGAGCGTCCTGTTCTTCCAGAGCCATGTGCACCAGCACGCCGAGCTCGCCTGGCTGCTCGACTGCTACACCTACATGGGCGAGATGAGCCGCATGACCCAGTTCAAGGACAAGAGCGCCAAGCATGCGGACAACATCAACTGCGGCCTGTTCACCTATCCGGTGCTCATGGCGGGCGACATCCTGCTCTATCAGGCGAACCTGGTGCCGGTGGGCAAGGATCAGACCCAGCACCTGGAAATCTGCCGCGACATCGCCCAGCGCGTCAACGGCCTGTACGGCAACGTCTTCACCATCCCGGAGGGCTACTATTCCAAGGTCGGCGCGCGCGTGCAGAGCCTGCAGGATCCGACCCGCAAGATGAGCAAGTCCGACGCGGAGGACAGCTTCATATCCGTGCTCGACACGCCGGACGTCATCCGCCGCAAGTACCGCCGCGCCGTGACCGATTCCCTCGCCTCCATCCGCTTTGACCCGGAGAACCAGCCGGGCGTCTCCAACCTGCTCTCCATCATCTGCGCGCTCACGGGCGAGGACATGGAGAAGGTCGTCGCCTCCTTCGAGGGCAAGGGCTACGGCGATCTCAAGGCCGCCGTCACGGACGTGACCATCGAGACCCTCGCGCCGATTCAGGCGGAGTTTGCCCGCGTGATGAAGGACAAGAAGTACATGGAAGAGGTCTACCGCGAGGGCGCGCAGCGCGCCGGCGCCCTGGCCGAGCGCACGCTGCAGAAGCTGATGAAGAAGATCGGCTACGTCGCCAAATAAACGCCTTCCCGCGCAGCGGATTCCCTGCGCGGGATTTTTTGTCCCGCGCGCAGATTCCGCTTTACATCGCAACATTCTGTGCTATAATACAGATACAGACACAAGATATGGAGGGATTCACCATGTGCACGGTCAACGTCACCGGCGGCGCGCTGCCGCAGGAGGAAATAAACGCCTATATCGCCCGCGGCGCGGAGCTTTACGGCCGCGAGCCCGACGTCATCGATGTCCGCGTGGACGGCGAGTATGTGGAGCTGGCTTATCACTATCAGCAGCAGCCCTTCCACCGCATCCGCCGCATCACCGGCTATCTGGTGGGCACGCTGGACCGCTTCAACAACGCCAAGCGCGCCGAGGAGCGCGACCGCGTCAAGCACGGCATCGGCGTGCAGTAACTTCATCACAGAACGACAAGGACAGGCAGGAGATCACGATTGCTCCTGCCTGTTTGTATATGCTCATTTATACGGTTTCATTCTGAATTCATGCTCTGCAAATCAGCCCCGTCTCATACTAATTCGCAGTTAAAATGCCCAACAGAGCGCATCAGATTTCTCGCTCTGACGAAGCCAAGTGCAGTGAGGCGTACTGGAGGTACGTTGAACGGAACGAGGCAAAGTCAGGGCGGAAAAGATGGTGCGCGGATT
>JAGBDL010000197.1 GCA_017937505.1 Clostridia bacterium | reverse complement strand
AGGATGCACGCCTCGGGCACGCCCGCATAGGCCGCCAGGCCCGCGCGCGCCGCGCGCATCGCGCGGTCCGGGTAATACCGCGCATGGCAAAGCGCCGCCTGCATGGCGCGCACCACCCAGCCCGGCGTACCCTCCGGGCGAAGATTGGCCGAAAAATCGAGCCATGCAGAGGGTTCGCCGCCCATCCAGACATTTCCTCCGTGTGTCATCCCCAAAACCTCCTCACCAGCTCAGGATGGGACAAAAAGTGCGCATGGGCAAAGGCCGCCAGCGTCCGCTTCCTTTCAAAGCCGCAGACCCAGGACTTCTGCGGCGCGCCCGCCTTGCGCACGGTGTAGGTCATGCAAGCGCCCTCAAGCGGCTCCGCCATGGCGTGATGGAACTCATGCGCCGGGAAGCACAGACCCGTCCTGTCCTCCACCTGTACATAGCCAAAGCGCTGAAGGCGCTCCGTCATCCGGCAGCGCCCTGTCGCGCATCGAGGAGAAGTATACCAGATCCATGCCCATCTGCGCAAGCAGATCGAGGTTGGCCTGATCGTAGAAGCTGAACGCCTCATCCCACGCGACGGCAAGGCGGA
Source organism: Clostridia bacterium (assembly GCA_017937505.1). Lineage (GTDB taxonomy): Bacteria > Bacillota > Clostridia > Christensenellales > Aristaeellaceae > Ventricola. The sequence goes on along the minus strand of JAGBDL010000197.1, from coordinate 4,636 downwards.
ACGGCCGGTCAAGCCGAGCAAGCTCCCTGCGCTCATGCGGCAGGTCGACCGTCTCCCTGACGCCCGACGCGGCCTGCCGTCGGCGCCACATCTGATCCATCTCCTTCCTGTCGGTCTCCCTGTTTCAGGGAGATCTTTTTCTTGCCCGTCGTTGTTTTGAACAATCATTCGGCCAATCCTGCACAAATCAATTATTCTTCCACTTTTTTCTTCAATAATTTTTCGTTTATGGATTTATAAAAATGAATAAATGCATTTTTCCCTTGATTCCCCCATGCCATTATAATGCTTCAGTATAGCACAGCAGCACTGTACTGCAGCATCAAAACTGGGAGGGAAACGATCATGAAGAAGATTCTGGCTCTGACTTTAGCGCTTGCTCTGCTCTGCCCCACGCTTGGCGCGCTGGCGGAGGCTTCGATCAAAATCGGTATTTTTGAACCGATGACCGGCGCGACCGCTGCGGGCGGCGCGATGGAAAAGGAAGGTTTCGATCTGGCCAACGAGCTGTATCCCGACGTACTGGGCAAGAAGATTGAACTCGTCTATGGCGATAACAAGTCCGACCGCGCCGAGGCGACGCTGGCTGCTCAGTCCCTGGTCGATAAGGGCGTCATTGCGGTGCTGGGTTCCTACGCCTCCGGTCTGTCGATGGCGGGCGGCGAGGTCTTCGCCGAGGAGGAAATTCCCGCGCTGACCGCCACGGCCACCAACCCCACCGTGACGCTGGATTGCGAGTGGTACGCCCGCATCTGCTTCATCGACCCGTTCCAGGGCACGATGCTCGCGCGCTACGCCGTGAAGAACGAGTATAAGAAGATCGCGATTATGCGCGAGAAGGACTCCGAGTATGCCGTCGGCCTGGTGAAGTACTTCCAGGACGAGCTTGCCAACCACGAGGGCTTTGAGGTCGTCGAGGTGTGCGACTTCATGAACAAGGATGAGGACTTCTCCGCGCTGCTGGGCGCTGTGCTGGCCGCGCAGCCGGATGTCATCTTCACCTCCGTCTCCTACGCTGACAAGGCCGCGCAGATCATGAGGCAGGCGCGCGCGCTGGGCTACGAGGGCGCATTCTTCGGCGGCGATACGCTGGACGCGCCCGAGCTGTACAGCATCGCGGGCGAGGCGGCCAAAGGCGCCGTGTTCACCACCTTCTATGATGCCGCGCAGCCGGCGACCGAAAAGACCAGCGAATTCCTCGACGCCTACCGCAGCAAGTATGGCAAGGAGCCCGCGGCCTCGGTCATCATGGCTTACGACGCTTACCTGACCATGCGCGACGCGATTGAGCGCGCCGGCTCCACCGATAACGAGGCGATCCGCGAGGCGCTCTTCGCGACCAGCGGCTTCGTCGGCGCGGCGGGCACCATCACCCTCAGCGAGACGCATGACGCGGTTCGTCCGGTCGTCTTCAAAGAGGTGCAGGCTGACGGCACGACGATCTTCAAGGACATGATCGAGCCGTAATCCTGCGCAAGTCCCGCAAAAGCAGGGCCATCGGAACAGACACAGAGGCTGTAAAGCCATACCGCTTTACAGCCTCCGTTTGTTGGTCCGGAGGAATGGGCCTCCGCCGCCGATGACCCAAACCTACGAATTGGGGAGTGAAACCATGTTCGACCTAACCCGCGTGCTGCAGACGCTCACCGACGCGCTGAGCCTGGGCAGCCTCTACGCGCTGATCGCCATCGGCTATACGATGGTCTATGGCGTACTGCGCCTGATCAATTTCGCGCATGGCGAGATCTTCATGATCGCCATGTATATCGTCTTCTACGGCATTTCCCTCTTTACGCTGCCGTGGTACGTCACCTTTACCGTCACGATCCTGGTGACCGCGCTGCTGGGCACGCTCGCTGAACGGCTGGCCTATCGCCCGCTGCGCAGCGCGCCGCGCATTTCCATCCTCGTGTCGGCCATCGGCGTATCCTACTTTCTGCAGAATCTGGCGACGGTCATCTTCGGCGGCCGCCCGCTGAACTTCCCGCAGATTCCGCTGTTTACCGATGTGCTCACCTTTGGCGACGTCTACATCCATCGCCTGTCGCTGATCGTGCCCATCGTCACCGCTGTGCTGCTGCTGATGCTGGTCTTCCTCATCAAGCGCACGCGCACCGGCATGGCGATGCGCGCCGTCGCCCGCGATTACGATGCGGCCAGCCTGATGGGCATCGACCTCAACCGCACGATCGCCATCACCTTCTTCATCGGCTCCGCCCTTGCCGGCGTGGGCGCGATCATGTGGGGCATGAAGTATACCCGCATCAGCCCGACCATCGGCGCCATGCCGGGCATCAAGTGCTTCATCGCCGCCGTGCTTGGCGGCATCGGCAACACGGCCGGCGCGGTGCTCGGCGGCCTGATGATCGGCTTCATCGAGATCGTCATCGTCGCCCTCTTCCCCGCGCTGTCGGGCTACCGCGATGCTTTCGCGTTCATCGTGCTCATCATCGTGCTGCTCGTCAAGCCCACCGGCCTGCTCGGCGGAAAAACAACGGAGAAGGTGTAAGCCATGACCAAAGTAAAAAAGAGCTCCATGCTCCTGAGCTGCCTGCTGCTGGCAGCGCTTGTCGGCCTGCTGGCCTATATCGACGGCAGCGCATCCAACTACATCGTGCGCATCACACGCCTGTGCGCCATCAATATCGTGCTCGCGCTGTCCATGAACCTCGTACAGGGCTTTACGGGCATCTTCTCCCTCGGCCACGCGGGCTTCATGGCCATCGGCGCGTATACGGTCGCGCTGCTGACCATACCCGTCGCCAAGAAAGAAACGCTCTTCATGCTCGAGCCGCTCATTGCGCCCTTCAATACGCTGACGCTTCCCTTCGGCGCGGCGCTGCTCATCGGCGGTCTGCTGTCCGCGGCATTGGCCTTCCTCATCGGCCTGCCCTGTCTGCGTCTGCGCGGCGATTATCTGGCCATTGCGACGCTGGGCTTTTCCGAAATCATCCGCATCGTCATTACCAATGCCCAGTCGCTGACCAACGGCGCGCAGGGCCTCAAGTCCATCCCGAAGACGGCGAATATCTGGTGGTGCTACGGCATCGCGCTAGCGGTTCTCGTCTTCATCTCGCTGCTGATCTCTTCGAGCTTCGGCCGCGCGCTCAAGGCCATCCGCGAGGATGAAATCGCCGCCGAATCGATGGGCATTTCGCTGCTGGGACACAAGATGCTCTCCTTTATGCTCAGCGCGTTCCTGGCCGGCGTAGGCGGCGGACTTTACGCCAGCTATATCGGCACGATCGGCCCGGACGTCTTCCAGATTTCCCGTACCTACGATATCCTGATGATCGTCGTCATGGGCGGCATGGGCTCCATTTCCGGCTCCGTCGTCGCGGCGTTCCTGGTCACCATCGGTCAGGAATGGCTGCGCGTGCTCGACGGCCCGCTGCCCTTCCTGCCCTTCTGGCCGGAAAACGGCGTCTCCGGCATGCGCATGGTCGTCTTCTCCATCCTGCTGCTCATCGTCATCCTGTTCTTCCGCAACGGCCTGTTCGGTCACCGCGAGATTACTTGGAGCGCCATCGGCAGGCGGCTGTCCGCGCTGGCCGGGCATCGCAAAGACGGGGAGGTGAAGGCGCATGAATAAGCGCGTACTGGAGGTCAACCACGCGACAATGCGCTTTGGCGGCCTCGTCGCGGTCAATGACCTGTGCATGCACATCGACCATCAGGAGATCGTCGCGCTCATCGGCCCCAACGGCGCGGGCAAAACGACCGCCTTCAACATGATCACCGGCGTGTATACGCCCACCAGCGGCTCGGTGACGCTGAACAGCCGCTCCATCACCGGCCTGCGTCCCGACCGCATCGCGCACGCGGGTATCGCGCGCACGTTCCAGAACATCCGCCTGTTCAAGGCGCTGACGGTGCTGGATAACGTGCTCATCGCCCGGCACCTGCGGCTGACGTCCTCCTGGCCCTCCGCCGTGCTTCGCCTGCCGCGCTACCGCCGCGAAAACGCACAGATGTACCGCCGCGCCGAAGAGCTGCTCACCTACATGGGCCTGTGGGAGGTGCGCGGGGAGATCGCCAGCTCCCTGCCCTACGGCATGCAGCGCAAGCTGGAAATCGCTCGTGCGCTGGCCACGCAGCCGACGTTGCTGCTGCTTGACGAGCCGGCTGCCGGCATGAATCCCGCGGAATCCGCCGAGCTGACGGAGCTGATTCGCGGCATCCGCGACTGCTTCCACCTGACGGTGCTGCTCATTGAGCACCACATGGACGTGGTCATGGACATCTCCGACCGCATCTACGTGCTCAACTACGGCAGCCTGATTGCCGAGGGCACGCCCGATGAAATCCAGCAGAACGAAGACGTAATCCACGCCTACCTGGGAGGTGATGACGATGAAGCTTGAAATCCGTGACCTGTGCGTCAGCTACGGCGGCATCCGCGCACTCAAGGGCATCAGCCTGAGTGTCGAGAAAGGGCAGATTGTCACGCTCATCGGCGCCAACGGTGCGGGCAAATCGACCACGCTGCGCGCCATCTCATACTAATTCGCAGTTAAAATGCCCAACAGAGCGCATCAGATTTCTCGCTCTGACGAAGCCAAGTGCAGTGAGGCGTACTGGAGGTACGTTGAACGGAACGAGGCAAAGTCAGGGCGGAAAAGATGGTGCGCGGATT
>JAGBDL010000196.1 GCA_017937505.1 Clostridia bacterium | reverse complement strand
TGGGCGACCATCTTCCCGATGCTCGTCACCATCATCGCGGTCTTCGCCATCGGCGCCATGTCCAAGAAGAAGGTCAAGGGCGCGGTCCTGTGGGGCATGCTCGGCGGCGCAGTTCTCTACTACGTCATCGGCCTCATCACCGTTCCTGATTTCTATGCCACCGCTGTCGCGCCCAACCTGTCCTCTTACTTCTTCGGCGCGTTCAAGGACTTCGGCACCCAGGCGTTCGGCAAGGTCTTCACCGAAGGCTTTGACTTTAGCCCGTACATTGCCGAGCACGGCATGAGTAACTTCATCGTCATGTTCCTGACCACCATGCTGGCATTCTGCATGGTCGACATGTTCGATACCCTCGGCACGCTGTATGGTGCCTGCGCGACCGGCAACATGCTGACCAAGGAAGGCAACGTTCCCAACATGAACAAAGCCATGCTGGCTGACGCCGTCGCCACCTGCTGCGGCGCTGTCTGTGGTACCTCCACCGTCACCACGTTCGTCGAGTCCTCTGCCGGCGTTGCAGAAGGCGGCCGCACCGGTCTTTCCTCCATGGCGACCGCTGCCCTGTTCTTCATCGCGATGTTCCTCGCGCCTGTCGCGCAGCTCATCCCGACCTACGCCTGTGCCGCGGCTCTGATCTACGTCGGCGTTCTGATGATGTCCAACGTCCGCACCATCGACTGGGACGATCCCGCTGCAGCCGTTCCCGGCTTCATGACCGTCGCTTTCATGCCGCTGACCTACAACATCTCCTACGGCATCGCCTTCGGCCTCATCTCCTACGTCTTCATCAAGATCTTCACCGGCAAGATCAAGGAAATCAACGTCGGCACCTGGGTCATCACGATCCTCTTTGCCCTCATGTTCTTCCTCACCCGCTAAGTAACCTAAGCGATCTTCTTCCCGGGCGCACCATCTGGTGCGCCCGGTTTTTTTGCTCGCAGGGCGGAGCGAAAATCGCGTCAAAAACCGGGAAAATGCCTCTTGACTTTTTCGGCCGGATTCGCTATGATACAATTTCACCAGAAAACAGGAGGCGTTGGGCATGGGCAATCAGCCGTATATCGTCGGCGTCGGCGCGGCAAATCTGGATCTCAACGGCGCGTCGTGCGCGACGATCCATCTGCGGGACTCCAATCCCGGGCATATCAGCCTTTCCGCGGGCGGCGTGACGCGCAATGTGTGCGAGAATCTCGCACGGCTGGGCGCGGACGTGAAGCTGCTGTCGTGCGTGGGCGATGATGTGTTCGGCTCGTATATCCGCCGGTCCTGCGTGGAGGCGGGGATCGATATCCGCTATCTCCACGAGGCCAAAGGCACGCACTCGTCCATCTACCTCTCGATTCTGGATGCGGACGGCGATATGCTGGTCGGCATGTCCGACATGCGCATCGTCCAGCAGGATCTGCCGGCAGATTACCTGCCGTCGCAGAAGCAGCTGATCCAGGGCGCGAAGGTCGTCACCTGCGACCCCTGCATGGGGGAAACGGCGCTGCTTCAGCTGCTGGACCTGTGCCAGCCGTCGCAGATCGTGTGCGTCGACCCGGTCTCCTGCGCGTATGCGCGCGTCGTCGCGCCGCTCATCGGCCGATTCCACACGGCCAAGCCCAACCGCATGGAGCTGGAGATCCTGGCCGGGATGGAGATCCGTTCCGACGCCGATCTGCAGCGCGCGGGCGAAGTGGTCCTAGGCAAGGGCCTGAAGCGGCTGTTCGTCAGCCTCGGCGCGGAGGGCTGCTTCTATATGGATGATACCGGCGCGGTCCTTCGCCGGAAGCTGCGTCCGGCGAAGATGGTCAACGCCTCCGGCGCGGGCGATTCCTTCGCCGCTGCCATGCTCTACGCAACACTGCAGGGCTATGACGCGGAGAAAACGCTCGACTACGGCATGGCCGCCGGGATCGCGGCCGTGACGCATGAGCGGACCATCAACCCGAACATGAGCGTTCCCCTGCTGGAAAGCATCCTGCAGGCGTACCGCCCCTGAACCTGTACACCCATCTGAAAGGAGTTATTCATATGAATCTGAAAGACTATCTGTCCATCACCCCTGAGATCCAGGAAGCGCTGGCCGCGGGCAAGCCCGTCGTCGCGCTGGAATCCACCATTCTGAGCCACGGCATGCCCTATCCGCAGAACGTGGAGTTTGCACACAAGGTCGAGGAGATCGTCCGCGCAGAGGGCGCCATCCCCGCAACGACCGCCATCATGGGCGGCAAGCTGAAGGTCGGCCTGAACGCGGACGAGCTGCTCGTCATGTGCAAGGCTGAGGGTGTCGGCAAGGTCAGCCGCCGCGACGTGGCTGTCTATCTTGCCACCGGTCAGACCGGCGCAACGACCGTCGCAACGACCATGATCATTGCCAGCCTCGCCGGCATCCGCTTCTTCGCAACTGGCGGCATCGGCGGCGTGCATCGCGGCGCAGAGAAGACCATGGA
>JAGBDL010000195.1 GCA_017937505.1 Clostridia bacterium | reverse complement strand
GCCAGGCGCGCTTCCTTCGCGACGATCATCTCGCCCGCGTGCGCGCGCAGCGCGGCCAGCGCGTCCTCCGCCTTTGAGCGGGAGGCAAAGCCGCCGGCCACAAACAAACGCATCGTCGCCTGTGCCCCGGCGTTCACGCGCAGGCGGTAGAACAGGCGGCCGTTGACGCCCTTGCCCCGCGTGTTGCCAAAGCCGTACACCGTCTGCGGCAGGTCGGCCTGCAGCACGCGGCAATTTTCGTCCGCGCCCCACACGGCGTGCCACGGGTTGCGGCTGTCTCGCGCGTAGAACGCCTGCGTGGCCTCGTCGTACTCGGCCACGTCGCGGCCCAGCTCCATGCCGTCCTCGCCGCGCGCCGCGGCCACGGTCAGGATGTCCGTGCGCACGGTGAAGGACACCTCCACCATGCGCGGCGCGTTCCTGCGGTTTTCCACCGTCAGCTCGATCACGCAGCCGCCCGCGCCGTCCGGGATGAACTGGCGGCGCACGACGTGGAGCCCCTGCTGCTGCATGCGGTAGTGAAACGCGGTCGCCGCGGGATTCACCTCGCAGGCGTCCGCGCAGGTCAGCGGCACGTCGTCGATGGCGAAGAAGAAGCCGTCGCAGACCTTCTTTTCGCCCGCCCACAGTCCGCCCATCTCGCCTTCGACGTTGAAGCCGAGATCGGGGAACAGTCCGTTCTGCGTGCCGATCAGCACGGCGCAGGTGCCCGCGGTCACGACGGGCGCGTCCATCTGATCGTAGCGGTATACTCTGTACGCGGAGAGCATGGATCAACCTCCTGAATCAGTCCTTGATGACGGCAACCACGGTCGAGAGCATCAGCCGGATGTCCGCCAGCGGCGAAATCTCGTGCAGGTATTTCATGTTCAGCTCGATTTTGGCGGGCATGATCTCGTCGATGTACATGCGCTCGGGATCCTGCGCGCCCTCCAGCAGGTCGTTTTCGTTGCGGTAGGCGATGGACGCGTAGTCCGTGATGCCGGGGCGCACCAGCAGCACCTGGCGCTGATAGGGCGTGTACAGATTCACGTATTTGGGCACCTCGGGCCTGGGGCCCACGAAGCTCATCTCGCCCGCGAACACGTTGAGCAGCTGCGCCAGCTCGTCGAGCTTGGTCTTGCGCAGGAACGCGCCCACGCGCGTGATGCGGCTGTCGCGTCCCACGGTGATCTGCAGGCCCTTCCTGTCCGCGTCGACCACCATCGTGCGGAACTTGAAGATGCGGAATTCCTTTCCGCCTTTGCCGACGCGCACCTGGCGGTAAAACACGGGGCCCGGATCGTCGAGCTTGATCGCCAGCGCGATGAGCAGCAGCAACGGCCAGAGCACCAGCAGCGCGCAGCCGGAAATCGCGACGTCCATCAGCCGCTTGAGCGCGAGCTGCGGCCTTCTCTTGTCAAGCACCGCAGCGATATCCATGTTGTTCATTCGTATCCTCACACCCGGTCAAAAATGTAGGTAAACAGGAAGCACATCGCAAACGCCAGCCTGTGCTTCATGAGAAACAGGCGCACCGCCAGCTTCGGCGCAAAGCGCAGGGGGCGCACACCCTTAAACCACGCGCGCACATCCGCCCGGTTCATGTACGCGCGCGCCTTCTTCACGCGCGCCCAAAAGCCAAACGGCGTGCCGGGATAGCAGAGGTTGCGCACGGAGGTGACCGCCATCTTGCGCCGCCTGATCGTCATGCGGCGCGCGCACTCTGGATAGGGCGCAAGCAGCGCGGCGATCGCGTCGTTGGACAGGTCGTAGCTCTCCGGCACATAGGGGCTGTATCGCTTGGTCACGCTTGAGCCGTGGAAGCGGTAGTGATAGTACGCCTCGTCCACCGCCACCGCCGCGTCCGCGTCCAGCATGCACTCGATGATCAGCAGCAGGTCCTCGGCGTAGCGGATGTCCTCGCGGAAGCGGTGTCCTTTGATCAGCCCGCTGCGGAACAGGTTGCGCGGCGTATAGCCGGAGAGCGGCAGCTCGTCGCTGTCCGTCTCCCGGGAGAGCATCGCCGGGATCAGCGTGCTGCGGATCGCCTCCCGGTCAAAGCGCGCGCCGGTGTCAAAGCCCAGCGGCACGCTGTCCGTCCTGTCGGCGTAGTCCTTGAACACCCGGCAGAACGACACGTCAGCCCCGTGCTCACAGGCCATCGCGTACAGCCGCTCAAACATCTGCGGCTCCACCCAGTCGTCGCCGTCGCAGAAGCCCACGAATTCCCCCGTCGCCGCCGAAAGGCCCGCGTTGCGCGCGGCGGACACGCCGCGGTTTTGCGCAAAGGCGATCACGCGGATGCGGCTGTCCTCCCGCTCCGCCTCGCGCAGAATGTCGAGCGAATGGTCCGGGCTCGCGTCGCAGACGAAGATCAGCTCGATCTCCCTGAGCGTCTGCGCGCGCAGGCTGTCGATGCACGCCCGCAGGAACGGCTCGCAGTTGTACACCGGGATGATGACCGATACCTTTGGCTTCATGGCTCAGTCCCCGATCGTGTCGGCCGTGCGGCGGGAGAGATCCGCGCGCCACAGCGGCGCCTGCACCAGCAGATATGTGCAGCCGATCACGGAGAACGGCGCATACACGGACTCGAACATGCCCACCAGGATGAACACCGCGCAGAACGCCAGCGGCGTGGCGGCGTAGGCGCTCTCCCTGCGGTGCATCCAGTAGTACTGCACCGCGCGGATGACCGCCAGCGCCGTGTAGCACAGAAGCAGAATGCCGGCGAGCACGCCGTTGTTGTACGTCACGCCGAGAAACGCGTTGTGCGCGTTGAAGTGGCGGTCGCCCGCGCCGTCCTCGGCCACCCATTCCTTCACGACGCTCGACTCGTGGCCGCTCAGCGTCAGATTGTGAAGAATCGCCATCCAGATGCCCCAGCGGTCGCTGGTCAGGTCGTCCATGGAGAGGGTGCGCTCCTCGGGCCGGGGCACGGTGATGGGATTGCCGTAGGTCTCGTGGTTGTACACCGCCAGCGCGTAGTCCTCCTCGTAGGCCTCCTGAATCTTGTCCATCGTGATGGATGCGCCCGCCACGCCCAGCGCCAGCACGAACGCCGCCAGCAGCGCCAGCAAGCGGCCCGGCTTCTTCGCCGTGCCCGCGATGATCGCCGCCGTCAGGATCACGACCACGCCGCCCAGCGCCAGCAGGCCGGAGCGCGACAGCGTCAGCGCCAGCGTCACAGCGGCCAGCAGCGCGCACGCGCCGTAGGCCGCGGCGGCCTTCCGCTTGTTCTCCTTGAAGCTGGCATACGCCAGCAGCATCGCCGCCGCCGTCATCACGATGCAGCACATGGACAGGCAGTTCGCGTCGTAAAACACGCCCTTGTAGCCCGGATAGCCGATCGTGACCGGCACGGTCAGGTAGGACCAGACGAGGAACGGCAGCACCGCGAACACGCAGCCGCGCAGGATCGAGCGGAAGGTGCTTTCGTCGTCGCGCGAGGCGAGCACCGAGAACACCACCGGATAGCAGATCAGCAGCGGCACGCTCTCGCTCAGCCAGTCCTGATAAAACAATCCGGAGATCACCATCATGCCGTGCAGCGCAAACCACAGGATCGCCATGCCCTTGTGAAAGTGCACCCGCGCCTTCACGCCGCTGCGCGCCGTCAGCGTCACGAAGGCCAGCAGGATCATGCCGAAGAGCACGAAGATCATCCAGCGCATCGGGAACTTGCGCTGCGTGAAGAGCACGCAGTAGCCGATCAGCGCGAAGAGCGACGCGGTGAGCAGCCGGCTGTCAAAGATCTCGTTGAAGATGCCCGTCACCCGGTCGTACAGGTTGAGCACCCCGGTGCCGTCAATGCCTTGTTTGCGCATGGTTGTTTCCTCCGGAATTCAGCAGTTCAAAGTAAATCGCCTCGACGGTCTGCGCGTTGCGCGCCCAGGTGAGCGCCCGCGCGTCCTGCCGTCCTTTTTCCCGCAGCGCGGCATAGGCCTCGCGGTTTTCAAATACGGCGCGCATCACGCGCTCGATTTCGCCCACGTCGCCCGCGGGCACGAGGAAGCCGTTTTCTCCGTCCGTGATCGTGTCCTCGATGCCCTCGCCCTTGGCGCCCACGGCGATGCAGCCCGCGGCCATCGCCTCGATGTACACGATGCCGTAGCCCTCGCCCCAGCTGGGCAGCACGAACAGGTCGCTTTTCGCCATCCGCGCGAGCACCTCTTCGTGCGGCAGGCCGCCCGTCAGCGTCACGCGGCTTTCAAGCCCCAGCGCGGCGATGCTCGCGCGCAGCTGCGCCTCCATCTCGCCGATGCCCACGATGGTCAGCGTCGCGTCCGGATAGTCGCCTGCCAGTCTGGCAAACGCCTCCAGCGTCCTGTCCATGCATTTGCGCGCCTTGAGCGTGCCCACGGAGATCACCGCGCGCGGCGTGTTCTCCGCCTTCTCGGGCACCAGCGACAGGTCCACGCCGTTGGGCACGATGTACGATCGCTTTCCCTCGCCGCGGTACGGCGCGACCCGGCTCATCAGCAGGCTGGAGACCGCCATGAGCGCGTCCGCCTCCCGCGCGATCTTCACGTTGCGCGGCCACGGCGTCTGACCGGGGATGAAGTAATGGAAGATGTCCGTGCCGTGCACCGTCAGCGCGAAGGGAATCCCCAACGCCCGTGCCACGAGCAGGCCCGCATGGCCGTCCCGGGGCAGCATGTGCGCGTGCACGAGGTCAAACGGCTTCTCCCTGTGCAACGCTTTGGCGACCGGCAGCGCGCTGGCGGCCAGCAATCGTCCGCCCAGCAGCCGTTCGCCCGCATTGCCCAGCGTCAGATACCGCGGGTAGATCACCCGCACGCCGTCGACGACGGCCTCCCCCGGCGTGCGCGCCGCCACCTGCGCCTGCCCCGGGCGGAGCCTTGCCATCATCGGCGTCACGCCCACCGCGGAGATGACCACGACCTCGTGGCCGCGCGCCATCAGCGCCTTCGCCTGCTCGTGCACATAGAAGCAGTACGGCGAGTTGTCCGCCTGACGGTGAATCATCATCAGGATGCGAAGCCTCTTCTCCATCCGGCGAACCTCCTTTAATAACACTTTACAGATTAAACCCGTCTCAATCGTAGGATGCTTCCGCATCCTGCTCTGAGACTACATTTTTCTATTAGGATGGGGGATACGTTGGGGCCGCAGGCCCCAAGCCCCGCCTGGGGATTTCATCCCCAGACCCCTTCTTCGCTTCGCGCGCCCAAAAGCATCTTTACTGGTAAATCTCCAGCCACTTCTTCGCAATCAGCGGCCAGGCGTAGTCCTTCGCATGCAGCACGCAGCGCGCGGACCGCGCCGCGTAGTCCGCTTGGATGTCCGCGAGCCGCTGCGCCTGCTGCGCCACGTCGCCGCAGACCACGCTGTAGCCGGCCTCGCCCTCGGGGAACTGCCCGTCAAAGCCCTGTCCGCGCGTGTAGAGCACCGGCACGCCCTGGCTCATCGCCTCCAGGTACACCATGCCGAACGTCTCCGCGCTCGAGGGCACGAGCAGCACGTCCACGTCCGCGTAGAACCGCTTCATCGCGTCCATGTCCCGGGCCACGCCCAGGTACGCGTCGCCCTCGTGCAGCCCCGCGACCAGATCGTTCATCAGCTTGCCCTCGCCCACCGCGCGCAGCACGCAGGGCGTGCCGTTTTCCGCCGCCCGGTGCACGGCGCAGAGCGCGTCCAGCGGGCGCTTGCGCTTGTTCATCTTCCCGGCAAAGCCCACGCGCAGCGGCTCGCGCGGGTTCTCCCGCGCCGCGCCGCAGAGCCACTCGGGCCTGATGCCGTTGGGGATCACCGCCGTCTTCGGCTCGATGATGTCCCTGTCGCGCTTATTGAGCCAATGGTTGAGCACCTTCCCGCGCGCGGCTTCGGAGAGGAACACGACGCGTTTGGCGTCCCGCAGGATCTGCCTCGCCCGGGCGCGCAGGTGCGGCTCATATTTCCAGATCGCCTCGATGTCGCTGTAGCGCAGCGTGACGACGTAGGGAATGCCGTGCTTTTTGCCCAGATCGCGCGCGATCCAGCCGTCGGTAAAGAGCGTGTGCGCGTGAATCAACGACACGCTTTTGAGATCAACCTGCTTTTCGATCTCCGGGATGGTGCGCTGCGCCTTGCGGAAGAACAGCAGCGCGTCGCTGGGACGAACCGTCAGGCTCACGTGCGTGGGCACGCCCTGGGGCACGTTTTTGCCCACGTCGTGCGCGCGCTTCTCCGGCACGAAGACGACCTGAGAAAGGCCCTCGTCCCGGAGCGCTTCAAACATCTGCGGAAACACCGAGCTGCCCGCCAGATTGCAGCAGATATGCAGAATGCTCATGCCCGCTTCTCCTTCTTTTCCCGCTCGGCCCGGAGGAACTTCGGCAGATTGGCGATGCCCGCCAGCGAACCGAACCCATAGGCGAAGTGGAACGCCGGATAGAGGATCACCTCGACCGGGAAGAATTTGATGCCCTTCTCCTTGGCGATGGTATAGGCATAGAAGAAATCGAGCAGCAGATACGCGCCCCACTCCAGCGCCAGCAGCCCGCCAAAGAGCCCGCTGCGCGTGAGCAGCGTCAAGAGCACCAGGCCGATCGTCGAGGCGACGAACGCCAGCGGCACAAAGTGGCGCACGCCCATGGAGCCCGGCACCAGCGTCATCGTGATCACGCCCCACTTGCCGTTCATGTAGCCCATCTTCATGATGCCGCGCAGCGTGTCGCGGCAGTAATACAGCACGCGGATGTTGTGGTTGAGGTACACCTTGCCGCCGTTTTTGCGGATGCGGTGGTTGAGCTCGTTATCCTGGTTGCGGGTCATGCGCTCGTCAAAGCCGCCGATGCGGTCAAACAGCTCCTTCTTCCAGCAGCCGAACGGCACCGTATCGACATAGCCGTCCTCCTGCGTCAGGCGGTACGTCGCGTTGCCCACGCCCAGCGGCGTCTTGAGCATCTCCGCGATCGCCTCACCCATGAAGCCCCGGCCGCGCGTTTCGAACACTCCGCCCGCGTTGTCGCAGTCCTTGGTGAGCAGCGTCTCCACGGACAGGCGGATGTAGTCCGCCGGGTACTCCGCGTGCGCGTCCAGGCGCACGATGATCTCCGCCCGGCTTGCGCGGATACCGATGTTCATGGCGTAGGGCACCGTGCGGTTGGGGTTGTCCAGCACCACGATCTGCGGATGCGCCTTCTGCATCTCGCGCAGCATCGCGACGGTGCGGTCCTCGCTGCGGCCATCGACAAAGATGACCTCCATCCGCTCCGCAGGGTAGTCCTGCGAAAAGATCGAGTCCACACAGGCGGCGATGTATTTTTCCTCGTTGCGCACGGGCAGAATGACAGAAATGAACGGCAGCTGCATGCTTCTTACTCCCAACTTCATCAGACTCTGTACAGGGCTGTCAAGGCAAAGGATTGCAATGAATCAGTTTATTATAGCACAAAAAGCCCCTGATGAAAAGGAATAAAGGCAAAAAGGCGGGCCGTGCGCGCTTCCGCTTCCGAACAGCTTTGCAGAATCGAGGCTTTCGGTGCCCGCCGTACGGCTTTAGGCAGAATTCCAAGCAGGGCAAAAAAGCGGGCCGTGCCCGCTCCCACTTCCGAACCGCTTTGTAAAACCAAGCCGCTCTGTGCTCGCTGCACGCTGCTTCACGCAATTTCCTATATGGCAAAAAAGACCGTCCGCTTGGCAGGGGACGGTTCTGTTCTGCTTTTTATGGATTGCAGTTTTTGCAGGGGACATAGCCGGAGGACACCGCCTTCTCCCTGCTCTTGAAATAGACCCTATTGCTTTGCTTGGGCAGCGTATGGCAGCTTGGCCGGTGGAACTTTTTGGTGTTTTTATTGCCGATGTACTGTCCCGAGCCCGACGAGGACGATTTCGTCGTCTTCCTTTCGGCCTGCACAGCCGCTTCCTCAATCGCCGCTTCATCAGCCTTGACCAGCAGGTCGCTGCGGATGTAGCCCTGCATGCCGTCCGCAAGCTCGACCCGGTACCAGACCTCGCCCTGCCCGTTGATCTCCGCCGCGAGCACCGTCATCAGCGTCCCGCGCTCAAGCCGTCCGACCTTGCCGGATTTGGTGCTGGTGCTCTTTCTGACGTTGACCGCCAGCTCGTCCGTCTCCGCCAGGAACGGAAACTGGGATTCCTCCTCCAGCTGATCCGCCCCGTTCTGCGTCACCGTGCCGCCCGCCTGCGCCAGCACCGCCGCGCCAAAGAGCAGCGTCAGGCACATCAGCAGGCAAATGAGTCTCTTCATCGCGCTTATCCTCCTTTTATATATCTGTTTAGGATATATCTATCGTATTATATTATATCTCAAAAGGACGATGATGAAAAGACCCAAAAGCGGGTTGTGCGCCGCGATGCAGTTCCTTCATGATGATCTCTCTCCTTCACAATACATCATTTGTTGTATTTTTGAAAAGAGTATACATCATTCGTTGTATCGTTGTCAAGGAAACACGATAGGAGGAGTGATGCTGATGTATTATCCTCGCCTGCGCGATCTGCGCGAGGACAAGGACCTCACGCAGGAGCAGCTCGTTCAAATTCTGGGCATGCACAAGACCACCTACACGAACTACGAGCAGGGCAAGCGGGAAATCCCCTTTTCGCTCGCCATTCGCTTGGCCGAGCTTTACAACGTGTCGCTCGACTACATCGCAGGGCTCACGAACGACCCCATTCCGCTTGAAAAACGCAGAAAATAAAGCCGAAGACCTCCGCCCGCACGGCAGATTGTCTTCGGCTTTTCATATAGCGCTCCATTTGGTTTTGCTTGAAGCAGCCTCAGCGGAATCGCAATAGTCGCCTTCGGCTCCGCTGCGATTCTTGCATCCGGCGCTTCGCGCTTGGGGAACACCGGGGCCGCAGGCCCCGGACCCCGCCTGAGGGATTTCATCCCTCAGACTCCCTTCTTCGCTTCGCGCAGTTGAAAGCAGTTTTGGGCTTATCCGCATCAGTACCACATCCAGCCCTTGAACCAGTTCATCGCGTCGCACCAGGCGCGCGGCACCTCGATGCCGGAGGCCAGCGGATAAAAGCCGATGAACAGCGCGATCGCCGCGACGCTCAGCCCCGCCGCCAGGGCATAGGCCAACCGCCTGCGATGGCGCGCCAGGTACTTGAGCCCCAGCGCCGTGGCAATGATGATCCACGGCACACTGGCGAAGTAGTGATAGATGAACGTGAGGCGCGAGACGAGCACCCACGGCAGATACGCCGACAGGAAGCCCACCGCGATGACCGGCATCGCGCGGTCGTCCTCATCCTCCCGGCCCGGGAGCACGCCCAGCGCAGGCAGCGCGTTGCGGTACACACTGTAGCAAAGCACAAACAGAATGCCTGCAAGGCCCGTCCACCACACCGCCGGATTGCCGAACGCCAGGATGGAGGAGGCCATGCCCGCGCCCTTGAAGTCCGCGTTGTAGTACCACATGGGCTTCACGATCAGCGGCCACTCGTACCAGGGCGAGGCAAAGTAGTGCTCCGCGACCAGGTTCTTGTGGTAGTCAAACATCAGCACCTGTGCGTCCCAGATGCGCGTAAAGGTCGTCAGGTTCCACTTGATCTCGCCGTACGCGCGCAGGTACGGGATGTAGCTGAGGACGTAGATGACCACCGGCACGAGCACGAAGAACACGCAGCACGCCAGAATCGTCCTGATCCCCTTCTCCCGGAACGTGTCCGCCGCGCGCACGAACGCCGGGTCCTCGTCACGGTGCCTTTGCGCGTACAGTCCCTGCCGCCAGAGCACAATGAACCGGCTGAAGAACAGCACCGCCAGGCCGACCGCGCCGTAGCAGCCGATCCACTTGCTGGCAATCGCCAGGCCCATGAACGCGCCGGAGAGCGCCAGCGGCACGAAGGTATCGCGCAGCCGCTGATGATAGTAGCTCATCTTCATCCAGCGCGCCATGAACAGGAACATCAGCATCATGAACAGCACCGGGAAGGAGTCGATCGTCGCGATGCGCGTCTGCGTGAAGTGCATGCAGTCAACCGAGAGCAGCAGCGCGCACAGAGCGGCCCACAGCGTGGAGCCCAGCAGCGTTTTGGCCAGCAGATACATCGCCGGCACCATCAGCACGCCGCACAGCGCGCCGGCAAAGCGCCAGGCAAACGGCGTCATGCCCATCAGGCGGATGCACCAGGACATGAACACCTTGCCCAGCGGCGGATGCGTCGTCTCGTAGGTGTACTGCCCATGCGCGTGCTCGTAGCCCGTGCGCGCGTGGTAGATCTCGTCAAAGTACATGCTGTTATAGTAGCTCGGCTTGTCCGGCACGGTGTCCTGCTCGTCAATCAGGCTGTTCGGGTCACCCATGCGGCCCGCCACGCCGCCGTCTCTGCTCACGCCGACAGGCGGGATCACCTCGCCGCTTCCGTCGACCGCAGCCACCTCCCAGAGGCTCGATGCCGCGCCGTCAAACGTCAGGCGGATGTACCGGCCGGAGAAGGGCAGCATGCCGCCGGTCACGGAGGAGACCGAGCCGTCGGCGTCATAGACTGGCTGACGCATCGCCAGCCACTTGTAGCACTCGCCGATGTCAAAATACGCGCCGGTCTCCTCGCCGTAGGTCACGCCGTCGTCGCTGGTCGCCACGGAGAACGCCGTGCTCGACACGCCGCCGTAATAGTAGATGTGGAAATCCTCGTGCCGCGCGCCCAGGTCGATGACCACGGTTTCACCCGCCGCCGTGGAGGCATAGCCGCTCTGCGGCGCCTTCGTCGCACCCAGCCCCCAAAAGCCAACCACGCCGTACACGAGCGTCAGCACGAGCAGGATGAGCGCGTC
>JAGBDL010000194.1 GCA_017937505.1 Clostridia bacterium | reverse complement strand
CAATGCGAACAAGATGGGCACGTCCATGGATATGATCCAGAACGCGTACCAGGGCTTCGCAAAACAGAACTACACCATGCTGGACAACCTGAAGCTGGGCTACGGCGGCACGAAGACCGAGATGGAGCGACTGCTGGCCGATGCTCAGAAGCTGACGGGCGTCAAGTATGACATCAACAACCTGAACGACGTCTACCAGGCGATCCATGTGATCCAGGAAGAAATGGGGATCACCGGCACCACAGCCAAGGAAGCCTCCGAGACGCTGGAGGGATCCATGGCAGCGGCGAAGGCCGCCTGGGATAACTTCATGAACGGCTCCGGCGATGCTGATCAGCTGGCCGACGCCTTCGCAACGGCGGCGGACAACATCGTCAAGAACCTGGCCGAGATCATCCCGCGCTTCGCTGAGACGCTGCCGGCTCTGGCCGGTGCCATCGTTTCCCAGATCCCGGGTCTGGCTGCTGCCATCGTGCCCGCAGTCCTCTCTGCTGGCCAGAGTATTCTGGAGCAGGCCCGGGACGCTGTCACGGCCTTCGACTTTGTGGCGGCTGCTGAGGACGTCGTGCAGAAGATCACGGACTTCATCAGCAGCGACGGCCTGGGCTCTTTCCTGGGCTGCCTGGTGGACATTTTCACCGGCATCGTCAACGGTATCAGCTCCATGCTGCCGGTGCTTCTGCCGGCTCTCGTCGAGCTGATCGCCTACACCGTGACCACGCTGATCGACCAGCTGCCGGCTCTCCTGGAGTGTGCGCTCCAGCTGATCATCGGCCTGGCTGACGGTCTGCTCGCCGCGCTGCCTGTTCTGGTCGCAGCACTGCCGGAGATCATCAACTCCGTGGTGAGCTTCCTGGTGGCAGCAGCTCCTCAGATCCTCCAGGCAGGCATCACGCTCCTGCTGGCTCTGGTGGACGCGCTCCCGACCGTGATCGACGCGCTGATCGCAGCGCTGCCTCAGATCATCGAGTCCACAGTCTCCACGCTGGTCGCAGCAGCGCCTCAGATCGTGCAGGCGGGCATCACGCTCCTGCTGGCTCTGATCGAGGCCATCCCGGTCATCGTGCCCCAGATCGTGGCCGCACTGCCCCAGATCATCACGGCCATCATCAACGGCCTGATCGCAGCGGGCCCGCAGGTCCTGGCAAGCGCCCAGGAAGTGTGGGGTCAGATCACCGCAGCCGTCCCTCAGCTGATTGCTGACATCGGCGCGGCCGTGCCGGAGATCATCAACGGCATCGTCAACGGCCTGGCCGCTGGCGCGTCCGCAGTATGGGACGCAGCCTGCCAGCTGGGCAGCAACATCCTGGGCGGCATCAAGAGCTTCCTGGGTATCAACAGCCCGAGCACCGTCATGGCGGAGCAGGGCAACTACATCATCCAGGGCCTGCTGAACGGTCTGGAGACCATGCCCGACGCGGTCAACCAGCTGTTCCAGTCCACCCTGGACAGCATCACCACCTGGGGCTCTGACATGGTGGCCCGGATCGGCGAGTGGGGCGCCAATATGGCGACCGCAGCCGGCACGGCGATGAACACCATGGTCCAGACTGTCATCCAGTGGGTGCAGCAGCTCCCTGAGAAGGTCTGGGTCTGGCTGGTTAATACGGCCAACAAGCTGAACCAGTGGACGATCCAGCTCGTGCAGAAGGGCCAGGCGGCAGCCACAGGCCTCGTCAACGCCGTCCTCGATGGCGTCCGTACACTGCCGAGCCTCATGGTCTCCGTCGGCTCTGACATCGTCCAGGGCCTCTGGAACGGCATCAGCGCAGGATGGTCCTGGCTGACCAATAAAGTCGCAGACCTGGCCCAGAGCCTGCTGCAAGCTGCGAAGAACGCCCTCGACATCGGATCGCCTTCTCGTGAGTTCCGCGACGAAGTCGGCCGCTGGATCATGCCCGGCATCGGCGAAGGCATTGACAAGTCCATGCCTGAGACGCTGCAAAACCTGAAGGCAAGAGCCGGAGAGCTCGTCGGCGCCATGCGTGCCGAGCTGGCGGCCTCCACCTCTCAGATGGCCCTCGGGGCTTCTCACGCTGCCGGTCTGAGGACCGCCGGCGTCGGCACCACGGTCTACTACGACAACCGCGTGGAGCAGAACAATGAGTACCACGTTCCGGTCGCCAGCCCGTCCGAGGTAAACAAAGCACAGCGCGAAGCTGTCAGAAAGCTGGTCGGAGGTGTGAAATGAATAAATCAACCCTGAAGATCGTGCTCACCTGCAACGGCCGGACCCTCACCATGGGGCCCGGCTCCGATCTGGACATCACAAAGGTCTCCGGACTGGAGTCGTCCGACATCTCCCTGAGCACGTCAGACAATGCCCTCGTCGACGGCGTAACAGTCGACGGCAAGAAGATCCAGGCCCGCCCGATCCACATCGAGGCGGCCTTCCGGGATCTGAAAAACAACGCGGAGAACCGGCAGAAGGTGATCAAGTTCTTCAACCCGAAGTACACCGGCAAGGCGCTGATCACCAACATGGGCGTCAGCCGCAACATCGAGTACGAGCTGGAGGGCTGGAGCTTCAAAGAGCAGGCCAACCTCAACAGCCGCCTGAAGATCGTGGTCGACCTCCTCTGCCCGGATCCGTATATGCTCAACACGGACAACTTCGGCAAGAACATGGCAGCCTTCACCGCCCTGTTCGCGTTCCCGTGGAGAGTCACCAGCCAGAAGGTCCTGGGCGTGCCTAAGCCCTACGCAGGGCTCGCCCTGGGCGGCATGGCCATGGCCTACAGAACGCTCCGCCAGGAGGTGGCTCTGGCCAACGACGGCGACGTTCAGACCGGTGTGATCATCAAGTTCGTGGCCACTCGTGGCCCGGTAAAGAACCCGAAGATCGCCAAGGTCGGAACATCCAACTTTATGAGGGTGAAGGTGGACATGGAGATGGGCGACGTCCTGGTCATCGACACCAACGAGCGGCACCAGGTCGTCGAGCTCAACGGCGTGAACTGCTACCAGCGAGTGGACAGGGCCAGCAACCCCTTCCAGCTGGACGTGGGCGACAACTATCTGGAATACGCAGCCGACGAGAACTACGTCAATCTGGACGTCAACCTCTACTACACGCCCAAATATCTGGGGGTGTAAATTATGCGAATTTCAGTATTAGACGCCAGCTTCGAGCTGCTCGGCGAGTTCTCCATCTACCGCTCACTGATCTGGAACCGGCGATACTATGAGCCAGGCGTGTTCGAGATCCACACAGCCGTGGAATACTTCCCGCTGCTGAACTCGGGCCGCTATATCTTCCGGCACGACCGGCAGGAGCTGGGCGTCATCCGGGAGGTCAACTACACACAGACCAGTAAAGGCGCCCGCACAGCCTACTGCAAGGGCTACTTCAGCGAGGCCCTGTTCAACAACCGCGTCACCGTTCCCGCTGCCAATATCACCGGCACGCCGGAGGAGATCAGCAGGGCCCTGGTGACGACGTACTTCATCAGCCCCAGCGATGGCGACCGTGTTTTCCCTCAGATCCGGCTGGGAGTGCTCTCCGGTCTGGGCTCGTCCACTACGCTGCAAAGCACTGGCGACCAGATCGGCGACAAGATGTACGAACTGGAACGCACCCAGGAGCTGAGCCACCGCCTTGTCTTCGACTTCGAGGAGAACCTCCTCACGTTCGAGGTCTGGGCTGGCCTGGATCGCACCGATGACCAGGAAGTGAACAGCCCGGCAACCTTCTCCAATGCGTTCTACAACGTCAAGAATGTCGTCTACGACCGCGACGCCAGCACTGCCGCCAACTTCGCCTATGTGGCCGGAGAGGGCGAGGACGCTGATCGTGTCATTGTGGAGGTGGACGCCAGAACTGACGCCACCCAGGAGCGCCGGGAGATCTTCGTGGATGCACGAGACCTGCAGAAGACCTACAAGGACAGCAGCGGCACAGAGCGCACCTACTCCGACACCCAGTATGCCGCCCTGCTCCGGCAGCGCGGCCTGGAGAAGCTGGACGAATACGCTCAGGTGGAGGTCGTCAACAGTGACATCGACGCCAGCGCCAACCTCGTCTACATGGAAGACTTCGACCTGGGAGATCTCTGCACCTATCAGAACCAGGACGTCGGCATCGAGACCGTGAAGCGGATCACCGAGATCCAGGAGGTCTACGAAGGCAGCAAGGCGACGCTCAACATCACCTTCGGCAATGACGAGTCCACCTCACTCACAAAAATCATAAGGAGGGAAACAACCTAATGCGATACGGATATTTTGACAGCGAGATCATCGGCACAGACTCGGAGGGTATGCCCATTTTCGACCGAGCTGAGACCTCTGATCTGTTCCGTCTTCTCTTTTCCAAACTGGTCAGCAACGGCGTCCTGGCGTCCCCCAGCGACTGCTTCCAGGTCGTAGCTGCGGAAGGTCTGAACGTCACCGTCCGGCCCGGCTTCGGCATGATCAAGGGCGCCTTCGCCTACGATGACGCCGAGAACCGACTGGCCCTGGCTGCGGCCCCGACACAGTACAGCCGCATCGACCGCATCGTTCTCCGCTGCAACTTCGCGGACAGACTCTGCGAGCTGGTCGTCAAGACCGGCACCGTGGCCAATACTCCGGCCGCTCCGGAGATCGTCCAGCCCGCAGCCGGCGACTACTTCGAGCTGGGCCTGGCGACGGTCCTGGTGGGCGCCAACGCGACAGCAGTGACCCAGGCCAACATCACCGACACCAGAATGGACAGCGCGGTCTGCGGCTTCATCACGCAGCTGATCGACCATCTGGACACCAGCACCTTCTTCGACCAGCTCGACCAGTTCTACACTGAGTTCGTCAGCAAGACCGAGGCCGACTACCAGCTGAGCCGTGAGCAGTACCTGGAGATGTGCCAGGACATCGTGGACACGCTGACAACCTTCGAGCAGACCGCCGAGTCCGACTTCGATCTCTGGTTCCAGAGTATCAAGGACAAGCTGGCCGGAGACGTGGCCGGAGCGCTCCAGAACCAGATCGACGCTCTGACCGAGACGATCTTCCTGGACAAGTACGGCCTCTGCTCCAAAGTGACCACCATCACCAAAAACGCAGCCGGCGAGACTGAAGAGATCCTGGAGACCGACGAGGGCGCCCAGGTGACGGCCCTGACGACCTTCCAGAAGGACGCAGAGGGCAACACCAGCAGCATCGTCACGGTCATCACTCCCGCAGACGGCAACTACTACTACACGAAGACCGCCGCGTTCGAGACTACTGACGGCAACGGCAGCAAGTCGATCACGGAGTCCTACACCCAAAACATAAAGGAGGACTAACCACATGGCAGACTTCACAGGTGCCCAGTACACAGTCGACGAAGTGCTGGCAGGCATCAAGAAAAACCAGATCACCGGCCTGCCTCCCTCTAACCTGACCAGCAAGAGCGTCAGGATCGGAGACGGCAAGGCCACACTCGTTTGGAGCGTTCCGGCCACGACTACGGTCGACGGCCAGGTGCTTCAGACTACCGGCGGCGTTATGATCCGCCGCAAACTGGGCGAAGCCCCCGCAAGCATCACCGACGGCGACCTGGTGCTCGTCACCAGCGACCTGAGCGGCAGCTTCGAGGACACTGGCCTGGAGAATGACCAGACCTACTTCTGGCGCTTCTTCCCGTTCAGTGACCACGGTGTCTACAATCTGAACGAGGAGAACATCATCAGCGCGACCCCTCGCGCCTACATCCTCTACGGCTTCGAGATCAACAAGGCCAACAGTGACCCCGAGAGCTGCGTCACCTACACCGACATGGCCGTGGGCTTCACTCCCGCCTCCGTGGATTTGTCCACCGGTGCCTTCGACCCCGGCAGCTGGACCGAGGACGTGTTCTTCCGCCAGAACAACCACGTCTGGATGGTAAAGAGCGACGGCACTCCTGACTACCAGCTGGACGACAACGACTACACGAAGAAGCTGGACGGCTCTGCCTCTGACGTCAGCAACAGCGCCTACGACGGCAACGCCATGGTCCGCTTCGACACCGTCTGGATCAAGGCCTCCGAGAGCGGCAACGTCATGAAAGTGCAGATCTGCAACATCCAGCTGGACGAGGACTTCCACGCCTATGCTCACACCCGTGAGGACGGCAGCATCATGGACTACATCTGGATGGCAGCCTTCGAGGGCTCCACCATCAGCTCCAAGATCCGCTCCATCAAGGGCGTCGCTCCTACTACCAGCCAGACCGGCGCCAACGAGATCACCTACGCGGCCAACAATGGCAGCCTCTGGGGCACTCAGACCTGGAGCCAGATCAACATGATCAATATGCTGCTGATCCTGATGGGCAAGAGCCTGAACACCCAGGCCGTGTTTGGCTACGGCCACTATAGCGGCGGATCTCAGGCCAGCCATCTGCTGAAGACCGGCACGATCTCCGACAAGGGCGCCTTCTACGGCACCAGCGGCAACGTGGCCATGAAAGTGTTCCACATCGAGAACTACTACGGCGACGCCTGGAACCGCATCAGGGGCTGCGTGACCGACGGCAACAAGCAGATCCTCGTAAAAATGACCCCGCCCTACAATACCGCAGGCACCGGCTACACTGCGACCGGCATCACGCCCGGCGGTACTTCCGGCGGATATATCAGCGCGGCCAAGATGACCGCGAACGGCCTGATCCCTCAGACCGCGAGCGGCTCCGAGACCACATACTTCGCGGACGGCCTCTGGTTCGCTGCCTCGTGCTACGCGCTCGTGGGTGGCGCCTGCGACAATGGTATGGCAGTCGGAGCGTTTGCTTTGTTTTTGAACGCTGCCGTGTCCATTACGGGCTGGGCCTTCGGCGCCGCGCTTTCTTGTGAACAGCCTTTGTCCGCGGCGTAGCCGCGGACTCGGGGGGTCCGGGGGCCCTCCCCCGGTAACGGCGTGAACTGATCATTACCAGGGGCCCGGGCGGGCGCTTTAGGCGTCCTGCTGTTTCACTCGTGGGTGGCAACTGCAACAATGGTATGAAAGTCGGAGCATTTGCTTTGAATTTGAACAATGCCGTGTCCAATACGAACTGGAACATCGGCGCCGCGCTATCTTGTCTACATCCCAATGAACCAGCCCGCCCGGGTCCTACACCCCAGGATCTTGAAATAGATCTACCAGCAGTGGAAATAAAGCCAAGACAAGGCACCGGCCAGTAAGCAGCAGGCCCGCAGCCGGTGAGGCGATAAGAAAGAAGACAACCTTGTTATGAAAAGTTTCCGTATTGACGACACGGCCGCAGCTTCCTCCGGAAGCATCGAGAGGGCCATGCTTAACGCATCAAAGAGAAAGAGGTCCAGGAAGGACGTCCAGCGCAGGCTGGCCAAGATGGAGGAGACCATCGCCACGCTCCAGGTCGTGATCGAGGAGCGCAACTACAACCCCAGACACCACGAGGCCATCGTCATCAACGAAAACGGACCCCACAAAGAGAGGCAGATCATCAAGCCGGACTACTTCCCGGAGCAGATCATGCACCACGTCGCTGTCCAGGCTCTCCATCCCTGCATCATGCACGGCATGGGCGCCTTCGTGCTCGGCTCCATCCCAGGACGCGGGGCGCACTACGGGAAGCGCTACGTCGAGAAGTGGCTGCGGCACGATGAAAAGAACACCAGGATCATCGGCAAGCTGGACATCCGGCACTTCTTCCAAAGTGTCGACCACGAGCTGCTGAAGGCCTGGATCCATAAGAAAATACGGCCGGGGAAGATCCGCGACCTCTGCGATCTGATCATCGAGGGCGTGGAGGAAGGGCTCCCGCTGGGCTTCTACACGAGCCAGTGGTTCAGCAACTTCCTATTGCAGCCGCTCGACCATTTCATCATGGAGGAGCTGCACGTCTCCCACATGGCGCGGTACATGGACGACATCGTGATCTTCGGATCCAACAAGAAGACCATCCACGCCGCCATGGAGGCCATCGACTTCTATTTGTGGAACAACTTCCGCCTGGAGATGAAGAAGAACTGGCAAGTGTTCCGGATGGAATACGTCACGACCGAGTACGCCATCGAGTGCGAAAAGCTGGGCGATCTGTACGCCCTTCATGACGCGCTGCCGGTGAAGCATCAGCTGAAAATGTACAAGGGCCGCCGGAAGATCTTCCTCAAAGCCAACGCCAGGAACGAGGCCGTCATGGACGAGTACCTGGAGAAGTACGGCGCCAAAGCGGAAACGGTCAGAATGACCCACGGGAGGGCTCTGGATTTTATGGGCTTCGAGTTCCATCGAGATCGGACCGTCCTCCGTAAATCAATTATGATCAGTGCCACACGCAAAGCAGCCCGGATCGGAGCAGCTCACCGGATCAACTGGGTGGAGGCTGCCGGGATGCTCTCATATATGGGCTGGATTGACCACACCAACACCTACGCGATGTATCTGGAGTGGGTCAAGCCGTATGTGAATATCAAGAGGCTAAAGAAAATAATCAGCAACCATCAAAGGAGGCTAAACAATGGAATTGATCTACAAAACCGTCAGGGGCTCCCAGCAGACGCGCCCGGAGGAGCTCGATCTCACGTCGAGCCCGGACAAGGTGTATCTGCGTCGTAATATCACCACCGTCACCGAGGCCAACGCTACCACAGGGGAGTCCATCCGGCTCTGGCAGTACGACGAGGCCATCCTCACCCGGGAGGAGTACGCTCAGTACAAGGCAGAGACGGAAAACGCCGGTCAGCAGCAGATCATGGAGAAGCTGCAAACGACCGCAACCGACGACAGCCAGCTGATCATCATGGAGTCCCTCGCGGATCTCTACGATCTGATCGCTTCGCTGGCGTAGAAAGGAGGACGTCATGGTAGAGCTCTACACCAGGCTGATCATCAACAAACGACGCACCATTGACTCCGTGCCGGCAGGCATGAAGTCGGAAGTGGTCGAGCGTCTGAAGGCGCTCGGCTTCGACACTAATGGCGATCCCCTCGGGGAATAAGCCATGATCATCAACTTTATTTTACGAATTTTATGGAGGTACAACATGGTAGATTTGTATGTCGCTTTAATCATCGCAGGACGCAGAACCATTGACCAGGTGCCCGCCAAGTTCAGGGAGGCCGTGATCGCAGACCTCAACGCCCTCGGCCTGGACGAGAACGGCGAGCCCATGGAGGACTATGGCGTCGCTTCTCACTAAGTAAAGGAGGAGCACGTCGATGTCGCCAGAAGTTTCCAGCATTATCATCGCGCTGATCGCAGGTCTGACCGGGTCCGGAGGATGCTCCATCATCCTCTACCTGCTCCAGCGCCGTGATAAGAAAAAAGACGGCCAGACCGAGGAGGACAAGCAGCGCGACGAGGCCACCAGGCGCCAGAGCGCGATGCTGCTCGGCCTCGGCCATGATCGGATCGTTTACCTGGGAAGCTGCTACATCGAGCGGGGCTACATCACTCAGGACGAATACGAAAACCTGCACGACTATCTCTACGAGCCCTATCTGGCGCTCGGCGGGAATGGTACGGCCAAGAAAGTCATGGCGGAGGTAGAACGCCTTCCGCTGCACAAAAACAAGGAGGAATAAACCCATGAAAAAGATCGACTGGATCCGCAAGCTCACGAGCCGCAAGTTCTGGCTCAGTGTGGCTTCTTTCGTCTCCATGCTTATCGTCGCCCTGGGCGGCGCTGAAGCGACTGCCACTCAGGTCACTGGCCTGATCATGGCCGGCGCGACTGTCATCGGCTACGTCATCGGCGAAGGCCTGGCAGACGCCGGCAACGCTTCCGGCGAGGACTCCGGCGCTGCCGGAGAGTAAGCCGTGAAGGTGACAGGGTCCTCCACTGAGAAGACCATCTGGAACTACTTCATCGTCAAAGGAATGAGCCCCGCCGGTGTGGCGGGGCTCATGGGCAACCTATACGCCGAGAGCGGGCTCAATCCGCAGAACCTCCAGAACACTTACGAGAAGCGCCTGGGCTTCACGGACGCCAGCTACACGGCGGCCGTGGACTCCGGCGCCTACGCCAACTTCGTCCGGGACGGGGCTGGCTACGGCCTCGCACAGTGGACATACTGGAGCCGCAAGGAGGCCATGCTCAACTACGCGAAGAAGACCGGCGCGTCCATCGGCGACCTGATCATGCAGCTCGACTTCATGTACCAGGAGCTGAAGGGCTACGTCGCCGTGTTCCAGGTGCTCCGAACAGCCAGGACCGTAAAAGAAGCGTCGGACATCGTGCTGACCAAGTACGAGCGCCCGGCCGACATGAGCGGCGCCGTCAAGGCTAAGCGGGCCAGCTATGGCCAGGCCTTCTACGACGCCTACACCACAGAGAAGGAGGTCAGCACCATGAGCAACAGCCCTCTGGTGACTTATACCAACATCACCAAGAACAAGACCAGCCCTCGCAATCACGCCATCGACACCATCACGATCCACTGCATCGTGGGCCAGTGGACGGCCAAGCAGGGCTGCGACTATTTTGCCACCACTGACAGAGAGTGCAGCACCAATTACATTGTCGGCAAAGACGGCAGCATCGGCCTGTCCGTCGACGAGAAAGATCGCTCCTGGTGCACTTCCAGCCGTGAGAACGACAACCGCGCCATCACCATCGAAGTCGCCAGCGACACCGAGCACCCCTACGCTGTCACCGATGCAGCGTACAGCGCCCTGATCAAGCTGGTGGCCGACATCTGCCAGCGCAACGGCATCAAGCAGCTGGTCTGGTCTACCAACAAGACCGACCGCGTGAACCACGTCAACGGCTGCAACATGACCGTCCACCGCGACTACGCCAACAAGGCCTGCCCGGGCCAGTATCTCTACGAGCGCCACGGTGCCATCGCTGCGGCCGTCAATGCGATCCTGGGCTCCGGCACTACCCAGGCTCCGGAAGCGGCTCCGGGGGCCGTCCAGGGCTTCCCTGAGACGCCCTTCACTGTCCGCGTCATCGTTCCGGATCTGAACTACCGCAAGGGCCCCGGCATGAGCTACGCAGTCAAGGGTCAGACCGGCAAGGGCGTCTTCACCATCACCGAGGTGCAGGACGGCTGGGGCAAGCTGAAAAGCGGCGCCGGCTGGATCTATCTGGAGAACCCGAGCTACTGCACCATCCTGGGCGTGGCATCAAAGCCTCCCGACCCGGATCCCGCAGACGTGCTGGCCGAGGAGATCGCCGGCAAGGTGAAGGGCTCCGGCCTGGATCCCGAGGACATCCTGAACAGGGTCGAGAAGATCCTGGGCGTGGCATGATGGCGCTGATCGGAGCCGCTGCGCTCCTGATCATCAGCGTCGGTGCTGCCGGCTGCGCGATCACTGCGGCCGGTGTGTACATGGAATAAGCGAGAGCCCCGGCACCTGCCGGGGCTCTTTTGCTTTATACTGCAATTTTTAGAACGATATAGTCCCGCAGAACGAAGATCTCCGGAGTTCGAGTACCACTGCGCGGGCTCCACCATTCGGACCGTACTCGAACTTTCGAGTGCGGTCCTTTTTCTCTTATATTGTAAAAAATCAGCGCCACGTCGTTCCGGACTTCGATCCTGGCCACGAACGTGTCGATCAGCCTCGCCCGGAAGTCGTCATCGGTGACGTCACCATCCCGGAAAGAGCGCAGCCAGGCCTCGACCACTTCACGAGTGAGTCGGGGCCTTTTTATTTCTGCCCGCTCGATCTCTATCACGAGAGCCTCCTCCTCGTCCTCCAGGGCGCTCAGACGAGAGACCAGGCCCCGGGCCCCGCCCTCCTCGATGGCGTCCAGCAAGTTCCTCTGGCGCTTCCTGACGGAGTCCAGACGGCGGTGGAGAGCAGCGACCGGATCGTCGGCCAGCTCCTGCTCCTGGACCTCCAGGACGCGGATGGCCAGCTTGTCGATCATGTCATCGGTCAGCATATCGTGGACCGTGGCCAGGATCACAGCGTCCTCCAGACGGTCCTGGGGGATCGCCTTCATCTCGCACTTCTTCCCGCGCTTCTTGTCTCCGCACTTGTAATAGTGGTACACCTTCCCAGTTTTACTGGTGCCGGCCTCTGCGTTTAGCATGGCGCCGCAGTACCCGCAGAAGCATTTACAGCTCAGCAAATAGTCCACCTTCGCCCTCCCTGCTGCATTGTTGCGGCTCGTCTTGAAGTGTTGCGCGGCCTCCTGGAAGGTGGCCTCGTCAATAATCGGCTCCACCGGCAGCCGGATACCCTGGACCTCAAACTCGCCCAGGTACTTCCTGTTTCGCAACATCCGGTATATGACATTATGAGAGATCGGCCGGCCACGCTGGCCAACGACCCCATGGCTCCGGAAATGCTCCATCAGATCCTTCATCGTGGCGCCTGCGATGTGCATCTGGAACGCCTGGCGGACCAGGGCGGCCCGTTCTTCGTCGATGACTACATGACGGTCGGCGTCTACTTTGTAGCCTATGGGGAGCGGCTGACCGCAATACTGTCCCTTCTTCGCTGTCTCCTTCATGCCTCGGATGACCTTCTGTCGGAGATCGGCGGAGTAATACTCGGCCAGACCCTCCAGCACGCTCTCCAGGATGATCCCCTCCGGGCCCTCCGGGACGCTTTCCTTCGCATACATCAGCTTGACGCCGGCACGCTTCAGGGTCAATTTACCCAGGGCGATGTCCTGGCGATCCCGGCCGAAGCGGTCGATCTTCCACACCAGGACGCAGTCAAACAGACCGCGCTCCGCGTCCCGCAGCATCCGCTGGAACTCGTCACGGCCGACGACACTCTTGCCGGAGACCTTCCGGTCGGCATACACCTCGATGATGTCGATCCCGTTCTCCTCTGCATAATATTTACAATCAGCCACCTGGCCCTCGATGGACTGCTCCGTCTGGCGTGGGCCCGGTGAGTATCTGGCATAAATAACGCCACGCATAGGCTCACCCTCCGATCTGCTTCAGTGCTTCATCGTGTAGATCCTGGACCAGCTGGGCGTTCTCGCCAGACATCCGGAAGAAGTACACCTCCAGAGAGCTCTGGAACTTCTCAAACTGGCCGAGCTTTCCCTTCTCTGTCTTCAGCTTCTCGGCGTTCAGCTGGGCCTTCTGGAAGCAGCGAACGATCAGATCCCGGACGGCGGCCTGCTCCTGATCCACAGCCATCCGCAGCACTTCAGCCGGCTTCGTTCCCTTAAATTTCACATACTTCGAGATGCTGGCCAGCTTTTCGGCCGTCTCCTTAACGGTATCATACCGAGAGAAAAAGACATCCGGATCCGTCGTCCTGTTTACGATGTCCCGACTCTCGACCAGTATCTTCATCCACTGCGGCGCCATCATCTCGGCGGCCGCTTTCTTTTTACCATGTCCAAACATACGCATCAACCTCCGATCTTCCGGGCCTTCTTCGCCAGATCGCCCAGCATAAAGTCAATATACAGAGCGACACGGGTCTCCAGCTCCTTCACGTCCTGCTCTGTCACCTCGTACTCAGCGCCGCCATGGGTCAGAATGACATCGCCGTCGGCGCTATAAATGAGGTTATAACCCAGGAGCGCCATCTGCTGCTCCAGGCAATAGCTGAAGCTGCTCTCGACGCGCTTCTCTGTCCAGCCGGAGAACTCCACCGGAGTCATGCCCAGCGCCTTCGCAAAGGCCGGCACCTTCGTCCTGGGGACGTCGGCAAGGCCCAGCTCGATCTTGTTAATGCTGCTTTTATGTTTATATCCAAGGATCCGGGCCAGCTCCTCCTGGCTCAGTCCGAGTTCTTCGCGCTTCCGTTTAATTAAATCACCGAGTTCGTACATAATGAAGCACCTCCTCCGAGGTCATTCTATCATACGGTGTAAAATTTTTCTACTATTTTTGCAAAAATATCTTGACATTATTCTACGCCCATGCTATCTTGTTGATGGTAGAATTATTTTCTACTTTTCCAGAAGAACACACCACCGACAGGAGGGCACACAATGAACACCTATAAAATCACCTTTACCAGAGAGAACGGCACCCAGGGCGCCGACCACTTCACCGCTCCTACCGAACAGCGAGCCCGCAAGGACTTCAACGACTGCTACCGCCACGGCACCGGCACCATCATCAGCGTCGAGCTGATCCGCACTGATGCACCCGCCACCAAGCAGCAGGAGCGCGAGGCTCTCGACAAGATCCGCAAGATAGTCGAGCAGCTGGGCCCGGACTCCTACCTGGCCACCACCTTCGAGGGCTGCTTCGATCTGGCCGCCGAGAACATCAACAACGACTGGGCCTGCTCCATGGCCGACCGCGCCCGCCGTGCTGAGAAGCGTGCCGAGGAAGCTGAGGAGAAGCGCATCGAGGCCGAGCTGGGCTATAACCGACTGGTAGACAAGCTGGCCGAGGCCGAGAAGGACTACGAGGCCGCCCATGCTGCTGCTCATGCGGTCGCCGAGGAAAAGGACGCCGAGATCGCCAAGCTGAAGGCTCGCATCCAGGAACTGCTGGAAGACAGCAAGCGCGGCTGCGAGTCCATCGGCGCGATGGCCAGCCGTGCCGGAGAGGCCCAGCGTAGAGCTGAGGCTGCCGAGGCTGAGGTCATCCGTCTGAAGGCTAAACTCTACGACTATATGACCAGGGAGGGCTAAAGATGGGCGCCTATATGAGAAAGACGGGGATCCTCCCCGTCTGCACCAATAACGAGGCCCGGGACTACTTCGCCGGTAAGGGCCTCACTTACGCCGATGTGACCGAGGGTGACATCCTCACCCTGGTCATGCTGCTGAACAAGCACATCAAGAAGGCCAACGCAGACTGCGAGACCTCGATGGGCTCCATGTACCTGAGCCGCCGGATCGACCTCAAGCGGAAGACCAACGGCACTCTGATCAGCTGCTTCCTCTACGTCAACAGCCACTACTTCGAGCGCCGGGAGTGTATCAGCTTCAATGCTGACGGCTGGATCGGCTTCGCCGGCTGGGCTGACCAGGGCAACACCAACCCCATCCTGCGGGCGTTCCGAGAGTGGTGCGACTATCTGGCAGCATCCAGGGAGGGCTGAGACCATGAAGATCCTGTCCTGCGGAGCCGGGATGCAATCCACAGCTCTCGCCCTAATGAGCTGCGAGAACGCGCTCGCCCTCGCCCACGGCCACGGCACAGTCCACCCGCGCGTCCCCATCTACGACGCCGTGATCTTCTGCGACCTCGGTATGGAGCCGCCCTGGGTGATGTCTCAGGTGCACTTCATCCGACGAGCCTGCGAGAGCGCCGGGATCCACTTCAAGATCCTGGAGTCGCCCCTCTATGCTGATTTTATGAAGAACTTCGGGAAGCGCCGGACGATCAGCATCCCCTGGTGGACCATCAAGGACGACGGCCACAAGAGCAAAATGCCCAGGAACTGCACCATCGACTACAAGGTCGAGGTCATCTCCAAGTATGTCCGCTGGGAGCTCCTGGGCTACCGGAAGGGCCAGCGGCTTCGGCCGGCTGATCAGAAGGCCCACGAGATGCACATGGGCTTCTCCTTCGAGGAGCGGCGCCGGTGCAAGGAAAGCCCCAACCCGATGTTCATCAACTGCTTTCCACTGGTGGATCTGGGCTGGACCCGCGCCGAGTCCTTCGCCTACATCAAGGACGTCTGGGGGCTGGAGACAAAGGCGTCAGCCTGCACCTTCTGCCCCTACCACAAAAACTACTTTTTCCAGCATCTGAAAGAGAACGAGCCGGCAGAGTACGCCCGACTGGTGGAAGTCGATCACCTGCTGCGAGACAAAAACCCGAAGCCGCCGATGGACTCCGATCTATTCATATCCCGGAGCCGGAAGCGCATCGAAGACCTGACCCCGGAAGACTGCAACGACGCCGAGTGTTTTGAATACTGCGGCCGGCAGATCTGGAACGGATTTTAGAAAACAAGGAGGACACACCACAATGACCCGTTTCACGTTCTACCTCAACTACCTCGTCTGCCTGATCTGCACGCTGATCGCCTTCGAGCTCTGCTGGATCGGCGCCAAGTACGTCATCGAGGGCGAAGTGATCCACACCTACCTCGACCACTTCATCGCCGTGTGCGGCTCCTGGTATCTGGCCAGGGACACCATGAAGCTCTGGGTGAAGCTGAGGATCAAGGCCCAGAAGGCCCAACACTAAGGAGGCAGCCATGAAGAAGATCGTCCCGCTGCAGAACTACTCCAGAGAGGTGCAGATCATGGCCCACATGATCGGCCTGAACAATAAGCGCCCCTATGTCCGGCACGGCCGCCGCTACTACAAGCCCTACCGCAGCTACTTCTGCGCGGCACTGTCCGGCCCCGACTATGAAGCACTGCGAGCACTGGAGCGCAGAGGCCTCGTCGAGAGCGGCAGGCCGGGGAAGAAAACCGTCTATTTCTGGACGACCAGAGACGGACTGGACTGGCTGGGCCGCAAGCTCAACATCCAGATCCATGACCCGGAGAATTAACACAAGGAAGGAGATCCACATGAAAGTAAACACCGAACTGCTCCAGAAGAAGATCAAGGACAGCGGCCTGAAGATGGGCTTCATCGCTGAAAAGCTGGGCCGGTCTCGCCAGGCTCTGAGTGACAAGATCAAGGGCGAGACCGAGTTCCTGCCCAGTGAGATCCGAGTGCTCTGCGAGCTGCTGCGATTGACTGACGAGGAGCGTCGTCTAATTTTTTTAATCTAAAGGTAGAAAATTTTTCTACAAAGGAGGACAACACCATGAAGAAAAAGAGACCCCAGCCCCAGCAGGACAAGCGCTACAAGTGCTGCGAGACCTGCGGCAATATGCAGCCCATCGGAGAGGGCGACCACATCTGCGACGCCTGCTGCGGCCATGATGGCAGCCCCTGCGCTCTGATCCTGAAGGACTACACCCCGGCCGACGATTACTTCATCTGCCAGGGCGAGCGCTGGACACCACAGTGAGGAGGGCCAGCCATGGAGAACATCGACCTGACAATGCTGGCCCGCTCGGCCTACCGAGCGATCCTGAGAGATATGGAGGTAAAGAAGAATGAAAAGACGCAGACGTCGCCGGACATGGCCGGCCAACCTGCTCAGCCTGCTGCTGGGCGTCCTGATCGGCTCACTGGCTGGTCTGGCTCACTGGCATAGTGTAACCGCACCCCTGGACGTTGTGGCCACAGTGACGCCGGTGGAGCCCCCTCCCGTGGTCTCCTACGAACTCCAGGAGCTCACCAAAGAGCCGGAGCCCTACAACGACCCAGGGATCCCGGACGAGGTGGAGGAAGCCGCCAGGGCCGCCGGCGAGATCTACAGCATATCTCCGGAGCTGTTGGAGGCGATCGCCTGGCACGAGAGCCGCTTCCAGACTGACGCCGTGAATGGCGACTGCACCGGTCTGATGCAGGTCTCCCTCTACTGGCACGCCGACCGCATGGAGCGGCTGGGCGTGACCGAGGCCGAGATGTGGGAAGCCGGTCCGAACATGATGGTCGCTGCTGACTTCCTGGCCGAACTGTTCCGGATCTATGACAACGATCTGGGCGCGGTCCTGATGTACTACAACGGCGACGGACGCCTGGGCGGCTATCTGGCCGGAGGCGAGCTGAGCTGGTACGCGGCGAGTGTCATGGACATGGCCGAGCTGCTGGCAGAGCATGAAGTGGAGGAGGTGGTGCTTATGGCTGCACAAAAAGAATGAGGCCCCGAGGACAAAGCCCCGGAGCCCCAGAAGAACACACCCCAATTATATCACAGCTAAGGAGGATTTCAACGCATGAAGATCAAAGTCGAATTTGAAAGTCTGGACGAGTTCAAGGAGTACATGGGCATCGTGTCCCCTTCCCTCGCCGCAGCACCCGCTCAGGCAGAGCCTGAGACCACCGCAGAGCCTGAGCTCGCCCAGGGAGACCCCCAGGAGGCGGCCCAGAACGCCCAGGAGGACGCCGAAGCTCCTCAGCCTAAGAATGACACCACCAAGACCCAGGAAGCCGCTCCTGCGGAAAATGAGGCCGCTCCTGACCCCGATCCGGAGCTTGAGCAGCCCGCAAAGGTGACGGAAGACTTCCGCATCGTTGTCCGCAAGCAGCTCGCCGCTCTCAATAAGAAATGCGGCTACAACCGCGCCGCCGAACTGATCAAAGAGCTGACCGGCAAGAACAAGCTCACCGAAGTGAACCTCGCCGATCTGCCGAAGGTCATGAACCACGCAAAGGAGGAAACCAATGCCGACTAAACACGCCCGCTGCTCTGCATCGGCCGCGCATCGCTGGATCAACTGCCCCGGATCCGTCGCACTGTCTGACCAGTGTCCGGATCCCGGCACCAGCAGCTACGCCGACGAGGGCACCCTGGCCCACAGCCTGGCCGAGCTGAAGCTCAGGCACGCGCTGAAGGAGCTGACTACGGGCCAGTACAAGAAACAGCTGGCAAAGATCCAGCAGAGTGACTACTACAACGCCGAGATGGACGAGGCCACCGACTTCTACGTGGACGCTGTCCTGGAGGAGTTCGCCGCTGCCGACGAAGGCGCCGAGCTGATGATCGAGCAGCAGCTCAGCCTGGAGCAGTGGATCCCGGAGGGCTTCGGCACCTCTGACGTGGTCATCGTCAGCAACACCCAGATCCAGGCCATCGACCTGAAGTACGGCAAAGGCATCAAGGTCGAGGCCAAGAACAACCCCCAGCTCCGCCTCTACGGTCTGGGCGCCGCTGTCCTGTTTGGCAGCGTCTACGACTTCGACACCGTGAAGACCACAGTCATCCAGCCCCGCCTCGATCACGTCGACAGCGAGGTCGTGATCCTGAAAGAGCTGCTGCTCTGGGGCGAGGAGGAAGTCGCGCCCCGCGCCATCATGGCCATGGAGGGCACCGACTACATGGCAGCCGGCGACTGGTGCCGCTTCTGCCCTGCCAAGACCCGCTGCCGCAAGCGTGCCGAGTTCAACCTGGAGCTGGCCCGCATGGAGTTCCAGAAGCCTCCGCTGCTCTCTGACGAGGAGATCGGCGAGGTGCTGGCCAAGGCCGACCACCTTCAGAAGTGGGCCGAGGAGGTCAACCAGTACGCACTGGAGCAGGCTCTGGCCGGCAAGCACTTCGAGGGCTGGAAGCTGGTCGAGGGCCGCAGCATCCGCAAGTACGCAGACGAGACCAAGGTGGCCAGCACGCTGATGGCTGCCGGCTTCGACGAGGCGATGCTCTACCAGCGCAAGCTCAACGGCATCACCGAGATGGAGAAACTCGTCGGCAAGAAGAAGCTGGCCGCCACCCTGGGCGACCTGCTGATCAAACCCGCAGGCAAGCCGGTCCTCGTGCCGGAGTCTGATAAACGCGAAGCCAGCAACACGACAGAAGCGGCGAAGGCCGACTTCACAAACACCGACGACGAGATCGCGTCGTTCTAAAATCAAGGAGGAAAATAAAAAAATGTCTAACACCAAAATCATCACCGGAAAAGTTCGCTTCAGCTATGTGAACATCTTCAAGAGCCGCGCCTTCCAGGCCGGTCAGGACGCCAAGTACAGCATCTGCCTGCTGATCCCCAAGGAGGACAAGGCCACCATCAAGAAGATCCGCGCAGCCATCGGCGCGGCCGTCCAGGACGGCATCGCCTCCAAGTGGGGCGGCAAGAAGCCCGGCAACCTGAAGCTGCCCCTGCGCGACGGCGACGCCGAGCGTGCTGACGAGGCTCCTGAGTACGAGGGTATGTACTTCCTCAACTGCAACAGCAACCAGAAGCCCGGCATCGTGGACAAGGATCTGAACGAGATCCTGGACCCCGACGAGGTCTACTCCGGCTGCTGGGGCCGCGCCTCCATCAACTTCTTCCCCTTCAACACCAACGGCAACAAGGGCGTCGGCGTCGGCCTGAATAACATCCAGAAGCTGAAGGACGACGAGCCCCTGGGCGCTGCTCGTGCCTCTGCCGAGTCTGACTTCGGCGACGGCTTCGAGGACGACGAGGACTTCTAAGGAGGGACGACGATGCACAGAGTTATGGGCGTAGATATAGAAACCTATAGCTCCGTGGATCTGACCGACGCGGGCGTCTACGCCTACACGGAGGCGCCCGACTTCGACATCCTGCTGATCTCGTACATCTTCGACGACTGGGGCGAGGATGACGTCCGGACCATCGACTGCTTCGACGCGGATCCGGACATGATGGCCGAGTTCGTCGAGGCCCTCACCGACCCCCAGATCGTCAAAACTGCCTTCAATGCGAACTTCGAGCGCACCTGTTTGGCCAAGTGGCTGAACAAGCCCATGCCTCCCGAGGAGTGGCGCTGCACCATGGTCAAGGCGCTGACGCTGGGCCTGCCGGGCAACCTGGCAGGCGCCGGCGAGGCGCTGGGCCTACCAGCTGAGAAGCTAAAGGACCCCCAGGGCAAGGCGCTGATCCAGTTCTTCTCCAAGCCGTGCAAGCCTACCCGGGTAAACGGCCAGAGGACGCGCAACCTCCCGGAGCATGACCCGGCCAAGTGGCAGCTCTACAAGAACTACAACAGGCAGGACGTCGTGACCGAGCAGGAGATCCTCCGGAAGCTATCTATCTACAAAACCCCAGAGGACGAGCAGGCGCTCTGGTCTCTGGACCAACACATGAACGACAACGGCGTGAAGCTCGACATCCCCATGGTCGAGAAGATCGTCGCCTACGATAACCAGCGCCGGCAGGAGCTCCAGGAAGAAGCCCAGGAGCTCACCGGCCTGAAGAACCCGAACAGCCTGGCCCAGCTGAAGCGCTGGCTCGCGGAGCAGGGCGTGGAGATGACCAGCGTCACCAAGGACACCATCGCCGAAGCGCTAAAGCAGCCAGACCTTCCGGAGAACGTCCGGAGAGTGCTGGAGATCCGCACCGCTCTCGGCAAGACCAGCGTGGCAAAGTACAGCACGATGCTGGTGGCACACTGCCAGGATCTCCGGCTGAGAGGCATCCTTCAGTTCTACGGCGCCAACCGCTCCGGCCGCTGGGCCGGCCGACTGGTGCAGACCCACAACCTGGCCAAGAACACGCTGCCGGATCTGGCTCTGGCCCGTGAGCTGGCGGCCGAGGGTGAGTTCGATACCATGGGCACGCTGTTCGGCGAGACGGCCTT
>JAGBDL010000193.1 GCA_017937505.1 Clostridia bacterium | reverse complement strand
GACGGAGTCTGCCGGCGCTTGTGGTGCTGGCAGTGTGCATCGTGGGCGTCAGCCTGGGCGCGCTGCGGGACGTGAAGGCGCACGAGGCAGCCTGGCTTGCGCAGACGGACGCCATCGAGGCGGCGGCCGCCGCGGGGGAGACGGACGTGATAGTTTCCTCCGTGCCGCAGGCTTCGCGCTTTACGATGGCCATCACGCTGGAAAACAGTCCCGACGACTGGCCCAACAGCACGCTGAGCAGGTACTACGGCGTGCGCGTGCACGGCCTGTGACGGCGGCGCAGACGGAGCCAAAGGATGAAGAACCGCGTTTATTTGTGAAAACCGACAGGCCGCGCGTGCTTATGGCCATGCGCGGCTTGACATTTGTGTGCCGTCAACTTATAATGTAACGTATATTGCCGAGTAGCGGCTGAAAGGAAGAGAACGAAACATGAAAAAGGGAATCGCATTGATCGCCATGCTGCTTGCGGCGGCTTTGATGCTCTCCGGCTGCAACCTGATCGGTTACGACGCGGAGCTTGACGGCGCGCAGGCTGTGGCCAAGGTGGGCGATACCGAGATCACGAAGGCGGAGTGGGCTGATTACCGCGACTATCTGGTCGAGTATGAGCAGCAGTACATGCAGCAGTACTATGGCTTCTCCATGCCGGTGGACGAGGAGGCCATGGCCTCCTACGGCGAGCTCGCGCTTGAGCAGCTCATCGAATCCGTCGTCGTCGAGGACAAGATGGAGGAGCTGGGCTATCTGGAGCTGACCGAGGAAGAGAATGCCGAGGTGGAGGAATACGCCACCAGCATGACCGAGCTGTACAAGATGCTCATCCGTTACCAGAACTATCCGGAGCTGGAGACCGTCGAGGAGGAGCAGGAGCGCCTGGCCGCCGAGGCTGCCGAGGCGACCCCGAGCGAGCCGCAGGAGGCTGTGGCGACCATCACCGACGCGATGCTCGACGAGATGCTCACCAACGATCTGAACACCATCGGCTATACGTACGACTACTTTGTGCGCACCCAGACGATGAGCAAGCAGAGCGAAAAGCTCAAGGCGTACACCTACGAGGGCGTGGCCGTGACCGACGAGCAGGTGAAGGCCGAGTTTGACAGCAAGGTGGCCTCTCAGAAGGAGAGCTACGACGCGAACCCGGCGTCCTATGCCTACGCCGAGCAGAACGGCTACGATCTGTACTACATGCCCGCGGGCTATCGCGGCGTGAAGAACTTGCTGATTCAGCTGAGCGACGAGAAGCAGGACGAGATCAAGCAGCTCAACGACGCTCTGACTGCCGCCAAGAATCTGCTTTCCAGCGGCAATGACGATCTGGAGGAGCTGAAGGCGCAGGATACGGCCGAGTTTGACGAGGAGGCCCTTGCCGCCTACAACGACCAGATCGCCGCGCTGGAGGACCAGGTGGCCACCGCGCAGACGACGGCGGACGAGACCCAGGCCAAGATCGACGAGACGACCGAGGCTGCCTTCGCCGAGATCCTGCCGCTCGCGCAGGAGGTGCTCGCCAAGGCGCAGGCCGGCGAGGACTTCGACGCGCTGATTGAGACCTACGGCGAGGACGCCGGCATGACCGCCGAGCCGAACAAGAGCCGCGGCTATCTGGTCTGCGACGGCCTGTCCATCTATGAGCAGAGCTTCCAGGACGCCGCGATGGCGCTTGAGAACGTGGGCGATATCTCCGCGGAGCTGGTGAAGACCAGCTACGGCTACCACATCCTGCAGTACGCCAGCGAGCTGGCCGGCGGCGAGGTGGAGTACACCGAGGAGATCAAGAACGCGATCTACGACGAGATGCTCAAGGAGGCCCAGGACGCCGCATATGAGGCGGCTGTGACCCAGTGGGTTTCCGAGGCCAAGGTCGAGACCTTCCCGAAGGTCATGAAGTAATCCGCACTCAGGATTCAGGCAGATGAAAAGCGCTTCAGACAAAAAAGTCTGGAGCGCTTTTTCATATGGAAAATGGTGCGGCGCATAGGATGGAGGGACGGGGAGGGATGGCCTTGCGCAGGTGCAGAGTGTGTGCAAAAAAGCAGCTCGGCGTTTTGCTGGCGCTCTTTGGCATGCTGCTCGTGTTCCTGTGCCTGCCGATGGAATTCCTCCTGATTGCGCTGGGCCTGGCGCTGACGATCACGGGGCTGTGGCTGCTTGGCGACTGAGAGGCGGGAGGGAAGATGGTGAGCGTGAGAATGATCTGCATCCGGGCGCCGAGGTTCGTGCGCTGGCTGGTGCGCCTGTTTTCGGGCAAAAGGGGATTGTGAGGCACGAGAAAAACACCCGGTTCCTGAGCAGGAAACCGGGTGTCCTCATGTCAATATGCGGGATTACAGAGCGCGCTCGACCTTGCCGCTGCGCAGGCAACGGGTGCAGACGTTCATGTGACGAACGGTACCGTCGACGGTCACGCGGACACGCTGCGTATTCGGCAGCCAAACGCGGTTGCTCTTGCGGTTGGAGTGGCTGACGTTGTGGCCGCTCAGAGCGCCCTTCTGGCAAACTTCACAAATCTTACCCATGGATCACACCTCCTTCTGGTGCGTAAACAGTCATAACACAGTTATTTTAGCACCAGAACCCGGATTTGACAAGCCTTTTTTCAATTTTGTTCGGAGCAAAATGAAAAAATCGGGATTCAGCCTCGGACAAACGGGAGAAAGCGGCGTTTGCTTCGGAGATTTTTTCGGGGAATCCTTGTAAAATCGTGCGCTTTCTTGTATACTGTAAAATGATCCATTGAGATTCCGGGTCAGTATGACCCTGCGCAAGGAGGGTTTTTCATGGAATGTAAAATCAACAACGATCTCGGTCAGATTACGATTAGTGAGGATGTCCTGCTGAAGGTGGCGGGTTACGCTGCGCTGGAGTGCTACGGCATTGTAGCGATGTCTTCCAAGCGCGCAAAGGATGGCTTTGTCGAGTGGCTGGGCAGGGAGAACCTGACCAAGGGCGTGCGCGTCAATGTGACGGAAGGCGGCATTGACATCGACCTGTACATCATCGTTGAATACGGCATCTCGATCGTGGAGGTCTGCAAGATCATCAAGTCGCAGGTCTGCTACAAGATCGAGAACATGACGGGCGCAAAAGTGCGCAAGGTGAATATTTCGGTAGAGGGTATCCGCGTCTGATCCCTGACGTAAACTGGAGGCGAAGTTTTTGTCACAGCAAGCTATTGACGGTCTGCTTCTGAAAGAGATGATTATCGCGGGAGCAAACCTGCTTGAACAGAACCGTGAGGCGATCGACGCGCTGAACGTGTTCCCCGTGCCGGACGGCGACACGGGCACCAACATGTCCCTGACGATGAAATCCACGGTGAAGGAAATCGCGGCGCAGGACGTCGCCAGCGCGTCCAAGCTGGCCGGCCTGGCTGCGCGCGGCGCGCTCAAGGGCGCGCGCGGCAACTCCGGCGTCATCCTGTCCCAGATCCTGCGCGGCTTCTCCCGCGGCATCGAGGGCTGCGATACCATCGACGCAGAGGCGTTTGCAAGGGGTCTGCGCTCCGGCGCGGACACCGCGTACAAGGCGGTCATGAAGCCGAAGGAGGGCACCATCCTCACCGTCATCCGCGTGATTGCGGAGGACGCGCAGCGCTATGTGGCCAAAAAGCCGCGTACCGTGGCCGAGGTGCTCGACAAGATGATCCGCAGCGGCGAGGCCATCCTGGAAAAGACGCCGGACATGCTCCCGGCGCTCAAGCAGGCAGGCGTGGTCGACTCCGGCGGACAGGGCCTGTTGACGGTCTTCAAGGGCTGGCGCGCGGCGTACAACGGCGAGAAAATCGAGGAGACGGCTGCGGGCGTGGGCAATGCGGCGACGTTCGAGTTTGAGGACGATCACGACGCGCTCGAGGAGCTGACGTTCAAATACTGTACGGAATTCGTCATTCAGGACATGAACGACGGCGTGACCGAGGACGACATCAACAAGTTCCGCACGCGCCTGGGCCGCATCGGCGACTGCGTGGTCTGCGTGGGCGACTTTGAGTTCGTGAAGGTGCACGTGCACACCAACGATCCGGGCAAGGCCATTCAGTGGGCCTGTGCCATGGGCGATCTGGTGAACCTGAAGATCGACAATATGGCCGAGGAGCGCAGGGAGCGACTGGAAAAAGCGGAGGCCGCCCAGAAGGAGGCCGAGCAGAAGCGCCAGGAGGAGGAAGCGGCCAAGGCCGAGGAGCCGAAGAAGGAATACGGCATGGTCGCCGTGTCCCTGGGCGAGGGCTTCTCCAGCATCTTCACCGACCTGGGCGTGGATCACATCGTCGAGGGCGGACAGACGATGAACCCGAGCATCGAGGACATTCTGGACGCGATCCACGGCGTGGGCGCGAAGAACGTCATCGTGCTGCCCAACAACTCCAACGTCATCCTCGCAGCCTCTCAGGCCGCGGAGCTGGCGGACGACGTGAACGTGCTCGTCCTGCCGACCAAGAACGTCGCCATGGGCATCGGCGCGGTGATCGCCTTCAACCCGGAGGCCAGTCTGGAGGAGAACCGCGAGGAGATGACCGCGGCCGCCGAGCAGGTGAAGACCGGACAGATCACCTTTGCCGTGCGCGATACCGTGTTTGAGGACAAGGAGATCAAGGAGGGCGACATCATCGGTATCCACAACGGACGCATCGAGACCGTCGGCCAGAGCGTCCACGACATCGCGGTCGATCTGGTGGGCCACGTCGTGGAGGAGGGCGACTCCCTGATCACCATCTATTACGGCCAGGACACCACTGAGGAGGACGCGCAGGCGCTGGGCGCCGAGGTCGCGGAGCTCTTTGGCGATCTGGACGTCGAGGTGCAGTATGGCGGCCAGCCGCTGTATTATTACCTCATCTCTGCGGAATAAGCAGCAACCATCCGCGCCTTTGCCGGCGCGGTTTTTCTTTCAATTGTTCAACCCTCTGCGGAAAGGAGCGTGCGGATGCGCGAGCTGTCACAGATCAGGGGCTTCGGCCCGAAGCGTCTGGAGGCGCTTGAAAAGCGCGGCATTGCGACCGCGCAGGACCTGCTTGAGCGCCTGCCGACGGGCTACCGCGATACGACGCATCCGCTCTCCCCGGCACAGATGACGGAGGGGAAGGAGGCCTGCTTCGAGGGCTTTATCGACGGCAAGCCTGCGCTG
Organism: Clostridia bacterium; assembly: GCA_017937505.1. Classification (GTDB taxonomy): domain Bacteria; phylum Bacillota; class Clostridia; order Christensenellales; family Aristaeellaceae; genus Ventricola. The sequence goes on along the minus strand of JAGBDL010000193.1, from coordinate 65,467 downwards.
CACCGCGTGCGCGGCATGCAGTGGGTGTCCGCTACCGTGGCGGACGAATGCGGCAGAATCCGCTGCATGTGGTTCAACCAGTCCTGGATGAAGGACCGGCTGTTTGACACGCAGCATGTGGTGCTCTATGGCCGCTGCGTGCGCAAGAAGAGCGGTCTGTTCGTCATCAATCCCACGCTGGAGGAGCCGGGCAGCATCATCCCGACGTATGCGCCGGTGCCCGGCGTCGGCCAGAAGCCGCTGCGCGACGCGGTAAAGCTGCTGCTGGAGGAATACGACCTGGAGGATGAGCTGCCCGCGTCGTTTGCGGAACGGCACGGCCTGATGGACCGGCGCGCGGCGCTTCTCGAGGCGCATTTCCCCAGCAGCTTTGAGGCGCTGGCCAGGGCCAAGGAGCGTCTGGCGTTCGAGGAGCTGCTGCTGTTTCAGGCGGGCGTCGCCGGGGAGGCCGGCACGCGCAGGGAGGCGCAGCCGCTTCCCGTGGAGGACGCATGGATCGCGGAGTTCTTTGGTGCGCTGCCGTTCCCGCCGACGGATGCGCAGCGCCGCGTGGTGGGCGAGATCGCGGATGATCTGCGCCGCCCGCAGGCGATGGCGCGCATGGTGCAGGGCGACGTGGGCTGTGGCAAGACGATGATCGCGTTTTGTGCGCTGTATCTGTGCGCGCGCGCGGGCGGCCAGGGCGCGCTGATGGCGCCGACGGAGATCCTCGCGAGTCAGCATTTTGCCAGTGCGGTGGAGACGCTGGCGCCGCTGGGCGTCTCCTGCGGCCTGGTCACCGGCAGGATGACGGCGGCGGAGAAGCGCCGCGCGCGGGAGGCGATTGCCTCCGGCGAATGGCAGGTGGTCATCGGCACGCACGCGCTGATCTCCGAGGGCGTGGCGTTTGACAGACTGCGTCTGGTGATCACCGACGAGCAGCACCGCTTCGGCGTGCGTCAGCGCACGAGGCTCGAGGGGAAGGGCGTCTCCCCGCACGTCATGGTGATGAGCGCCACGCCGATCCCGCGCTCGCTGTCGCTGGTGCTCTACGGCGATCTTGATCTGTCCATCGTCGACGAGCTGCCGCCGGGCAGAACGCCCGTGCGCACGCGCATCGTGCCGGAGGAGAAGCGCGAGGGACTGTACAGCTTCATCCGGGCCGAGGCGGCGAAGGGATTCCAGACGTACGTCGTCTGCCCGCTGGTGGGCGAAGATGACCTGGACGATCCCGACGTGCGCAGCGCGGCGCAGGTACAGAAGGAGCTTTTGCAGGCGCTTTCGCCGCTGTCCGTGGGCCTGGTGCACGGCAGGATGAACAAGCAGGCCAAGGAGGAGACGCTTGAGCGCTTTTACGCGGGCGAGATCAGCGTGCTCGTGGCGACGACGGTCATCGAGGTGGGCGTGAATGTGCCGCGCGCGACGGTGATGGTGATCGAGGGGGCGGAGCGCTTCGGGCTGGCGCAGCTGCATCAGCTGCGCGGGCGCGTGGGCCGCGGCGCGCAGGAGAGCTGGTGCTTCCTGATGGCCGAGCCGAACGAGCGCCTGAAGACGCTGGTCTCCACCAACGACGGCTTTGTGATCGCGCAGAAGGATTTGGAAATCCGCGGTGCGGGCGAATTCTTCGGCACCCGGCAGCACGGCGAGCCGCAGATGCCGGCGCTGATGCTCGAAAGCGACGCGCGTCTGCTGGCGCGCACGCGCGATGCCTTTCTGGAATTGTCCAAAAATCCTGTATATTATGCAGAGCGAAGGGCGATCATGGAGGCGGCGGGAAAAAGATTTCACAAATCCGGCGCATATTTTGCCAGAAATTGAGCACATTGACAATGATCAGACAAATGCAGCGCCGCGCGGCGCGCATGGAGAATTGAAATTGCAAATGCGTGGAATAAGTTGAAATCTATGCACAAAAATTCCAGAAAAATATTGCCAAATGACTTGAAAAGCCGTATAATCAGTGATGTGCGACCCTAACAAAACGGGGACGCTCCAATAGACATCAGCCTGCATTTCCCACTGCGGAATTGCAGGAATTATTCACTTTGAAGGAGGACTAGGCAGCATGAAGTACGTTTACCTCTTTAAGGAAGGCGACGCCAGCATGCGCAACACGCTCGGCGGCAAGGGCGCAAACCTTGCGGAAATGACCAGGATTGGTCTCCCGGTTCCGCAGGGTTTTACCATTTCCACCGAGGCATGCACCAAATACTATGAGGACGGCCGCCGCATCAACGATGACATTCAGGCTGAAATCATGGAAAACATCGCCAAGATGGAAGAAATCACGGGCAAGAAGTTCGGCGATCTGGAGAATCCGCTCCTGGTTTCCGTCCGTTCTGGCGCGCGCGCGTCCATGCCGGGCATGATGGATACCATTCTGAACCTGGGCCTCAACGAGGAAGTCGTGAACGTCATGGCCACCAAGTCCGGCAATCCGCGCTGGGCGTGGGACTGCTATCGCCGCTTCATCCAGATGTACTCCGACGTCGTCATGGAGGTCGGCAAGAAGTACTTTGAGAAGCTCATCGACGAGATGAAGGAGGCCAAGGGCGTCACGCAGGACGTCGAGCTGAGCGCCGAGGATCTCAAGGAGCTGTGCGCGCAGTTCAAGGCGGAGTACAAGAGCAAGCTGGGCACCGACTTCCCGGACGATCCCAAGGAGCAGCTCTTCGGCGCCATCAAGGCCGTGTTCCGTTCCTGGGACAACCCGCGCGCCAACATCTACCGCATGGATCATGACATCCCGTACTCCTGGGGCACCGCGGTCAACGTCCAGATGATGGCGTTTGGCAACATGGGCGATACCTCCGGCACCGGCGTCGCCTTCACCCGCAATCCGGCCACCGGCGAGAAGGGCCTGATGGGCGAGTTCCTGATGAACGCACAGGGCGAGGACGTCGTCGCCGGCGTGCGCACTCCGATGCCCATCGAGAAGATGAAGGAGGTTCTGCCGGAGGTTTACGAGCAGTTCCTGAGCATCTGCAACACGCTGGAGAACCACTACCGCGACATGCAGGATATGGAGTTCACCATCGAGGACAGGAAGCTCTACATGCTACAGACCCGCAACGGCAAGCGCACCGCCGCCGCCGCCATCAAGATCGCGTGCGATCTGATCGACGAGGGCATGATCACCGAGGAAGAGGCGCTGATGCAGATCGACGCCAAGAGCCTGGACATGCTGCTGCATCCGACCTTTGATACCGCCGCCCTCAAGAAGGCGGAGGCCATCTCCAAGGGCATCGCGGCCTCCCCGGGCGCTGCCGCCGGCACCATCGTCTTCACCGCTGAGGACGCTGTCGAGCGCGGCAAGAAGGGCGAAAAGGTCATCCTGGTCCGCCTGGAGACCTCTCCGGAGGACATCGAGGGCATGAAGTACGCGCAGGGCATCCTGACCGTGCGCGGCGGCCAGACCTCCCACGCGGCGGTCGTTGCCCGCGGCATGGGCACCTGCTGCGTCTCCGGCTGCGGCGACATCAAGATGGACGAGGAGAACAAGCGCTTCACCCTCAAGGGCAAGGTGTTTACGGAGGGCGACGTGCTGTCCCTGGACGGCTCCACCGGCAATATCTACGACTGCCTGATCCCGACCGTTCCGGCCGACCCGAACAGCGGCTACTTCGGCCGCATCATGGCCCTGGCCGACAAGTACAAGAAGCTGGACGTGCGCACCAACGCCGACACGCCGGCTGACGCGAAGCAGGCGGCCGCCTTCGGCGCGCAGGGCATCGGCCTGTGCCGCACCGAGCACATGTTCTTTGATCCGGAGCGCATCGGCGCGTTCCGCGAGATGATCTGCGCCGAGACCGTCGAGGAGCGCGAGGACGCGCTGGCGAAGATCGAGCCGATGCAGCAGAGCGACTTCGAGGGCCTGTTCGAGGCGCTGGAGGGCTATCCGGTCTGCATCCGCTTCCTGGATCCGCCGCTGCACGAGTTCGTGCCGACCGAGGAGGCCGACATCAAGGCGCTGGCCGAGGCGCAGGGCAAGTCCGTCGCGTACATCAAGCAGGTCATCAGCGACCTCCACGAGTTCAACCCGATGATGGGTCACCGCGGCTGCCGTCTGACCGTCACCTATCCGGAGATTGCCAAGATGCAGACCGCTGCGGTGATCAAGGCGGCGCTGGCCGTTCAGGCCCGCCATGCGGACTGGAACGTCGTGCCGGAGATCATGATTCCGCTGGTTGGCGAGACCAAGGAGCTCAAGTTCGTCAAGGACGTCGTGGTGAAGACCGCGGACGAGCTGATCGCCGCTGCCGGCAGCAGCCTCAGGTATGAGGTCGGCACCATGATCGAGATCCCGCGCGCCGCGCTGACCGCGGACGAGATCGCGACCGAGGCGGAATTCTTCTGCTTCGGCACCAACGACCTGACCCAGATGACCTTCGGCTTCAGCCGTGACGACGCGGGCAAGTTCCTCCCGGCGTACTACTCCGGCAAGATCTATGAGTCCGATCCGTTCGCCCGTCTGGATACCGCCGGCGTCGGCAAGCTGATGGAGATCGCCGTGAAGCTGGGCAAGGCGACCCGCCCGAGCCTGCACTGCGGCATCTGCGGCGAGCATGGCGGCGATCCGTCCTCCATCGAGTTCTGCCACAAGATCGGCCTGAACTATGTGTCCTGCTCTCCGTTCCGCGTGCCGATCGCCCGCCTGAGCGCTGCGCAGGCCGCGATCAAGGACAAGAAGTAAGCTGTCCAAACCGTCAAAACCAGTCCATCCCCGGTCCGCAAGGACCGGGGATGTTTTGGGTTTGCGCCCGGCATTTGACAATTTCCGGAAGTTTTTTTATAATGGTTCCAATACGCAGGACGTGACCATCAGGAAGAAAGAGACGAGGCGCACCATGGCAGGTTCATCAGCCGTTCCAGCAAAGACAACCGCCCGCAATATGACGGAGGGTTCCATTGCGCGGCAGATCATTCTCTTTGCCCTTCCGCTGATGCTGGGCAATGTTTTCCAGATGCTCTACAACACCGTGGACTCCATCGTTGTAGGCAACTTTGTGGGCACCTAGGCCCTGGCGGCGGTGGGCTCCACGACCATGATCGTCAACATGATGGTGTTCTTTTTCAACGGCTTCTCCACCGGCGCAGGCGTAGTCATCGCCAATTCTTTCGGCGCCAGGAATCTGAAGGCGCTGCACAAGGCCATCGAGACCACCATGGCGGCCACCTTTGTGCTGAGCATCCTGTTTACGCTGGCGGGCGTGGCGGCGGTCAGGCCCATGCTGCGTTTCATGGCCACGCCTGAGGACGTTTTCGGGGAGGCAACGACCTATCTGCGGATCTACATCGGCGGGATTTCCGGCCTGCTGATCTACAACATGGGCAGCGGCATCCTGCGGGCGGTGGGTGATACCATGCGGCCGCTGTATTTCCTGGTGCTCACCAGCGTGCTGAACATCCTGCTGGATTTGCTGTTCGTGCTGGGCTTCCACTGCGGAATCGAGGGCGTTGCCTGGGCCACCGTGATTTCCCAGCTCATTTCCGCGCTGCTCATTCTGGCGCTGCTGACCCGCTCAAACGACATCTACCGTCTGACGTGGCACGATCTGCGGATCGACCGCGCCATCCTGGGCAGTATCTTTGCCATCGGCCTGCCGGCGGGCATTCAGTCCGTCATCACGGCGTTTTCCAATGTGTTCGTTCAGTCCTACATCAATTTCTTCGGTTCCAGCTGCATGGCGGGCTGGAGCTGCTACAACAAGCTGGATCAGTTTGTCATGCTGCCCATGCAGAGCATGGCGATGGCCGCCACAACCTTTGTCAGCCAGAATATTGGCGCAGGCAAGGCGCAGCGGGCGAATCAGGGCACGGTGATCACGGTGAGCATGGCCGTGGGCGTGACAGCCGTCATTGTGACGCTGCTGTGCCTGTTTGCCGCGCCGGCGGTGGGGCTGTTTTCCCCGGACGAATCCGTCATCGCGTACGGCGTGCTCTTTATCCGCGCCAATTGCTTCTTCCTGCTGTGCAACTGCGTGAACCATGTGCTCGCCGGCGCGCTCCGCGGACGGGGAGATTCGCGGGGGCCGATGATCATCATGCTGCTCTCGTTCGTGGGCATCCGGCAGATTTACCTGTTCGTTGTGACCCGCTTGATTGCCAACACCCCGCTGCTGGTGGGCTTTGGCTATCCTGTGGGGTGGACGACCTGCTGCATCATCGAGGTGACCTATTTCTTCCTGCGCTGGAGAAGGCCGGCGCGGCGGTGACAGCCTCCGATTCTCGCGGCGACCGCTTTTTGGCGTTTGCCCCTTTTTCTCTGACGGATTTTGTGATATAATGTCTTCTGCGATTTTATGCAAAGAAGAACGAATGACGAAACGGCGCGCATTTTGCAAGAAATGGCCGGACTGTTTCGTCTGTTTTCTATGAAGCGATGATTGAGTATGAGGAGGCGATATCATGAGATCGAACAGGCCGAGCTACGCCAGTGCGCCCGCCGGTTCCTCAAGAGCGCTGGATCAAAAGCCCAGACCCAAACGCCCGAAAAAGGAATGGAATCAGCTGCTGCTGATGCTGTTCTTCGTGGTGCTGCCGGTGTTTGGCCTGCTTGCGATCTTCTTCCAGCCGATTCGCTGGGTCTTTATGATTCTGACCGTGGCCTGTCTGGCGCTGATGTGGTTTGTGCACGCGTTCCTGTTCCCCGGCCGCATGATCCTTTCGGCGGTGTACGGACTGCTGATGGTCTTCACGCTGGTGACCGCGCTCAATGCCCAGAGCAGCAGTAAGCTGCCGAAGACCGCCAGTCCGTTCGCACAGGTGACGACGACCATCGCGCCGACGCAGGTGCCCATCTATTCGCAGGTGTACGATCCCGCTGCCAGCCTTGCAACAGACAACGGATACAGCGACAGCCTGAACGATATTCAGCAGGTCGGCATGGCCGGCGGAAGCGAGGATCAGTCCGGTCAGGATCTGGGGCTGTCCGACGCCGGCGCGACCGGCTATGTGTCCACCGTGAAATCCGACGCGGAAATTGCGCTGGAAAACTTCATGGAAAAGTGGCGCAAGGGCATTATCGCGGACATGGTGGCGCATACGCCGCCGAGCTGGCGCGAGGCGCAGGCGGATTCTGCGCAGCAGCAGCTGTTCTGGAAGTTTGCGCAGAAGCCGCTGCAGGACTGGCGGCAGATGTCTGCGCCGACCGGCACGGACGACAGCACGGCCCGCACGATCTCCGTGGAAGCGGATATCAGCTACAGCGGCGAGGTGCGCACCTACGCCTATGACGCGATTGCGCTGTGCGAGAACGGCAGCTGGTATATCGACCCGGATTCGCTCTCCAGCGGCATCCTGCAGGTTCCTTCCACGCCGACGCCCGATCCGGACGCGACGCCGGCGCCCACGCCGGAGCCCACGCCGACCCCGACGCCCGGCCCGAAGACCAAGCTGTATTACAACAAGGACGGCGGAAAATACTACCACGCCGATCCCGAGTGCTACAGCGTCGCCAAGGAATTCCTGCCGCTGGCCAGCTTCACCTACGGCAACCTGAACAAGAGCCCGTACACGAAGCTGCAGCCGTGTCCCAAGTGCGGCGCGCCGTCGAGGTAAGACTGATCTGCATTGCTTTCCCAGGCGCGAAGCGAAGAAGGGAGTTTGAGGGATGAAATCCCTCAGGCAGGTTTGGGCGGCAGCCCAACGTATCCAATACGCTCAAGAAAATGCAGCTTCAGAGCAGGCTGCGCAGCAGCCTACGATTGAAACGGGCGAAATCCGCCAGGATGGCATATTGGAAGCAGATCAGCAAAAGGCGACAAAATCAAAAGCGCATCCGTCATCGGGTGCGCTTTTTGCGTGGTGAGGTTTACAGAATGGACAGGAAGAACATCTCGTACTCGTCGTCAAAGCCGAAGCAGTCGTAGGGCATCGGGTTGCCGCCGTTGGTGGATTTCATTTGGTTGCAGCAGAATTCCTCGCCGTCGGAGATCACGTCGCCCAGCGTCAGGGGAAAGCCGTGGGCGGTGGAAAACTCGCACAGGGCCAGCAGCGGATCCTCCGCCTCTCGGGTTTTGAGTAGCGCGGCACGGAATGCGGGATCGGCAAGCGCGCGTTCACGGAGCTTTCGCAGGGTTTCGTTCATGGCTTATTCCTCCTTTCGCAACGTGCCGCCGGCGACGAAGTGCTTTTCGCCGCTTTCGGAGGCGATGAGGAAGGTGAAGCGATCGCCCTCGCGGGAAAGGGAGAGCGAAAGCGGGCGCGGCTCGCGGATTTCCTTTTCATAGCCTGCGACCAGGTCGCCGAGGTAATGGCCGTCAAGCGCCTCGTGCCCCAGCGCGTCGCACAGAAAGCCGATGTAGCGCGTGTTGTTCACATGGCCGTTGACGTCATAATCGGAGTACATCGGCGTGCGGATGAAGCGCTCGGTCGTCTCACCCAGGTGCGGCAGGCGCGTGGGCAGGTCAATGGGCGAGGGAATGCCGGACGTGTCCGGGAAGTTTAGCTCCACTGTGCTGGGGCTGACGATCTTGCGGCTGTTCACATCCAGCATCACCCACAGCGCGCCGGCGGAGGCCAGCGGCGTGCCGTCCTCCAGGGCGAAGGTGTGATAGCGCGGACAGAAGAAGCGGTTGCTCACGCCGGGCCAGGTGGTGTGCACGACGCGCTCGCCGCAGCGGGGCGCGCGCACGAAGCGGACGTGGATGCGCGTCAGCGCGAAAAAAAGACCGCGCGCCATCATCGCGTCGTAGCCCGCGCCCAGGGTGATCGCGTGGCGCTCGCCGCCCTCCTGCATGGCGACAAAGAGCGCGGCCGGGCGCATGCGGCGCTGCACGTCGCAGTCCGTCGCGCGCACGACGAAGGTTTCACTGTATTGCCTGTTCATGGGGTTGCCTCCGGGAATGCGAAAAATGAACGGAATTCAACTGGCTTAAACGAAGAAAGCATATCACAATTCGCTTTTCTTGACAAGTCCCGCCAGATGGATTAAAATTGATTGAATACTGGAATCTTATGCTGATTTTGCAGTCTGCTTTGCAGCGAAGGAGATATATGGTGAACAGGAGATCGATTGCAAAGGGCGCGGCGCTGCTTTTGTGCGCTGTGCTGGCCCAGGGTCAGACGGCCGCGGCGGAGGAAAAGCGCCTTGGCGACTATATTTACGTTCCCGCCATGCAGGCGTCGGGCGTCGCGGGCACCATCAGCCTGCGTGTGGAGGGCCTTGCCCTTGACGCGGACAGCGACGAGGTGCAGGAGGTGAACGCCCTGGCCGGCGCGGAGTTTGGCGTGTATGTCTTCTCCGGCACGGGCGAGCTGACCCCGTGGGCAAACCCGCTGTACCCCAGCGAGCCCATGCGCATCCGCACGGGCGAGGGAGAGACCCGCTTCACGCTGCCGCAGGGCGCGGAATTCTACCTGCGTCAGGAGAGCGCGCCGCAGGGGTATCTCTTTGACGACGAGACGCTCATCCCGGTGACGGGCGGGGAGATCGTGGTGCGCAACGCGATGGCCGGCCAGCTGGCGGTCTGCGCCGTGGATTCCCTGGGCACGCCGGTGGCGGGCGTCGTGCTGGAGGCGACCGGCGAGGACGGCGAGCGCCGCACGATGACAACCGATGAAAACGGCGAGGCGGTGCTGACCTGCGAGCAGGCGCAGCGCTATACCGTCCGCGAGGTGGAGCTGCCCGAGGGCACGTTTGAAGCGCGCAGCGTCAGCGGCGGCGAAGCGGCGCAGGACGGCGTGGTCGTGTCCGTCAGCCCGGCGCGCCGCACGCGCGTCACCTTTGAGCACCCGGCCTCCGGCTCGGTGCTGCTGAACATGCAGCTGACCGTGCTCGACGCAAACGCGCAGACCAGGGAGCGTCCGCTCGAGGGCGTGCGCATGGAGATCCTCAGCGATCCGGTGATCAGCGTGGTGACGGACACACAGGGCCAGGCGAGGGCCTCTCTGCTGGAGGGAACCTACGGCGTGCGCCTGAGCTATGAGGGCGCAGAGGACGTGATCCTGCCGGTGAGCGAGGGCCAGATGATCGTGGAGAGCGGCGCCACGACGGTGATTGAGCTGAGCGCGCTGGAGGCGACGGGCCGCGTGGAATGGACGGCGGACTGCGAGCGGCCGCTGGACGGCGGAAGCGTGACGCTCGTGAGCGAATCGACGGGCAGGCGCTACGGCCCGTACGCGCTCGACGCGGAGGGCATGGCGGTCTCCGAGGCGCTCCCGGAGGATGTGTACCGCATGGCCGAGCTGACGATTGATGAGGATGTGCAGCTGGGCGGCGTTGAATGCGGCGGGGTGAACGCGCAGGCGGCGGGCGATCTGCTGCTTGAGGTGCGCGCGGGTCAGGTGACGCAGGTGCGCCTTCAGCTGCTCACGCGCGAAAAGCAGGCGTTCGGCCTGGCGATTGAGCGCCTCGACGAGCAGGGCGAAATCGTACAGGAGGCGATGGACGACGCGCTCCGCCTGACGCTTTGCCGCGCGGACGGCGAGACGGTCGCGCAGATCGAGTCGGCGTTGGGCTCAGCCACGGTGGATGCGCTCAGCGGCGAATACACGCTGCGCATGACGGACGGCGATGCGGCAAGGCTTGGCGTGCAGCCGGAATCGCGCGTGTTTACGCTGCCCTCCGCGCAGGAGACGATCGTGTTTGCCTCCGAGCGCACGCGCGTGATGCTCTCTTCTGTGGATGAAAACGGCGCGCCTGCGGCGGGCGCGGTCTATCAGCTGACCGACGGCGCCGGCGCGCGCTATGAAATGGCCTGCGACGAGGACGGCATGGCGGTTTCCCCGCTGCTGACCCCGGGCGAGGTGATCGTGGAGACGCTCGACGCGCCGCAGGGCCACGCGAAGGCCGCGGAGCTGTCCGTGACGGCAGAGGCCGGCGAGGCGGCGCGTGTGACGGTTGTGCACGAGCGCTATGGCAGCGTGTCGCTCACCGTGCGCATGCAGAGCCTGAATGAAAGCGGCGGCGCGGTCTATGCGCCGGTGGCGGGCGCGCAGGTCAGCGTACAGCGCGCAGAGGAAAGCGGCTCGCTGACGGATATGGGCGTCATGCTGACGACGGATGAAAACGGCAGGGCTGACGTGAGCCTGCCGGCGGGTGAGTATGCCGCTGTGATCGACGGGCAGACGCTTGCGCTGGGCTGCCGTGCGCCGGAGGCCGTGCGCTTCAGCGTGGAAAACACGAAGCAGACCGAGGCGGCGCTGACCTGTCTTCATGACAAGGGCGGCGTGCGCGTACGCCTGACGGGCGGCAGGCTGAGCGACGAGGATTTGGCGCAGATCCGCTTTGAGCTGACCGATGCGGACGGCACCGTGATCGGGATGACCATGCAGGACGGCGCGTTCTACGCGGGCGGTCTGGCAGCGGGCGCGTATGTGCTGCGCCAGACGCAGATGCCGCAGGGCTATACGCTCGCTGCGAGCCGCACGGCAGACGTTACGGGCGGTGAGGTGACGGAGATCAGCGTGCCGCTGGAGGAATACGCGGTGGTGACCGTCGCCAAGACGGGCCTGACGTTTGACAGCGCGATGCGCACCTACGTCGTGCCGCTGACGGGCCAGTACGGCGTGTACACGATGGAAGACGGCGAGATGAAGCCGTATCCGAGCGCGGACAGCCAGACGACGCTGTGGGCGAACGTGACGGCGCAGGAGATGGCCGAGGGCAGGAACGCCAGCGCAAAGCTGCCTGCGGCGATCGAGGGCACGACCTATTATCTGCACGAGCTGGGCAGCGCGGAGGGCTTTGCCGCGGACGAAACCTACTATGAGGTGCTGCTGCGCGCGGGAGAGATGACGACGCTTGAGTGCGCGGTCTCCAGCGACAGGGGCTTCTTCAAGCTGGACGCGGTGGACGCGGCCACGGGCGCGCATGTGCCGGGCGGCGCCTATGCGCTGGTCTCCCAAAGCACCGGCGAAACCGTGCTCGCCTTCGAGATGGGCGGGGAAGCGTATCAGAACCCGATGGCCGTGCCGGTGGGCGCGTATGTGCTGCGCCAGACGAAGGCCGCGCCGGGCTATGCGCTGAGCGTGCCGGCGCAAAGCGAGGTGCAGGTGGCGCCGTATCTCACGCAGGGCGGTCAGGTGACGGCCGTGCAGATGGCGGCGGTGAAGGTGCCGCAGGACGGCGATCTGAACCTGATCGAGGCGCTCTATGCCGCGCAGCAGCAGGGACTGACGCTGCTGAGCGTGGAAACCGGTGCGCTCGAGGGCGCCGAGATGCTGCTGACCCCGACCCTGACCCTTGAGGCCGGCGCGGCGGGCAGCGAGCGCAGCGACATCGCCAGCGTGGTGCTCTCCGGCGCGGGCGACGCGGCGGGCGGCGCATACCGCGCGCGTGTGGAATACTGCCTGGACGGCGGCGGCTGGCAGCCCTCCGACGCGAGGGAGACCGGCGTGCTCTCCGGCCCGACGGCGGTCAGCCTGGATGATGTGCGCGACGACATCTGCGCGGTTCGCGTGACGTATATCAGCGATACGACCGGAAAAGAGGAGGCGGGCGCGGGCTTTACGCCGGGCCAGGTCACGCTCAGTGTGCAGGCCAGCGCGCAGGGCAGCGTGAACATGGCCGCCAGCTGCGTGTTTGAGGGCATGTTTGTCTATCAGACGGAGCCGGACGGACAGACGCAGGTGCTCAGGCGCAGCGCGCGGGCGGAGGAGGCCTTCACCATGCAGGCCGACGGCCTGTTTGAGACGGTGAGCGCGGGCCGCGACGGCCGGATTACTGGCGTGGCGTTCTTCGATGGCAACGCGAACGGCGTGATGGACGCGCAGGAGACGAGCCGCTACGCGGGCATGACGGTCTCCCTGCTGACGCTGGGCGGCGACGTGGTCGCTACGGCGCGCACGGGCGCGGACGGCCGCTATGCGTTTGACGCCATCTCCAGCGGCGAATACCGCGTGCAGTTTGACGCGGGCGAGAGCGTGGTCTTCTCCAGCGGCAGCCTGCAGAGCAGCCACAGGATCTCCGCCGTCGAGGACAAGCGCTATGGCACCAGCGGCGTGCTGCGCATGGACGGCAGTCACACGGATTACGTCGTGAATGTCGGCTGCATCTACGCCGCGGAGATTGACGGCGCAGTGCTCGAGCGCGTGGAGAGCGGCGAAATGACCGGCTTTGCGGGCCTGAATGTCGAGATGCGCGCGCTTAACGCCGGCGCGGACGACGAGCCGATCGTGGCGGTGACAGGCGGCATGGGCGAGTTTGCCTTCAGCCGCATCCTGCCGGGCACCTATGAGGTGACGATCGAGATCCCGCAGGGATACCTGTGCCAGGACGCGGAGGACGGGAGGATCGTCCGGACGATCGAGCTGGGCGCGGGCGACACGCATGCCTTCGGCGTGCTCGAGCTGGAAAAGAGCGCGGCGATCTACGGCGCGGTGCGCGTGGATGAGGATGGCGACGGCGTGATTCCCGAGGGCGCCAGGGCGCTCTCCGGCGTGCGCGTAGCGCTGCTCAGGGCGAGCGAGGGACACACCGGGACCGTTGCTGAGACGGTGACGGACGAAAACGGCGCGTATGCGTTTGAGGCGCTGCGCGCAGGCGAATACAGCGTGCTCTTTGAGCTGGACGGCGACTGGGCGTTCACGCGCTATGGCGCGGATTCCAGCGTGTACGGCGCGGTGTCGCAGAGCGGTGCGACGCGCACGTTCACGCTCAAGCCGGGCGAGGCGGTGGCGTCGGTCGACGCGGGCGCGACCATCCCGGCGAGGCTGACGGTGACGGTCTTCTGCGACACGCAGTACGACGGCCAGAAGGGCGCGTACGAGGCACTGCTCTCCGGCGCGACGGTTTCCCTGATCCGCCTGGAAAACGGCGAGGATGCTGAGGAAATCGCCTATACGACGGATGCGGCGGGCACGGCGGTGTTTGAGGGCGTGAGCCCGGGCGAGTATGTGATCGCCTATCAGCTGCCGGGCCAGTGGCGCGCAACCAAACAGATCAATGCGGCCGGCACGAATTATCCGGTGAGCTGCGTGCCCCAGAGCGCGAGCTCCAGCGGACGCAGCCTGCCGTTCACGCTGACCATGGGCGGCGATGAGGAGCGCTATATCGGCGCGATGCTCTCGGGTTCCATCTCCGGCGTGGTCTTCTACGACGACGATGCGGATGCGAACCGCGACGAGAGCGAGTCGGCCTGTCCGGATGTGCTCGTGGAGCTGCTGAATCAGAGTGGCGAGACCGCGGCGCAGACGCGCCCGGGCGAGGACGGCGGCTACGCGTTTGAGGGCCTTGCGCCCGGACGCTACACCGTCCGCTTCACGGCGCAGGAGGGCTGCGGCTTCTCCGGCACGGAGCGCACGGCGACGCGCGGCGGCGTGCAGGAAAGCGACACAAACGTCTCCGGCACGCGCACGATCTCCGTGACCGGCGGCCAGGCGACGTCCACGGCCAACGCGGGCGTGGTGCGCCTGAGCAGCCTGAGCGGCCTGATCTGGGAGGATCGCAGCGGCGACAGACTGCCGGACGAGGGCGAGGCGCCGATGAGCGGCGTGAGCGTTCACCTGATGGACGGCGCGGGCAGGAATATCCTGGCGAGCACGGAAACGGGCGTGGATGGCCGCTTCGCCTTTGAGCACCTCAAGCCGGGCACCTACAAGCTGCGCGTAGACGCGCAGGAGGGCTATGTCTTCTCCGGCGCACAGGAGGGCGGCGCGCTGGCGCTTGAAACCGAGCGCGACGGCCGCGGCTACTCGCAGGCGTTCACGCTGCTGGGCGGCGTACAGGTGCAAAATATCGGCTACGGCCTGCTGACGCAGGGTGCGATCAGCGGTCTGGTCTGGGAGGACAGCGACTTTGACGGCGCGATGGGCGCGTCGGAAAGCGGCCTGCGCGGCGCGACGGTAACGCTGATTGACGAAAACGGCGATGAGGTCGCCGGCAGGCAGACCATCCGCAGCGGCGAATTCACGTTTGACCAGCTGATGCCGGGCGATTATGCACTTCGCGTGACGCTCCCGGACGGCTATCAGTATACGGCGGAGGGCGGCGAATCCCGGGCTGCGCGCACCGGCGCGGCGGACGCGGAGATCGCGCTGGGCACGCTCGCGATGGGCGGCGCAATCACGGATGTGCGCATCGGCGCGCTGAAGACGGCGTCGCTGGGCGGCGTGGTGTGGTACGATCAGGACGACGACGGCAAGCGCGCCAACGAGGAGACGGGCATGGCGAACGTGCAGGCGACGCTCACGATGGTGAGCGGTGCCGACGCGGGCCGCGTGCTCGACACCGTCACCGATGAGACGGGCGCGTACCGCTTTGACGGCGTGACCCCGGGCGATGCGGTGCTGACCTTTGCGCTCCCGGACGGCTATGCGTTCGCCAGACAGGCGGTCGGAACCCGCCGCGTGAGCAGCGTGCCGATGGAGAACGCGCGCACCGCCTCGACGGCCTCTGTGCCGGTCGCCGCGGGTGACAGCCGAACGGACATCGACGTCGGCGTGGTCGGCGTGGGCACGGTGAGCGGCGTGGTCTGGGAGGACAGCGCCTATGACGGCCGCATGAATGAGAATGAACACGGCGTGAGCGGCGCGCTGGTGGAGTTGGTGAATGCCGCCACCGGCGAGACGGCGGCCAGCGCCGAGACGGACGAAGACGGCGGCTATGCCATCGGCTTTGTGCGCAAGGGCGAATACGCGCTGCGCGTGACGCTGCCGGGCGGACGAATCTTCACCCGCAGCGGCGAAAGCGCGATTGACCATGTGGACAGCGATACGGCGCAGACCGGCGCGTTCACGCTGGCGATGGGCGAGAGCAGGGAGAACCTCTGTGTGGGCGCGATTGTGCCGGCGTGCATTGCGGGCCGCGTGGCGATCGACCAGAACGGCGACGGTGTATGCGGCGAGGACGAGCCGGGCCTTGAGGGCGCGGTGGTGACGGCCATGCAGGGCGGCACCGTCGTGGCGACGGCGCACGCGGACGGGACGGGCGCGTTCAGCTTTGACATGCTGCGCCCAGGCACCTACCGTCTGCGCTATGTGCTGGACGAGGATGCGTTCTTTGCGATCGGCGCGCCGCTGAACATGACGGACGCGGACGCCCTGGAGGGCGAGACGGGCGAAGTGACGCTGGCGATGGGCGAGTTTGAGCAGGCCGGCGCGGTTCCCGTGGTGCTGGCAGGCCGGATCGCCGGACGAGCGTTTGAGGACGCGAACGTGAACGGCGCGATGGATGCGGGCGAAGCGGCGATGACCGGCGTGAAGGCCGAGCTGCTGAGCGCGGACGGCACGGTGCTGGATGAAACCCGGGTGGACAGCGAAGGCCGCTATGCCTTTGAACGGCTGCGCGCGGGCACCTACGGCGTGCGCTTCACGCTTCGCAGCGAGATGCTCTTTACCGACTGCACGGGCCGCGACGGCGACTCCTGCGTGCCGGTGGTCGACGGCAGCGTGGGCGCGACGAACGCGATCACGCTTGCCATGGGCGAGACCAGAGAGAACCTGAACGTGGGCGGCATCCTGCCCGGCAGGATCGGCGATACGGTCTGGCACGACAAAAACGGCAACGGCCTGCAGGATTACAAGGAGCCGCTGATTCCGGACGTGCAGCTGACGCTTCTGTACGTGAACGCGGACGGCACGATGACGGAGGCTGCGACGACGAGGAGCGACAGGTATGGCTACTACGCCTTCGACGCGCTGCGCCCGGGCACCTATGTGCTGCGGCTTGACGCGCGTGAGGGCGACACGCTGACCTCCTGCTTCGGCGCGCCGCTGGGCGAGATCGACAGCGACCTTGACCCGGACACGGGTATGAGCGCGCCGATTGCGCTGAAGTCCGGCCAGACGCTTCTGAGCGTCGACGTAGGCCTGACGGACTACGCCAGATAAGAAAAGCGAACCCAAACAGCCCCATACAGACCGATGGTCTGTATGGGGCTTGCTGCAATCACCATTTATTTTTGCAAACCGTATTGACAGAAGCTGGAAATCGCGCTATACTCCAACTGTACTACACGTACTAATACAGATAAAACAGAAAGGAGGAATTCGGATGTTCCTTGTGAATCCAAAGAGCAAGCAGCCGATCTATGAACAGTTGGTGGAGCAGCTGCGCAAGCAGCTGTTTCTGGGCGTTGTTCAGGCCGGGCAGGCGCTGCCCTCCGTGCGGCAGCTGGCCACCGAGCTGGGCATCAATCCCAATACCATTCAGAAGGCGTATCGCCGCATGGAAGCAGAAGGGATGATCATTTCAGTACCGGGAAAAGGCAGCTTTATCAGCGATGATCTGGCTGACATGCTGAAGAAACAGCGCGACGAGCAGCTGGAAAAAACCAGAAAGCAAATCAGAACTTGCCGCGACATGGGTTTGGATAAACAACTGATTGAGAAGCTCACAGACGAAATTTACGGGGAGGGAGACCCATGCTGATTGTGAAGGCGCTCAGCAAGCGCTTCGGGACGAAGCAGGCGATTGCCGATCTTTCTCTGACGCTGGAGGAAGGACATATCTTTGGGCTGCTGGGCACAAACGGAGCGGGAAAATCCACGCTGCTGCGCGTGATGGGCGGCATTCTGCGCGCTGACACGGGAAGCGTATGCCTGGATGAGGCGTCCGTCTATGAAAACCCTGCGGCAAAGCGGAAAATCTGCTATCTGAGCGACGAACCGACCTTTCTGGGAAGCGCCAGCCTGGCCGAAATGGGACGGATGCAGGCGGCGTATTATCCCGAATACAGCGAGAGCAAGCTGAAGACGCTCTGCGAACGGTTCGCGCTGCCGATGCATGAACGGATCACCAGCTTTTCCAAGGGCACGCAGAAGCGCGCGCAGATCTGCCTCGGCCTGGCGCTCAATCCGCGCGTTCTGCTGTGCGACGAGACCTTTGACGGACTGGATCCGGTGATGCGCGACAGCTTCAAGCGCGTGCTCAGCGAGGAAACCGTGGACCGGGGGCTGATTACGGTGCTGGCCGGACACAACCAGCAGGAGATGGAGGACATCTGCGACAGCGTGGGCTTCCTGCACGAGGGCAGGCTGGTTTGCAGCGGCGATCTGGACGCGCTGCTGGGGGACGTTCACCGCGTGCAGATGATTCCGACCGACGAGACCACGGACGAAGTCCTCGCGGCCCTGGGGCCCCTTCGCATGCAGAGGCAGGGCAGGCTTTACATGATGACGTTCAGGGGCGATCGGGAGCAGCTTGAGCAGAAGCTCTCAGCACTCCAGCCGCTGTTCATGGAATTCCTGCCGCTGTCGCTGGAGGAAGTCTTTATCCTGGAAATGGAGGATCGTGGATATGCGCAGCACTAAAGGCAATGCCACACGTTTTCTGCTCAGGCGCAATCTGTTTATCGGCGTGATCGTCTTTCTGATTGCGTTTTACATGATGCCCGTGTGGGGGCTTTCCCATATTCCGAACGCCGGAACGCTGGCGAAGGATCCCCTGGCATCGGAGATGATGGCGGCGGAGATCGCGAAGACCGTCTCCACCCAGGTGATGACCGATCCGCTGAATCTGGAAATGATGGTCATCCTGTACGGCTGGCTAGGCTTCATGACGGCGATGATGCTCATGAGGCATCTGTTCAGCCGCAGGCAGAGCATGCTGCAGGCCGCGCTGCCCGACAGGCGCGAGACGGATTTCCTGCGCCGCTACGTCGGTTATGCGGTGCTGTGCCTTGCGCCGATCGTGATCAATTTCCTGCTGTACCTGCTGGTGGTGGCGGCAAACGGTTTGCTTAGCTATGTGATGTGGGACACGCTGCTGGCCAAGTTCGGCAGGCTGCTGCTCATCAATTTCTACGGCTTTGCGATGGGCATGCTCTCCAGCGTGCTGACGGGCACCTGGTGGGCGGCGATGCTGATGGGCGCCGTGCTGATTGTAGGCATGGAAGGGCTGGCCGGGCTGTGGTACAGCGTCGCAGGGAAGTACCTGCACACGCTGGTCAGCACGAGCTTTACGGACATGCTGCTCCGCCTGTCGCCCGCGTACACGCTGTACAAGGGCTTCTACCGTCCGGCGGAGTTCGGCTGCTGGCCCGGCGTCGTCGCGGCGGTGCTGGCGCTGGCGCTGAGCCTTCTGCTGTACCGAGTCCGCAGGACGGAACGCGCCGAGCGGACGCTGGCCTTTGACGGCCTGCAGCCGGTGCTGAGCGTGGTGCTTTCGCTGATGGGCGGCACCATTCTGGGCATTGTGCTCCTGCTCTCCTTCACCACGGACATCAGCCTCATCGTCGGCATGGTGCTGGGCGCTGTGCTGACCTTCTGGGTCTGCCAAATCGTGTTCGCTCAGCGCCTGTGCGGCATCCTCAGGCATTGGGCTTTGCCCACGGCGTCTGCTGCGGTGCTTCTGCTCGGCTGGGCGCTGCTGTACACCGACGCGCTGGGCTATGACCGGTATCTGCCGGCGCGCGGGCAGCTGACCGCCATTTCCTACACCCCGAGGGGATATGATACAGGCGAGCGCATCACGCTGACCAACAAAGAGGCCCTGGACGCGGCGTACGACTGGTGCACGCTGATGCGGGACGAGGTGGACAGCTATGACAGCGGCACGCCCGCGAGCAGCATGTACAGCGGCAGCGATGTAATCGTGACCTATCAGATGGGCAGCCGCAGGGTGTACCGCCATTATCCCAACAATGCCATGCGGACTGAGGCGCAGGGCAGCCTGAAGTGCGTGATCGAGAGCGATGATTACAGGCAGAGCATCATCGATCAATACCAGCTCGATTCCGGATATGTTTCGCAGATGTACATCAGTACCGTGAACGCTGTCCTGGATCAGGATGCCTTCTTTGAGAAATTCAATATCCGCATGCTGTACAGAAGCTATGAACGACAGAAGGACGGCGTGGTGATCGATCTGCTGCTGGAGGCGCTCAGGCAGGACATCCTCGACCGTACGCTTGACGACAAACAGGAAATGCCCCTTCTGGAGGTTGATCTCCAAATTGATCTGCCGGATTCCAATGCATCCTTTGAGCAGGTGAGCATTTATCCCGGCGACGAGCATTTCCTGAGAGCGCTCTTCGGAGAACAAATGGAAGAGGTGGTGCGCTACGCGTCCGGCGGCTTTGCGGACAGCGAGGACATCGTCGTGCTCAAGGTGGACTACACGCAGTCCTATGCGGAAATCCGGCAGTTCGCAACAGATCTGCGGGACATTGTGGCGTCGGTCACGCTGGCCCGCACGCAGGAGGAAGCCAGACAGTGGATGGCAAAAGCGCAGGAAACCTCTGCAGACCAGCACTACTACATGCCTTACCGCGAGGACAAGCCGCTCAAGCGCCTGTACGTCTATCAGATGAGCATGGTGGAAAAGTATGCGCACTTCTACGGCTACAAGGTGCCGCAGGACAAGGCGGAGCTCTACGCCAATCCCGAGATTCCGTCGATGATGACGCTGGACTATGTCGGGGAGGACTGACAAAACCGACCGGCAGCATAAATCCCCTTGCAGACCGATGGTCTGCAAGGGGATTTGCTTCTTTATGGGCGGATCAGAGCTGCACCTGACCGGCGACAGCCGCGGCGGCGTCCGCCATCAGCGGATTGTCCACGGTCTCGATCAGGCCCGCGTCGCACAGGGCGGCGGCAGTGGGATCAAACGGCAACTGCGCGAGCACCGGCAGGCCCAGCTGCGCGGCCTCCTCGGCGATGCGGGACTTGCCGAAAATCTCGATCTTCTTGCCGCAGTCCGGGCAGACGGCGTAGGCCATGTTCTCCACCAGGCCCAGCACCGGGATGTTCATCATGCCGGCCATGTTGACGGCCTTGCGCACGATCATGCCGACCAGATCCTGCGGGGTGGAGACGACCACCACGCCGCTGAGCGGAATGCTCTGGAACACGGTCAGCGGCACGTCGCCGGTTCCCGGAGGCATGTCGATCACCATCACGTCCAGCTCGCCCCAGAAGACCTCCTCCCAGAACTGCTTGACCGCGCCGGCGATGACCGGGCCGCGCCAGATGACGGGGGAGTCGTCGTTTTCCAGCAGCAGGTTGATGCTCATGACCTTGACGCCGGTGTCCGTCTCGGCGGGATAGATGTACTCGCCGTCGCCCATGGCCTTCTCCGTGATGCCGAACATCTTGGGGATGGACGGGCCGGTGATGTCGGCGTCCAGCACGCCGACGCGGTAGCCCATGCGCGAGAGCATGACGGCCAGCTCGCCGGCGACCAGCGACTTGCCCACGCCGCCCTTGCCGCTGACCACGCCGATGACCTTGCGCACCTTCGGCTGGGGCTTGGGCGCTTCCTCTTCGGGCGCCGCGTTTTTGTTATGGCTGCATCCGGCGCAGGCGGGCTTGGTGCCGCACTCGCTGGGCGCGCAGCCCTGGTTCAGTTCCTCAGACACGGAAATTACTCCTTTCGATCGGGCCCAAACTCTGCTATAATGATCAGGAAATGGGTTTTGCCCGTGAGATACGTCTAATATGATAGCACGATTCGAGAAAAATGCAAGGGTGCGTGGAAAATGAAAAGAAGAATGATTTTGCGGCGGTTCCCGCATATAGGTGTGCTGGCCGCACTGCTTGTGTGCATGTGCGCTCCGGCGCTGGCCTACAACGGAGACGAGGCGCAGCGATGGATGGAGCAGTTTGCGCAGGCGCTTGAACAGTTTGTCCCGCTGAACGACGCGGAGCAGACAAGCGATCCCGCGCGGGCCGGGCAGTATTTGATCGAATACGAATTCGGTACGGTGCTCGCGAGCGTGCCGGAGACGCCCGTGGCGCAGGAGATTCTGGAGATCGACGTGCGGACCGGCCAGGTGACAGACTGCCGCGGCGTGCGCGTGGGCATGGGGCTGGAGGCGGCGCTGGGCGATCATCCGGTCAGCGCGGCGGATTCGGCGCTGGTCGTGCTCTCCACGCAGGAGGCGGACTGCGGCTGGAGCTGGGCGTATGTCGGAGAAGGCGGCGTGTACGGTGTGGAGTACATCGCCTACGCCGACAGCGGCCGCGGCATGACGGAGTACACGCTGACGTATGTGCTCGGGGACGGCGCGATCACGGCCATCCGCATGAAGACGGCCGACGCGACGCCGGCGCAGGCGCAGGACGGTTTGAAGACGGCGCAGGAAATCCAGGAAAAGCAAAGCAGGGAACGGATTGCGCTGCGAAGCGAAGAGCCGGTTTTCAGCGAGAGCGATCTGCAGGTGCAGGGCGGGGCGGCGCTCGGCGTACCCGTTGCCAGCCTGATCGCCCGCATGGGCGAGCCGCAGCAGGTGCAGACGCTGCCGCAGGCGCAGGGACGCCTTCTGCTGTACGACGGCGCGGCGGTTCGCCTGGCGTTCAACGAGGCGACCGGCGAGGAGATTGTGCGGGGCGTGAGCGTGCGCAGCGCGGGCATTGCAGGCCCGCGCGGCCTGACGGTCGGTATGCTGGTGCAGACGGCGACGGGCCTGTTTGCCTGCGAGGCGGACGTGACCGCCCGCGGCGGCACGCTGTATCTGGCGGGCGAGGCCGAGGGTGAAGCGCCCTACGGCGAGGCGGTCGCCTCGGGGAACGAGCTGCTGCTGCGCTACGCCTGCGTGACGGACGGGGGAGAGGTCGCGCTGCTGGAGGCGGGCATAACGGACGGCGCGGTGGCCTACTGGTCGCTGTCCTATGAGGCGGACGCACAGGGAGGAATGTGACATGCAGGCAGGTGACGAGCGGTTTGTGCTGCGCAATGCGCGCTGTCTGGCGGCGGACTACATCACGCGCGCCGTCCGGGCGGGCGACGTCGTCGTGGACGCGACGATGGGCAACGGCAAGGACACGCTGTTTCTGTGCGGCCTGGTCGGCGAAGGTGGCCATGTGTACGCGTTTGACGTGCAGGCGGAGGCCGTGGCGCGCACGCGGGAGCGGATTGCGGAGGCGGGCTATGCCGCGCGCGCGACGCTGCTGCTGGCGGGCCACGAGACGATGGCGGAGCATGTCAGCGGCCCGGTGCAGGCGGTCATGTTCAACCTGGGCTGGCTGCCGGGCGCGGAGCACGCCGTGACCACGCGGACGGACACCACGCTCACAGCGGTGCAGGCGGCGACGGAGCTGATTGCGCCGGGCGGCATCGTGACGGTGTGCGTGTACCCCGGCCACGAGGAGGGCGCGCGCGAGCTGGCGGCGCTCCGGCAATTCGCCGCCGGGCTGGACGTGCGCAGGTTCAACGTGCTGCATCACAGCTTTGTCAACGCTTCTTTACAGACCCCTCAGCTGATTCTCATCCAGAAAAACAAATCCTGACAAAAGTTTTTGTTAAGATTTTCACTTTTTTACGTTTTTTGAAAAAAGAGGCAGGAATAGGGAGAATTCTGTTGAATCAAGGAAACGGGAAAAATTGTATCTGACTTCGACGGCTCCGGCCCGAGAAGCTGGACCCATATGATTACGGAGGCGATAGTTGAATGAGCACCCTTCAGGATCTCAATCAGGTGCTCTCGCGCAAGCAGGACATTCTTGAGAATGCTGCGGGCGTTGAGAAGATCAAGAAGAGCGGCAAGCTCACCGCGCGCGAGCGCGTGAATCTGCTGCTGGACGACGGCAGCTTAATGGAGCAGGCGATGCTTCAGAGCGAAGCCGGCGTCGTGACGGGCTCCGGCACGGTGGATGGCCGCCCGGTGTACGTGGTCGCGCAGGATTTCGCCGTGATGGACGGCGCCGTCGGCGCGAAGCAGGCGAAGAAGATCGTCAAGGTTCTCGAGCTGGCCCGCAAGACCGGCACTCCGGTCGTGCTGATGGCCGACAGCAACGGCGCGCGCGTGGGCGAGGGCGCTGCGGCGCTTGAGGCGTATACCGACATCTTCGCGCACATGGCCCGCCTGTCCGGTGTGGTGCCGATGATCGCGCTGGTTCTCGGTCCGTGCGTCGGCGCTGCGGCGATGATGGCGGAGCTGTCCGACCTGGTGATCGTGGCCAAGGAGGGCGCGCTGCTGTGCGCCGGCCCGCAGGTTCTCTCCGCGACCATGGGCAAGGACGTCATGAAGGCGACCGAGCTGGGCGGCGCGAAGATCGCCGTGGAGAACGGCGCCGCGCATTTTGCCTGCGACACCGAGGAAGAGGCTCTGGCGACCGCCAGGAAGCTGCTGGGCGTGCTGCCGGCCAACAACCTTGAGGACGCGCCCTTCTCCGCCGAGGAGGATATGAACCGCGCGCTGACCGGTCTTGCCGCGGGCGCGGACGGCATGGACGTCATCAATGCCATGGCCGACGCCGGCTCCGTGATCGAGGCCGGCAAGGGCTACACCGGCGCCGCGACGGCCTTTGGCAAGCTGGCCGGCCGTACCGTGGCGTTCGTCTACACCGGCAAGGGCGACACCTGCGACAAGCGCATGCAGAAGATCGCCCGCTTCGTCCGCTTTGCGGATTGCTACAACATCCCGGTCGTGTCCCTGATCGACTCCACCGGCCTTGAGCTCTTCAAGACCGTCGACCGTCAGCTGAACGTCGTCAAGGCCGCCTCCAAGCTGGTCTACGCGTACAGCGAGGCCACCACCGTGAAGGTGTCCGTGGTGATCGGCAACGCCATCGGCGCGGCCTATGTCGCCATGGGCGGCAGCGCCAACGCCGACGCGACCTACGCCTGGCCGGGCACCTGCATCAGCCCGCTGACCGGCGAAGCCGCGATTGCGATCTGGGGCAAGGACGACATCAAGAACAGCACGGGCGATGCGGTTGCCGCGCGCAAGGAGCTGGCTGCCAGGTATGAGGCCGAGGTTGCCGACGGCGTGAACGCCGCTATCGATGGCTTGGTCGACGACGTCATCGATCCGGCCGACACCCGCAAGATGGTGATCGCCGCGCTGGAGCTGATGAGCAGCAAGCGCGATTCCAACCCGCCCAAGAAGCACGGCAACATGCCGCTGTAATCAGGGGAGGATAAAGACATGTTTTCGATTCTGACTTATGGCCTGTCCGTTGCCGTCGTCGGCATGGCGACCGTTTTCTGCGGCCTGATCATTCTGATCGGCTTCATCAAGGGCATGGAGAAGGTGCTGCCGAAGCTCTCTGGCCGCGGTGCTGAAAAAAAAACGGCTCCCGCGCCTAAGAACGATTCGCCGTCCATCGTAATCGAAACCGCCAATGTCGGTGACGATGCGATTGTGGCTGCAATCTCCGCTGCGATTGCCACCATCCTGGATGAGGAAGCAAAGGCTGATCCGGCGAAGGGCAAGAACACCTTCGTCGTCCGCTCCATCCGCCGCGTGGGCATCCCGGCGTGGAACCGCGCAGGCCGCGAGGAGCAGGTCTACTCCCGCCTTTGATTGATTCTGAACGCTTCAACTTCATTACAGACATACAACAAGACTGTTGAGGAGGATATCCATTATGCGTAATTTTGTCATCACCGTGAACGGTGCTCAGTATCAGGTTGCTGTTGAAGAAGTCGCCGCGGGCGCCGCTCCGGTCGTCGCCGCGCCGGCTCCGGTTGCCGCTCCTGCCCCTGTTGCTGCCCCGGCTCCGGCTCCCGCGCCGGCCCCGGCTGCTGCTCCCGCCGCCCCGAAGGCTGCCGCGCCGGTTGCCGGCGGTCAGAAGGTGAACGCGCCGATGCCGGGCAACATCCTCGACGTGAAGGTTGCCGCCGGCCAGACCGTGAAGCAGGGCGACTGCCTGGTCATCCTCGAGGCCATGAAGATGGAGAACGAGATCCCGGCGCCGTGCGCGGGCAAGGTCGCTCAGGTCGTCGTCGCCAAGGGCGCGACCGTCAACACCGGCGACGTGCTGGTCGTGATCGAGTAATCAACCGGCTGATGCAAAGGGGTTATACGCTGTGAAAAAGATTCTGAGTGCCCTCGCGCTGGCCTTGTGCTGCATGCTCGTCATGCTGCCGGTCTGTGCGGAGGAGAACGCGGCGGCCACCGAGCCGGCCGCTGAAGTCGCCGAGACCCGCGCGTATGCCACGCTGGTCTCCGACGCGAATGAACTGATCCCGGTCTACGTTGACGAAGAGGCTGAGGGCGCCATCGGCTCCCTCGAGCAGGCGATGGATGATTTCACCATCGGCGACACCGTCTCCGGCATCGTCAAGGATTCCGGCATCTACGCGCTGTTCAACGGCTACTGGAAGAGCGGCGTCATGATTCTGATTTCTTTTGTGCTGCTGTACCTGGCCATCGTCAAGCAGTTTGAGCCGCTGCTGCTCATGCCCATCGCGTTCGGCATGCTGATGACCAACCTGCCGCTGGCGGGCAT
This sequence comes from Clostridia bacterium, assembly GCA_017937505.1. Taxonomy (GTDB): domain Bacteria; phylum Bacillota; class Clostridia; order Christensenellales; family Aristaeellaceae; genus Ventricola. Next base: position 39,427 of record JAGBDL010000193.1, on the reverse strand, counting down.
CATGGATGAGCCGATCTACGAGATCATCTCCAACCCGACCTACCACGGCAAGGCCGGCGTGCCGATCTACAACGGCGAGATGCTGGTGGGCTACCAGTACGTCAAGCAGAACGGCGGCCTGCTGTACTACCTGTACCAGGGCGTCAAGCTTGGCATCTTCCCGCCGCTCATCTTCATGGGCGTCGGCGCGATGACCGACTTCGCTCCGCTGATCGCCAACCCGATCTCCCTGCTGCTGGGCGCAGCCGCGCAGCTGGGCATCTTCGCCGCGTTCCTGGTCGCCCTGCTGCTGGGCTTCTCCCCGGCTGAGGCGGGCGCCATCGGCATCATCGGCGGTGCGGACGGCCCGACCGCCATCTACGTCACCACCAAGCTCGCTCCCGGCCTGCTGGGACCGATTGCCATCGCTGCGTATTCCTACATGGCCCTCGTTCCGGTCATTCAGCCGCCGATCATGAAGGCGCTGACCAAGCCGGAGGATCGCAAGATCATGATGGGCCAGCTGCGTCCGGTGTCCAAGACCGAGAAGATCATCTTCCCGATCGCCGTGGCGACGATCGTCTCCCTGATGCTCCCGAGCGCCGCGCCGCTGGTCGGCTCCCTGATGCTGGGCAACCTGTTCAAGGAGTCCGGCGTGGCGGATCGTCTGGCGAAGACCGCGCAGAACGAGCTGATGAACATCGTCACCATCTTCCTGGGCTTCACCGTCGGCGCGACCGCGAAGGCGGATACCTTCCTGCAGGTGGAGACCATCAAGATCATCGTGCTGGGCGTCGCGGCCTTTGGCGGCGGCACCGCGGGCGGCGTGCTGCTGGGCAACCTGCTGTGCAGACTGACCCATGGCAAGATCAACCCGCTGATCGGCTCTGCCGGCGTCTCCGCCGTTCCGATGGCGGCCCGCGTCTCCCAGAAGGTCGGCCAGCAGGAGAACCCGGCCAACTTCCTGCTCATGCACGCCATGGGCCCGAACGTCGCCGGCGTCATCGGTTCCGCTGTTGCAGCCGGCGTGTTCATCTCCATGTTCGGCTAAGTTCATGCTTTGCGCTTTCCCTGCCGGTTTGCCCGGCAGGGGGAGCGATCCCGCCAGAGCGGCGGAGTGAAAAAGGAGGAAATGAGACATGGGCAAGGTGCTTATCACCGATACCATTCTGCGCGACGCGCATCAGTCTCAGGCTGCGACCCGTATGCGCCTGGACGAGATGCTTCCGGTCGCTGAAAAGCTCGACAAGATCGGCTATTACTCTCTGGAGTGCTGGGGCGGCGCGACGTTTGACAGCTGCCTGCGCTTCCTGAACGAAGATCCGTGGGAGCGTCTGCGCGCGCTCAAGAAGGCGATGCCCAACACGAAGCTGCAGATGCTCTTCCGCGGCCAGAACATCCTGGGCTACAAGCACTACGCGGACGATGTGGTGGACGCGTTCGTTCAGAAGGCGATCGAGAACGGCATTGACATCATCCGTATCTTCGACGCGCTCAACGACATGCGCAACCTCGAGCAGGCGGTCAAATCCACCAAGAAGTACGGCGGCATCTGCGAGATCGCCATCAGCTACACCATCAGCCCGGTGCACACCGAGGAGTACTTCGTGAAGCTGGCCAAGGAGATCGAGCAGATGGGCGCGGACTCCATCTGCATCAAGGACATGGCGAACCTGCTGCTGCCGTACGATGCGTACAGCCTCGTCAAGAAGCTGAAGGCCAACACCAAGCTCCCGATCCACCTGCACACCCACAACACCGCCGGCACCGGCGCGATGACCATCCTCAAGGCCATCGAGGCGGGCTGCGACATCGTGGATACCGCGCTCTCTCCGCTGGCCGAGGGCACCTCTCAGCCGGCGACCGAGTCTCTGTGCGCGACCCTGAAGGGCACCGAGTACGATCCGGGCCTGGATATGGAGCTGATGAGCGAGTGCGCCGTGCACTTCCGCAAGGTCGCCGACCGCCTGAGCAAGGACGGCTGGCGCGACACCGCGAAGGTGCTGAGCGTCGACGCCAACACCCTGAAGTATCAGGTGCCGGGCGGCATGCTCTCCAACATGATCGGCCAGCTCAAGCAGTTCAACGCCATGGATAAGTACTATGACGTTCTGGCGGAGATCCCGCGCGTCCGCAAGGACTTCGGCTATCCGCCGCTGGTCACGCCGACCTCCCAGATCGTCGGCACCCAGGCGGTCATGAACGTGCTGTTCGGCCGCTACAAGACCTTCCCGAACGAGTCCAAGGGCCTGCTGCGCGGCGAGTACGGCCGTCTGCCGGCTGAGGTGAATGAGGAAGTCCGCAGGATGGCGATCGGCAACGACGAGGTCATCACCTGCCGTCCGGCTGACCGTCTCAAGCCGGAGATGGATAAGTACCGCGAGGAGATCCGCGAGTACTACACCCAGGAGGAGGACGTCCTGTCCTACGCGCTGTTCCCGAAGGTTGCGCCGAAGTTCTTCCAGTACCGTCAGGCACAGCAGTTGAAGATCGACAACACGATGCTCAACGCCGAGAACAAGACCATGCCGGTGTAATCCGGACTTACGGGAGCTGCCTTCGGGCAGCTCCCTTTCACAACAGAAAAAGACCGATCGTCGGAATGCTTCGGTTCCGATGATCGGTTCTTTGTGTTGATGCAGATATTCAATTCGTAGCGTTGATGGAATCGCAATAGTCGCCTTCGGCTCCGCTGCGATTCTTGCTGGATGCGCTTCGCGTATGAGGAAAACGTTGGGCTGCCGCCCAAACCTGCCTGAGGGATTTCCGTCCGGGGAACTCGCATAGTCGCGCCCATTGGCGCTCCTTGCGATTCCCGACGCTTCGCCTGCCTGTTTCCCGCACTGCGGGCGGCAGGCTTCGGTCCCTCAGACTCCCTTCTTCGCTTCGTGCGGTGCAGAACATCATTCCTCGTCCGGCCACGGATAGTACAGCTTGTCGTCGGGCAGAATCTCCGCGCTGCCGTCGGTGACGCGCGTGATCTCGGCGAGCAGATGCTCTGCATCCCGCACGCGCACCATCAGCGTGCACACGACGCTCGCGCCGAACTCGTTGTGCTCAACGATCACAGGCGCCGAGCGCAGGAAGTACTCCAGCCGCTGCCAGGTGGAGTAATCGACCTCCACCAGGTAGCGCGCGCTTTTTTCCATCACGACCACGCCCGCCGCGTCCAGCGCTGTCTTGCTGCCCTGCGCATAGGCGCGCACCAGGCCGCCCGCGCCCAGCAGAATGCCGCCGAAGTAGCGCGTGACGACCACGGCGCAGTTGACCACGCCGCGCGCCTTCATCACCTCGATGATCGGCATGCCGGCGGTGCCGCCGGGCTCGCCATCGTCGCTGTAACGCATGATGCCTGAATTCAGGCCGATGATGTAGGCGTAGCAGTTGTGGGTCGCGTCCTTGTGCTTCTGTCGGATCCTGGCCAGGAAGGCGAGCGCCTCCTCCTCGGTCTGGCAGGGGCAGCCGTAGCCGATGAAGCGGGACTTGTTGATGATGAACTCCGCGGAATTCTCCGCCCGCAGGGTTTTATAAGAGAGCTGTGCGGCCATGACCACTCGATTCCTTTGGCAGATTTTCGTACCCGGTCAACCCGGGCAGAGGGGAGCACAGTCCTGCGCAGGAAAGGCTCCCGGCAGCACGAGAGTTACTTGAGCGTGAAGCGATGGAACTTTTTCTTGCCGGAGCGCAGCATCAGGCCGTCGCCTGCGAACATGTCCTCGGTCACCACAGCGTTCACGTCGGCGACCTTCTCGTCGTTCACGGCCACACCGCCGCCCTGAATCAGACGGCGAGCAGCGGAATTGGACGGGGCGATCTTGCTCATGGCCAGCAGGGTGGTCACGCGCGCGTCCTTGGCGAGGTCCTCACGGGTGAGTTCGGTCGTCGGGATGGAGCCGCCCATGCCCGCGCCGCCGAACAGCGCCGCCGCGGCCTCCTGGGCCTTCACGGCTTCCTCTTCGCCGTGCACCAGCTTGGTGACCTCGTAGGCGAGCACCTTCTTGGCCTCGTTGATCTCGCTGCCCTCGAGCGCGCCCAGACGGCGAACCTCGTCCATCGGCAGGAAGGTCAAAAGGCCGAGGCACTTCTCGACGTCCTTGTCGTCGATGTTGCGCCAGTACTGGTAGAAGTCGTACGGGGAGGTCTTGGCCGCGTCCAGCCAGAGCGCGCCCTTCTCGGTCTTGCCCATCTTGCGGCCGTCGTGGGTGAGCAGGAGCTGGAAGGTGCAGGCATAGGCGCTGGTCTGCTCCTTGCGGCGGATGAGGTCCGCGCCGCCGAGCATGTTGCTCCACTGGTCGTTGCCGCCCATCTGCAGGCGGCAGCCGTAGCGATGATAGAGCTCCAGGAAGTCGTAGCTCTGCATGAGCATGTAGGTGAACTCCAGGAAGGAGAGGCCGTTTTCCGTCGCCATGCGGGCCTTGTAGCACTCGGCGGTCAGCATCTTGTTGACGGAGAAGGTAGAGCCGATGTCGCGCATGAAGTCGATGAAGTTGAGGTGACGGAGCCAGTCGCCGTTGTTGGCGATGATGGCCTTGCCCTCGCCAAAGTCGAGGAAGCGGCTCATCTGCTGCTTGATGTGCGCGACGTTGTTGTCGATCGTCTCGACGGTCATCATCTTGCGCATGTCGGTCTTGCCGGACGGATCGCCGATCATCGCGGTGCCGCCGCCCATCAGGGCGATCGGCTTGTGGCCGGCGCGCTGCATGTGCGCCATCGCCATGATCGGGATGTAGTGGCCGATGTGCAGGGAGTCGGCGGTCGGGTCGAAGCCGACATAGAACGTCGTTGGCTGCTCGAGCTGCTTGTAGAGGTCCTCCTCGTAGGTGACCTGCGCGATGAAGCCGCGCTCCTTGAGGACGTCGAGAATGTGCTGTGCCATGGGGATTCCTCCTGTTCCTTGGGGAAGACAGAAAAAAACGCCTTCCCTGAAATTTAGTAGGGAAGGCGTGAAATACGCGGTACCACTTCCGTTTAAGGCCGCCTTGCGGCAGACCTCCTCACCGCCCGCTGACACGGGCTCTGCGCTGTATCCGGCGCGCCGGCGGCTGCCTACTGAAAGCGGATCGCTTGGTTCGGGGCCGAGCTCCGGGATGTATTCCGCGTGCCCGCTGATGCCGCCTCGCACCGACCGGCGGCTCTCTTCCATCAGGGGAAGGCAGCGTACTTGTTCCCATCAACGCTACTGGCGATATTATATGATGGGACTGCGCGAAAGTCAAGGCCTTTTCGCATCGCGGGTCGCGAGGGTATCCACGATCATGGACAGCACGATGAGGATGCCGCCTGCTAGCTGCATGCCTGTGAGCTGCTCACCCAGAAGCAGCGCACCCGCCACGCAGGCGGTGATGGGGTTGAGGTTGATGGACAGGGACACGGTGAGGGAATCGACCGCGCGCATGGCGAGGTTGTAGAGCACATAGCACAGCGCGGAGCAGACGGCCGCCAGCAGAAAGATGCACAGCCAGGCGACGGGCGAGACGCAAACCCACTGTCCGCGCTCCGCCAGCGCAAGCGGCGCGAGCGTGATGACTGCGGCGAGCGCCTGCCAGGTGGATACGCGCAGGGAGCTGCACGACATGAGGAGCTTGGGCGTCGTCAGGATATAGCCCGTCCAGCACAGGCTTGCGCCGACCATGAGCAGGTTGCCGGTCAGCGAGCTGCCGCCCGTCTCGCTTCCGGTGACGATGACCAGATACGCGCCCACGAGCGACAGCGCGACGGCCAGCCAGCGCGTGAGCGAAATGCGCTCCCGGCAGAAGAGGACACGGAAGAGCAGCGTCATCATCGGCACGAGCGAGACGATCAGCGAGGCGGCGGAGGCCGTGGTGCGCTGCAGGCCGGAGTGCTCAAAGAAGAAGTACACCGTGATGCCCAGCAGCGTGGTGGCAAACGCGCGCGGCGCCCACCGGCCCAGGCGCACGCCATGCTCGAGCTTCAGGCACAGGGGCAGCATGAGGGCGGCGGTGATCAGATAGCGCAGGAAGGCGAGCGTCATCGGCGGCATGCCCTCGGACAGCGCGGTCTTGGAAAAGATAAAGGACAGGCCCCACATCACGTTGACGAACACGAGCATGGCCATGCCCCGGGCTTTTTGCGTGCTTTGGTGCAAGAAAATTCCTCCTTTGCGCAATAATGCTATGATAAATCAGCGGGCGGGCAATGTCAAGCGCGCCTTGCGGATGAAGGCGTTTTGCGGTACAATGGGGATGAACATCACGAGAAGGAAGAACGCCTATGATTCATATCGTATTGATCGAGCCGGAGATTCCGCAGAACACGGGCAACATCGCCCGCACCTGCGCGGCCACGGGCAGCGAGCTGCACCTGGTGGAGCCGCTGGGCTTCAAGCTCGAGGACAAGTATTTAAAGCGCGCAGGGCTTGACTACTGGCCGCTGGTCAAGGTGCACGTGCACAAGGACTTTGCCGACGTGCTCGCGCGCTATCCGGACGCGGACTTCTATTACGCCAGCACGAAAGCGCCGCGCAGCTATGCACAGGTACAGTACCCCAAAGACGTGTTCCTGGTCTTCGGCCGGGAATCGCGCGGTCTGCCGGAAAATCTGCTTATGCGCGTGTATGACCGCTGCATCCGTATCCCGATGGTGGAAAGCGCGCGCAGCCTGAACCTGTCCAACTCCGTGGCGATCGTCACCTACGAGGCGCTCAGGCAGCACGGCTTTGAACACCTGCTCGATCACGGTGCGCTCACCGGCCGGGAGGAAGCGCCCGGCGCGTGGATGGATTATCTGTAAGGGTTGACACCGCGTTGCCTGATGGGGTACAATGAAGCAAAACCGGGAAAGGGCGGGGCTGCGTGAAAAAGAAGAAAAAGAGCCGGATTGGCTATCGCGTGGCCGCGGGCGTGATGGATGTGTTCGGCGTGGCGGCAGCGTCGCTGGCGATCGTCGTGCTGATGCTGATGCTGGGCAGCCTGTTCAGCTGGCTGAGGCAGGATCTGGCCGTTACCTTCGCCGATCTCACCGACAACATCACGGATGCTGTGATCATCACAGACGGCACGAAAAAATGATGCAGCTTCGCTTGATCCGGGCGAGGCTCTTTTGCCTTATGGAGAACTGTGCGCCGAAATGCTGAGCAGGGCGATGCCGGACATGGAAACGGGCACGGCCCGCTTTTCTCAGGAGAGGGGGAAAACGGCATGAACACATCCTGGCCGACGCTGTCGCAGGAGGTCTTTTCCTGCGAAAAATGCAGGCTCTGCCAGACACGTCAGAACGTCGTGCTGGGCGAAGGCGATCTGCACGCGGCGCTCATGTTCATCGGCGAGGGCCCGGGCGCGCAGGAGGATGCGTCGGGCCGTCCGTTCGTGGGCGCGGCCGGGCAGCTGCTGGACAGGATGCTCGCTGCCATCGGCATGACGCGTGAGCAGGTGTACATCTGCAACATCGTCAAGTGCCGTCCGCCGCAGAACCGCGTGCCGGAGCCGGACGAGCGCAGCGCCTGCATGCCGTATCTGCGGCAGCAGGTGGCGCTGGTGCGCCCGAAGGTGATCGTGTGTCTGGGCTCCACGCCCACGCGCGCACTGCTGGGCGATCACATGCGCATCACGCGGGATCGCGGCGTGTGGCAGCTGAAAAAGGGCGTATGGTTCATGCCGACGTACCATCCGGCGGCGCTGCTGCGCGATCTGGACAAAAAGCGCCCGGCCTGGGAGGATTTCAAGGCGATTCGGGATAAACTGATCGAGCTGGGCGTGTACGAGAGCACGGTATAATGGAGAAGTCGGAGAGGAAAAGGCGGCTTGATCATGGAGAAATATAAGCAGGCGCTGCGGGATTTCTTGGCGGGCGTGATGCCGGGACGGGAAAACGCGCTGGTCTTCGGCGAAGGCCCGCTGCATCCGAAGCTGATGCTCATCGGCGAGGCGCCGGGCGAGCAGGAAACGCTGATGGGCCGCCCGTTTGTGGGCAAGGCCGGAAAAAACCTTGACCGCTTCCTGGAGCTGGCCGGCATGCGCCGGGAGGAAATCTACATTTCCAACGCCGTCAAGATCCGCCCGACGAAGACGAGCAAAACGGGCCGCATCTCCAACCGTCCGCCGACGAAGGAGGAAATCGCGCTGTTTCGTCCCTGGCTGCTGCGGGAGATCGATCTCGTTGCGCCGCAGGTGATTGCGACGCTGGGCAACGTCCCACTGTTTGCGGTCACGGGCGACAGAAAGCTGACCATTGGCGAGGCGCACGGCAGGGTGATGGAGGCGGGCGAGACAGGACGCCGGCTCTTTGCGCTGTATCATCCGGCGAGCCTGATTTACAACCGGGCGCTTGAGCCGGTGTACGAGCAGGACGTGCGCGCGCTGGCGGCATTCCTTGAATCATAAAAGCTGTGCGGCGCATGCTGCGGCGGGTACCGGGGAGTTCAGGCGGTTCGTAGGAGGGCGCGTGCACGGCGCGCTTTCGGACGCGAAAACGGACATTTGAGACAAAATGTCTTTCCTTCATCCCACGGACGTGATATGCTGGACGTACAGAAGAATGGGGGAAAATGAGAATGCTTACAAACCTGATGGCGAATTTGCCCATCCTGCTGTGCCTGGTGCTGGGCGCGGCGCTGATGATTGTGGAGGTATTTCTGCCGGGCTTTGGTCTGCCGGGCGTGTCGGGCATCGTGCTGATCGGTGCGGGTGTGGCCATCATCTGGCTCAAGGCCGGCGCGCTGCCCGCGCTGGCGACGCTGCTGGTGGTGATTGCCCTGCTGGCGATCCTGATTTCCTATATGATGCGCCGCGCGACGGAGGGCGGCGCGCACGCGAGGATTTTCCTGCGCGAGAAGGAGGAGCTGCACAGCGGCGAGGATATGCAGGTGCTGCTGGGGAAGCAGGGACGCACGAAAAGCGTGCTGCGGCCGGCGGGCATCGCCGACTTTGACGGCGTGAGGCTGAATGTGGTCACGGAGGGCAGCTTCATCGAGCGGGATAAGCCGATTGAAATCGTGAATGTGGACGGGGCGCGCATCGTCGTACGCGAGCGGCAGAGCGCCTGACACAGATATGGACTGAGGAAGAGAAAAGGGGAATTGTCATGGCTGAAAGCATCGTTCTGGTCTTTGCGATTGTCGTCATCGTCATCGTATTTTTGAGCTTTGTGCCGCTGAACCTGTGGATTTCCGCGCTGGCCTCCGGCGTGCATGTCTCGATCTTTACGCTGATCGGCATGAAGATCCGCCGCGTGTCCCCGGCGAAGATTGTCAGCCCGCTGATCAAGGCGGAAAAGGCGGGCCTGGCGATGGAAATCAGCAAGATGGAGGCGCATTACCTGGCGGGCGGCAACCTCGACCGCGTGATCACAGCGCTCATCACGGCGCGCGGCGCGAACATCAAGCTGGATTTCCCGGAGGCATGCGCCATCGATCTGGCGGGCCGCGACGTGCTGCAGGCCGTGCAGATGAGCGTCAACCCGCGCGTCATCGAGACGCCGGTCATCGCCGCCATCGCCAAGGACGGCATCGAGCTGCGCGCCAGGGCGCGCGTCACCGTCCGCGCGAACATCGAGCGGCTGGTCGGCGGCGCGGGCGAGGAGACGATCGTCGCGCGCGTGGGCGAGGGCATTGTCACCACCGTCGGCTCCGCGCAGACGCACAAGGAGGTTCTGGAGAATCCGGATCTGATTTCCCGTACGGTGCTGGACAAGGGCCTGGACGCGGGCACGGCGTTTGAGATTCTCTCCATCGATATCGCGGATGTGGATGTGGGCCGCAACGTCGGCGCGCAGCTGCAGATGGATCAGGCGGAGGCGGATCGCCGCATCGCCCAGGCAAAGGCGGAGGAGCGTCGCGCCATGGCCGTCGCACGCGAGCAGGAGATGAAAGCCGCCGCGCAGGAGCAGCGCGCCAAGGTCATCGAGGCCGAAGCGGAGGTGCCCAAGGCGATGGCCGCCGCGCTGCGCGAGGGCAAGCTGGGCGTGATGGACTACTACCAGATGCAGAACACCATCGCCGATACCTCCATGCGCGACGCGATCGCGGGCATGGGCGGCGCACAGAACGCACCCAAGAAGTAAGGCGCAGAGGCGGAAGGAGGGACGCGCGTGAGAGACTTTCCGATTCTGCCCATCCTGCTGATCCTGTATGTCATCGCCGTTGCCGGCGGCAGGAAGAAGAAAACGGGCAAGCAGAACAGGCAGCGGCAAAGGCCTGCGCGCGCAGCCTCCCGGACGCAGACGCGCGAGGAGCGCGCCCGCACGCGTACCGAGCAGACGGCGCAGGGGTTTTCCACGGCGTTTGCGCGGGCGCAGAGCCAACCGGTTCCCGAGGGTGAGGATCCCTGTCACCCCGCGCCGAAGCGCGAGCAGACAGCCGAACAGGCGCACGAGCCCGAGCAGGAGACGGAGCCAGACGCGCTGGCGCAGGACGTGCTGCGCGGCGTCGTCATGAGCGAGATTCTGACAAGGCCGTGCGAGCGGAGAGCAAGAAAGAGATATCATGGATAACGAGATTCGCGTGGTGATTGCGGACGATCAGGAGGGCATGCGCCTGATCCTGCGCAAGATGATCGACAAGGCGCAGGGCTTCACGATCTGCGCAGAAGCCGACAGCGGCGACAAGGTGCCCGCGCTGGTGGAGCAGTTTAAGCCGCACGTCTGCTTCCTGGACGTGGAGATGCCGGGCATGACGGGCATCGAGTGCGCAAAGGCCATTCAGGACATGGATCCGCATACGATCATCGTCTTCGCCACCGCGCACGAGGGCTACATGGCACAAGCGTTTGAGATGTACGCGTTTGACTACATGGTGAAGCCCTTCAAGATGGAGCGCGTGATGAAGACGCTCGAGCGCATCCGTGAGGTCGTGCTGGGCCGGCAGGCCGCACAGCTGCATGTGGGCGAGACGGTGACGGCCGTCGCCAAGGCGCGTACTGCGCCCAGCGGCCGCATCATGCTCCATCACAAGGAAGGCGTGAACTTTGTCAGCCAGTCGGACATCCTGCTGGTGCAGCGCGAGAACCGCTCCACCGTGCTCTATGCCACCGGCGGGCGGCGCTTTGAAACCAGCGAGGCGCTGGGCGATGTGGAGGAGAGGCTGGATCCCAGAATCTTCTTCCGGTGCCACAAGTCCTACATCATCAACCTCAACGTGATCGACAGCATCACGCCGTATGGCCGCTGGACCTACGTCGTTCATCTGGTCGGGACGGATCAGGATGCGCTGATCACACATGAAAAATACGAGGAGCTGGAGCGGATGTTCTCCTGAGCGGCGTGTGCTGGATGCGCACGCTTCTAAAAAGTTGCAAAAAGTTGAGAATTCTGCTTGCAATTCAAGGGCAAACGTGATACAATAGTCCATGCTGATTATCTGAATACACCCGAGGAGGTGAATTCCCCATGCCGAACATCAAGTCTGCTATCAAGCGCGTCAGCGTGACCGAGCACAAGACCATGCGCAACAAGATGGTCAAGTCTGCGACCAAGACCGCGCTCAAGAAGTTCAATACCAATGCGACTGCTGAAATGCTGAGCTCCGCCTCCGCCGCCGTTGACAAGGCCGCTGCGAAGGGCGTTATCTCTAAGAATGCCGCGAACCGTCAGAAGGCGCGTATGGCGCGCGTGCTGGCCAAGGCTGAGTAATTCTCACGCTTGATCCCCTCCCATTGGGAGGGTTTTTTGTTGTGTAAATCAAGCATCGGCTTCGACCGCCCGGATCAGGCGAGCGGCCTCAGTGGGGGACGCAAGTCGGTCTAGCGCAGTGTGTCCTCAGGATTTCCGGCGCTTCGTCCGATCGGGGTACGCGTCAGGAATTGTGGCACAAAATGAATTGGATTCCTTGCACAAAACCGAAGAACTTGACAGAATAAATTAAATCTGTTAAGATATGCAAGTCAAAGACGGTGAAGATGCGAATTCGGCGCTTCATCGGCGCATATACTTGTGGAGACATCTTCGGGATGAACCGGAACGGAGGATGCATTTTGTGTGGAATTGTCGGGTATACCGGCTGCTGTCAGGCCGCGCCCATCTTGCTTGAGGGACTCACTCGTCTGGAATACCGCGGCTACGACAGCGCGGGCATCGCGGTGCGCGATGAGGGTGCGCCGCGCATCGAGGTGGTCAAGGCCAAGGGAAGACTCAAAAACCTGATGGAGATGACGGATTCCGGCCGCGCGGTGCGGGGCTGCTGCGGCGTGGGCCATACGCGCTGGGCGACGCACGGCGAGCCGAGCACCATTAACGCGCACCCGCACGATTCAAAGGACAAGCGCGTCGTGCTGGTGCACAACGGCATCATCGAGAACCATCAGGAAATCCGCACGGCGCTGCAGCGCAGGGGCTACGTCTTCAAGACGCAGACCGACACGGAAGCCGCCTGCCTGCTGCTGGACAGCTATTACGCGGAGAGCATGGGCGGCGGACTGTCGCCGCGGGAACGCGCGCTCGAGGCGATTCATCGCCTGATGATCCGCGTACGCGGCAGCTATGCGCTGGGCATTCTCTTCGGCGATCAGCCGGGCGTGCTGTACGCCGCCCGAAAGGACAGTCCGCTGATCGTGGGCTGCTGCTCGGAGGAGATGCACGGTCACATGATCGCCTCCGACGTACCCGCGGTGCTGGGCTTCACGCGCAATGTGGTGTACATCGGCAACGACGAGATCGCCTGCCTCACCAGGGACGAGCGCCATATCTACAACATCGACTGCGAGGAGATCGAAAAGCCGGTCACGGAGATCCAATGGGATGCCGCCGCCGCCGAAAAGGACGGCTATGAGCATTTCATGATGAAGGAAATCCACGAGCAGCCGCGCGCCGTCCGCGACACGCTGTCCCCGCGCATCAAGGAAGAGGAGGGAAAGCGCTGGATCGACCTGAGCGAAACCGGGCTGACCGACGAGGACCTTGCCGGCATTTCACGCGTCTACATGGTTGGCTGCGGCTCGGCGTATCACGCGGCCTGCGTGGGCCGGATCGTCATGGAGCAGCTGGCGCATGTGCCCTGCGAGGTTGATCTGGCAAGCGAGTTCCGCTACCGCGATCCGATCCTGGAGGAGCATGGGCTGGTGATCCTCATCAGCCAGAGCGGCGAAACGGCGGACAGCCTGGCGGCGCTGCGCCTGTGCAGGGAGCGCGGCGTGCGCACGCTGGCGGTGGTGAACGTCGTAGGCTCCTCGATTGCGCGCGAGGCGGACGCGGTCATGTACACCTGGGCCGGGCCGGAGATTTCCGTGGCGACGACCAAGGCCTATTCGACGCAGCTTTGCGCGCTGTATCTGATCGTGGTCAAGCTCGCTTCCGCGCGCGGGCAGATCGACGAGGCGCGCCAGGCACAGCTCATCGACGACATGCTGGCCCTGCCGGACAAGATTGAGCGCGTGCTCTCCGACAAGGAGCGCGTGCAGTGGTTTGCCAACAAGATGGCGGCCTGCAAGGACGTGTTTTTCATCGGCAGAGGACTGGACTATGCGATCAGCCTGGAGGGCAGCCTCAAGCTCAAGGAGATCAGCTATATTCACTCGGAGGCGTATGCGGCGGGCGAGCTCAAGCATGGCACCATCAGCCTGATCGAGGACGGCGTGCTGGTTGTCGGTGTGGCGACCCAGCCGGAGCTCTTTGAAAAGGTGGTTTCCAACATGACAGAAGCGCGCAGCCGCGGCGCGTATCTCTTCGGCCTGACGACCTACGGACAGTACGCCATCGAGGACACGGTCAATTTCACCGTCTATGTGCCCAGGACGGATCCGCTCTTTGCCACGTCTCTGGCCGTCGTGCCGCTGCAGTTGCTGGCGTATTACATCAGCTGCGCCAAGGGCTTGGATGTGGATAAGCCGCGCAACCTGGCCAAGAGCGTGACCGTGGAGTGACCCAGCATGTCCCTTTCATCCGCGCGAAGCAAAATAGGGGTTTGGGGATGAAATCCCCAAGCGGGTTTGGGCGGCAGCCCAACGCATCAATAACATGAGACAGGCAGCCTTCGGAGAAAGCATCCGTAGGCTGCCTGTTGGCATGCGGCGCATAGTTTCCGCGAAAAAACGCCATCCTACGGTCAAAACGCGGATGGGTGGGAGAACTGTGAGCAAGCGAATGGGTACGCGTACCGTGTGCCTGACCAACAGGCCCGGCGTAATCGCCTGGGCGAGCGTCGTCGGACAGAAGGAGAAGGAAGGCCCGTATGGCGGGCAATTTGACGTGGTGATCCCCAATGAGCTCAACGGCGAGCAATCGTTTGAAGCGGCGGAGCGGAGCATCCTGGAGACGGCAGTGAAGCTCTGCGCGCAGCACGCGGGCTGCACACTTGGAGACGTCCAGATGCTCCTGGCGGGCGATCTGCTCAACCAGATCATCTCGGCAGGCTTTGCCGCGAGAAACCTTGAAATCCCGTTCTACGGGCTCTATGGCGCATGCTCGACGATGTCCGAGTCGCTCTCCATTGGCAGCATGATCGCGGACGGCGGCTTTGCGGATCGGCTCATTTGTTCGACGTGCAGCCACTTCTGTACGGCAGAGCGCCAGTACCGCGCGCCGCTGGAGCTGGGCAACCAGCGCACGCCCACGGCACAGTGGACGGTGACCGGTTCGGGCGCGGTCATGCTCTCCGGCGGACCCGCAGCGCAACAGGCGAAGATTGTTGCGACGCACGCGACCTGCGGCAAGGTGCTTGATCTGGGCATTGCCGATCAGAACAACATGGGCGCGGCGATGGCGCCTGCGGCGGCGGACACCCTGCTGGCGCATTTTAAGGATACGCAGCGCAGCTTTGACGATTTTGATCTGGTTGTCACGGGCGATCTGGGGCATCTGGGCCGTGATCTGCTCATCGAGCTGCTGGAGCAGAAGGGCGTTGATGTGCAGGAGGACAAGCTCTTTGACTGCGGCTGCCAGATCTTTTCACCGTCGCAGGATACGCACTGCGGCGGAAGCGGCTGCGGCTGCGCGGCCAGCATGCTCTGCGCGCACATCCTGCCGCAGTTGGCCAGCGGGCAGCTGCGCCGGGTGTACTTCATGGCGACAGGTGCGCTGCTCAGCCCGACCTCGACCATGCAAGGAGAGAGCATTCCGGGCGTGGCGCACGCGATTGTGCTGGAGCATAGGGAGGAATGACGTCATGGAGATTTCTGAAATTCTGCTGATGTACGTCAAGGCGTTCTTTGTCGGCGGGCTCATCTGCGCGTTCGGCCAGATTCTGATTATGAAGACGCAGCTGACCAGCGCGCGGATTCTGGTAGGCTATGTGACTGCGGGTGTCATTCTGGGCGCGCTGGGGCTGTACAAGCCCGTGATCGACTTTGCCGGAGCCGGAGCTACCGTGCCCCTGACGGGCTTTGGCTATGTCCTGGCCAACGGCGCAATGGAGGGAGCCAAGAGCGACGGCCTCCTCGGCGCGTTCACCGGCGGCGTGATCGCGGGCGCGGGCGGCATTGCCGCGGCGGTGTTCTTCGGCTATTTCGCCGCGCTGATCTTCAAGCCAAAGATGAAGAGCTGAGAAAACCTATTTCACGGGCAGGCCGGATGGGAAAACCGGCAGCAGGAAAGCGCCGCTTGATATGGATCGAAGGATCCGCTCCGACGGCGCTTTTCATACACAGGGTTATCGGCGAAACAGCGAAATTTACTTTTTCTTCAATTTTCTTGTTGACAGATCGCACGATTGGTTGTATAATAAATCTCGCTGATTGAGCAGCAGCCAAACAGATGGAGAGTTGGCTGAGTGGTCTAAGGCGCACGACTGGAAATCGTGTGACGGCTGATACCCGTCCTTGGGTTCAAATCCCAAACTCTCCGCCATGAGGAACCTAGTTATTGCTAGGTTCCTTTTTCTTATCTTATAACTAAGCAAAAAATCGTGTGCTGGGATAAGGATTCCAATCGTGTCAAACGATTTTGCCGATAATCGTGTGTTCCTCTTAACATTTAAACCGATTTAGGCGAAAATAAGGAGGAAAACGCAATGATTACCAAAAAACAAATGCGGATCATGCGGCGGTCAAGCCAACCCGTTTGCTGGGGATAAAAGCGGGGTGCAGTCTGTCTTTGACGGAACGAATGGCCCCCATACGTTTCGCCTTATGCCTTTTGTTTAAAAAATATCGGGCGGGATTGCGTACTCGTGACAGAAATGTGAATTTCTTGTAGAATATCTTGATTTTGCCAGGACAGTGGTGTATCATATGAATTGTATCATGAGGGTACAGGGGCTTGGAGAAAGGCAGCCTGTATTCCGTATCTGTGGAACCATCAGACATGATGACCATTGTATTGAAGGAAAGAGGTAGCGTGCAACATGGCTAAGATTGATCTGACCAAGTATGGCATCACCGATGCGACTGAGATTGTCTACAATCCGTCTTACGAGATGCTCTTCGAAGAGGAGACCAAGCCGGAGCTGGAAGGCTACGACAAGGGCCAGGTGACCGAGCTGGACACCGTGAACGTCATGACCGGTATCTACACCGGCCGTTCCCCCAAGGATAAGTTCATCGTCATGGACGAGAACTCCAAGGACACCGTGTGGTGGACCTCCGATGCGTTCAAGAACGACAACCATCCGATGACCCAGGAGACCTGGAAGACTGTTAAGGATCTCGCAATCAAGCAGCTGACCGGCAAGCGCCTGTTCGTCGTGGATGCCTTCTGCGGCGCCAACAAGGACACCCGCATGGCCATCCGCTTCATCATGGAGGTTGCCTGGCAGGCTCACTTCGTGAAGAACATGTTCATCGTGCCGACCGAGGAAGAGCTCGCCAACTTTGAGCCGGACTTCGTCGTCTACAACGCCTCCAAGGCGAAGGTGGAGAACTACAAGGAGCTGGGCCTCAACTCCGAGACCTGCGTCGCCTTCAACATCACCAGCCGTGAGCAGGTCATCATCAACACCTGGTACGGCGGCGAGATGAAGAAGGGCATGTTCTCCATGATGAACTACTATCTCCCGCTCAAGGGCATTGCGGCCATGCACTGCTCCGCCAACACCGATATGAACGGCGAGAACACCGCGCTGTTCTTCGGCCTCTCCGGCACCGGCAAGACCACCCTGTCCACCGACCCGAAGCGCCTGCTGATCGGCGACGACGAGCACGGCTGGGATGACAACGGCGTCTTCAACTTCGAGGGCGGCTGCTACGCGAAGGTCATCGGCCTTGACAAGGAGTCCGAGCCGGACATCTACAACGCCATCAAGCGCAACGCGCTGCTGGAGAACGTGACCGTGGATGCCGAGGGCAAGATCGACTTCGACGACAAGTCCGTCACCGAGAACACCCGCGTGTCCTACCCGATCAGCCACATCAAGAACATCGTCCGTCCGATCTCCGCGGCGCCGGCTGCGAAGAACGTCATCTTCCTGTCTGCTGACGCGTTCGGCGTCCTCCCGCCGGTCTCCATCCTGACCCCGGAGCAGGCGAAGTACTACTTCCTGTCCGGCTTCACCGCGAAGCTGGCCGGCACCGAGCGCGGCATCACCGAGCCGACCCCGACCTTCTCCGCGTGCTTTGGCCAGGCGTTCCTGGAGCTGCATCCGACCAAGTACGGCGAGGAGCTCGTCAAGAAGATGGAAGCCAACGGCGCGAAGGCGTATCTGGTCAACACCGGCTGGAACGGCACCGGCAAGCGCATCACCATCAAGGATACCCGCGGCATCATCGATGCGATCCTGAGCGGCGATATCCTCAAGGCCGAGACCAAGACCATTCCGATGTTCAACCTCGAGGTTCCGACCTCCCTGCCGGGCGTCAATCCGGCGATCCTCGACCCGCGCGACACCTACGCCGACGCTTCCGAGTGGGAGACCAAGGCGAAGGATCTGGCTGGCCGCTTCATCAAGAACTTCGTGAAGTACACCGGCAATGACGAGGGCAAGTCCCTGGTCGCCGCCGGCCCGCAGCTGTAATAGAGAGACCATTAGAGAAGCCCGACAGAGAAATCTGCCGGGTTTCTTTTTGCTGTCGTGAGGGAACATGTTGTATTTTGGCTTTGGATGCGCATTTTTGCTGAACTTGCTTCAGCGGATTGCCAGCGGAGAAGGTTTTATGGTATAATTGCTGTAACTACGATGATCCGCTTAGATTCTAGGAGGATCAAGTTCATTTGATAGGAGGAATTCTTATGCCGATGCAGATGGGTTTCCGTTGGTACGGCGAAGGCAACGACAAGATCAGCCTGGCCGATATCAAGCAGATTCCCGGCGTCACCAGCATCGTGTGGGCGCTTCACAACAAGATGCCCGGCGAAATCTGGACCGTCGAAGAAATCGCTGAAGTGCAGAAGCAGCTGGAGCCGTACGGCTTCAACATGGATGTTGTCGAATCCGTCAACGTGCATGACGATATCAAGATCGGTCTGCCGACCCGCGACAAGTACATCGAGAACTACAAGCAGTGCATCCGCAACCTGTCCAAGTTTGGCGTCAAGGTGATCTGCTACAACTTCATGCCGATCTTTGACTGGACCCGCACCGATCTCTTCCACCCGGTCGGCGACGGCTCGACTGCGCTCTTCTATCAGAAGGATATGATCCAGAATGACTACAAGGCCATGGCGGATTATATCATGAGCTTCACCGAGAAGTACAACATGACCTTCCCGGGCTGGGAGCCGGAGCGCATGGCGAAGCTGGACGAGCTGTTCAAGGCCTATGCCGACGTCGATCATGAGAAGCTCTGGGCGAACCTGAAGTACTTCCTCGAGGCGATTATGCCCACCTGTGAGGAGTGCGACATCAAGATGGCCATCCACATGGACGATCCGCCGTGGGATATCTTCGGTCTGCCGCGCCTGCTGACCAGCGCGGAGAACATCGACCGCTTCCTCAAGATGGTCGACAATCCGTACAACTGCCTCACGCTGTGCTCCGGTTCCCTGAACGCGGATCCGAAGAACAACGTCGCCGATATCGTCCGCAAGCATTGCGACCGCATTGCCTTTGCGCACATCCGCAACGTCAAGCACTTCGAGAACGGCGACTTCTCCGAGGCCAGCCACCGCGACTGCGACGGCGACACCGGCATTCTGGATATCCTCAAGGCCTACCATGACTGCGGCTACGAGGGCTATATCCGTCCGGATCATGGCCGCCAGCTCTGGGGCGAGGGCCCGGGCAGCTGCCGTCCGGGCTACGGCCTGTATGACCGCGCACTGGGTATCATGTACATGCTGGGCGTGTGGGACATGCTCGACAAGCTCGAGGGCAAGTAAACTGCATCAAACAAGACCATCGGCGAAGGCCGATGGTCTTGTCTTTATGACATGGAAAGAGCGCTTAAATCACAAACTGCTCCATGTAGCGCTTGGAGAGGCGCAGGGAATCGAGCACCTTCTCGCGGCTTCCCTCGAACGCGCGGTCCTCGACCTCGATGCAGGTGCAGCCGTCGTAGCCGATGTCGGTGAGGGCGGAGACGTACCTGCCCCAGTCGACGTCGCCCAGACCCGGCAGCTTCGGGCTCATGAAGTCGAGCGGATAGGCCATGATGCCGACCTCGCGCAGCTTGTCCGGATAGAGCTTGATGTCCTTGTAGTGGACGTGGAAGATCTTGTCCTTGAACTCGTAGAGCGGGTGGATGTAATCGATCATCTGCCAGACGAAGTGGGAAGGATCGTAGTTGATGCCCAGGTTCGGGGAGGGGAGAATCTCAAACACCTTGCGCCAGATGGCGGGGGTGGTCATCAGGTTCTGTCCGCCCGGCCACTGATCGCGGCCAAAGAGCATCGGGCAGTTTTCAATGGCGATCTTCACGCCCTTTTCCTCGGCGAGGGCGACGATCGGCGGCCAGATTTCCTTCACAAGCTCGAGGTTCTCCTCGACGGACTTCGTCTGGTCGCGGCCGATAAACGTGGTGACCATGTTCACGCCGAGCTTCGCGCTGGCGCAGATGACCTTCTTGAGATGCGCCACGGCGGCCTCACGCTTTTCCAGGTTGCCGTCCATGGTGTTGGGGTAGAACGCCAGAGAGGAGATCTCCACATTCTTCTTTGCGCAGTAATCCTGAATGTAGGCGACCTTCTCGTCGGTAAGCTCGTCCACGTTGATGTGGCTCACGCCCGCATAGCGGCGCTCCGCCTTGCCGCAGGGCCAGCAGGCGACCTCCACACAGGCATAGCCCATCTCGCTGGCGGTGTCAATCATCTCCTCGAACGTCCAGCCGTCCAGAATTGCGCTGACAAAACCGAGTTTCATGTTCATTCCTCCTTGTGAACTCTATCATCGGCAGGCGTGTCCGTCTGCAAAACTACACGGAATCGCGCAGCACCAGCTCGGTCTTGAGCAGGAACTGCTTGGGCTCATCGGACGCGGTGCTGACCATGCGCTCGGCGAGCACCTCCATGGCCATGTAGCCCAGCTGGAAGCGGGGAAGATTGACGCTTGTGACGCTGGGATGGTGCATCTGTGAGATGTAGGTATTGTCAAAGCTGATCAGCGCCAGATCCTGCGGGATGCGCAGGCCGGCCATCACGGAGGCCTTGACCACGGCGGCGGCGTACATGTCGCTGGCGGCGAGGATCGCGTCGGGGCGCTCCTTGGCCAGCAGCATCTGCTGGGCGACAGCCATGGAGCTGTCAAAGCCCATCTCGGTCACGTTGGCTTCCAGCAGCGGATCGACGGGATAGCCGGCCTGGCGCAGCGCTTCCTCATAGCCCTGGCGGCGGTGGCGCGCATATTTGTATTTCTCTGGGCCGTTGATGAGCGCGATGCGCCTGCGCCCGGCGCGCAGCAGCGTTTCGGTGGCGTTGCGCGCGGCGGAGATATCGTCGACGCCCACATACGGCAGCGGGCTGTCCTCGTTGTATTCGGCACACTGCACCAGCGGGGCGAGCAGGTTGAGCTCGTCAAGCACGGCGCGCTGCGTCACGGGGGAGAGTAGGATGAGGCCGCAGGCGTTGGTCATGCGCAGCAGTGCGGCCAGCTGCGAGGCGTGGCGCTCGACATTGCCCTCCGGATAGAGCAGCACGTCGAGATTGTGGGACTTGGCAGAGGTCTGCAGCCCGAGGATGATCTCGGCATAGAAGGGATTGGACAGATTGGGCAGCACGGCGATGACCAGCTGGTTGACGCGCCCGGCGGCGGGCAGCTCGCGCGGGTAGCCCAGCGCATCCATCGCCTCGGCGACCTTCTGCGCGGTGGACAGGCGCACGGTAGCGCTGTCGTTGAGCACCCGGGAGACGGTGGCGATGGAGACGCCGGCCCTGCGCGCGACGTCCTTGATCGTCGGTTCCGCTCCCTTTCTCTTCATCGACGCCCCCGCCCTTCCGATAAGCTGAGTTCATTATAGCATCAAACGATTGAGAATGTAAACCGTGTCAAACCAACAATGATAAATTTTCATGGCGCGCGCTTGAGAATGCGGCGGGACGGAGAGGAAAATCGAAAAAAGTGAACGCTTGAAGGAAATGTAAACTTATGAAAACGAATCACACGAATTGACAAAGCGGTGACGGCATGCTATCATACCCTTAGCGCAAGTGAACAAACAAAACACGGTTCCTCTGTGTATTTTGTTTGCTCACAGCAGGCCGTTCCGGGGCGGATACCGGAAGAAAACAACTTTTTTAAGGAGGAAACTGTTGTGAAGAAGATTCTTGCTATCGTTGTGGCGCTCGTGCTTTGCCTGGGCCTGATCCCGTTCGCGCAGGCTGAGACCGTGAAGATCGGCGTGCTCGTGCCCGCTGTGACGCACGGCTGGGTCGGCGGCATCACCTACAATGCCGAGCAGTACTGCAAGGAGCTCGAGGCTGCGGGCACCATCGAGTACAAGCTCTACACCAGCTCCAACGCGGAAGAGATGACCACGCAGATCGACGAGGCGACGCTCTGGGGCGCGCAGGCGCTGGTCATCGCGCCGCAGTGGACCGGCATGGAAGTCGCCGCGCAGGCCGCGATTGACGCGGGCATCACCGTCGTGGCGTTCGACATGGACATCCCGGCCGAGGGCATCTACAAGGTCACCGGCGACAACGAGTCCATGGGCGTTGCCGGCGCGAAGTACATCGTTGAGAAGATCGGCACCGAGGGCACCGTCGTGGCGCTGCCGGTTCCGTCCTCCGGCTCCGTCTCCGAGCTCCGCATGAAGGGCTTCACCGAGACCATGGCCGAGATCGCCCCGAACGTTCAGATCATCGAGTACGCCACCGCGTTCACCCGCGAGGACGGCCTCAAGGATATGGCGGACATCCTGACCGCCAACGCGAAGATCGACGCCGTCTTCTCTCTGGACGATGAGACCTCCATCGGCGCGCTGCAGGCGATTGACGACGCCGGCCGTACCGAGATCAAGGCCATCACCGGCGGCGGCGGATGCCAGGAGTACTTCGGCATCATCAAGGAGAAGGCTGACCAGATCGGCGCCTGCTCCGCGCTGTACAGCCCGCTGATGATCAAGGACTGCATGGATGTGGCCATCGCTGTCGTCGGCGGCGAGACCGTGGAAGCCGTCAAGGTGATCCCGTCCCAGATCGTGTCCGCGGAGAATGTTGACGAGTACCTCGACCCGGCCAACACCATCTACTAATCCGTAACTGCCAAAAGGGCCGTGGCTTTGCCATGGCCCTTTCTTTCTAGAAGAATCTGAGATCAACGTGAAACACTTCACAGAACGGATGTGAACGCATGAATCTGACCATGAAAGGGATTGTCAAGTCCTTCGGCGCGAACGACGTGCTCAAGAGCGTCGATTTTCACCTGAACGAGGGGGAAATCTGCGCGCTGCTGGGCGAAAACGGCGCGGGCAAATCGACGCTGATGAACATCCTGGGCGGTGTGCTGCCTGCGGACAGGGGCACGATCGAGCTGGACGGCAGACAGGTGTCCTTTGCCAATCCCGCCCAGTCGCTGAACGCGGGCATCGCGTTCATCCATCAGGAGCTGAACCTGATCAACGACCTTCCCGTGTATGAAAACATGTTCATCGGCCGCGAACTGAAAAAGAGAAGCGGATTCCTCGATCACGCGGCGATGTACCAGCAGACGAAAGCGCTCTTTGAGAAGATGGAGATCGACGTCGATCCCGGCGCGATGGTTTCCACGCTGGATGCGTCCTTCAAACAGATTGTCGAAATTGCACGCGCGCTGATGATGAACGCGTCGATCATCATCATGGATGAACCGACGACGTCGCTCACCGATCCGGAGATCGAGCGCGTTTTTGATATGCTGCGCACGCTCAGGGCGCAGAAGGTCGGCGTGGTCTTCATTTCGCACAAGCTGCGCGAGGTCATGGAGATCTGCGACCGCTATACCGTGCTGCGCGACGGCGTGATGGTGGCCGACGGCTATGTGAAGGACACGAGCATCGCGGAGATCGCGCGCGACATGGTCGGCCACGAGGTGCGCACCGGCGCGAAGGAGGGCTGCGCGCCGCTGGGCGACGAGGTGCTGCGCATCGAAAAGCTGACGCAGGAGCCGTACTTCCGCGACGTGAGCCTGAGCGTCCGCGCGGGCGAAGTGCTCGGCGTGACGGGCCTGCTGGGCGACGGACGGAGCGAGCTGTTCCGCACGGTGTTCGGCGCGCAGGGCAAATACCAGGGCCAGATCTACATGCACGGCAAGCCCGTGACGATTACCTCCACGCAGCAGGCGCTCGGGCTGGGCATCGGCTATCTGCCGCGCAACCGCAAGGAAAACGGCATCATCAAGGACATGAACATCCTGGAGAACGGCTCCATCGTCACCCTGCCCAGACTCACCCGGCATGGCATCATTCAGACAAAGGAGCAGCTGGCGCAGTTTGGCAAGCAGAAAAAGGAGCTGCGCATCAAGATGGGGAAGGAGACGGACTCCATCACCAGCCTGTCCGGCGGCAACCAGCAGAAGGTGGTGCTGGCCAAGTGGCTCAGCGCGAACCCGAGCCTGCTGATTCTGGATAACCCGACGCAGGGCGTGGACGTCGGCGCGAAGGAGGAGATCTACGAGATCATCCTCCGGCTCGCAGCGCAGGGCGTGGCGGTCGTGGTGCTTTGCAGCGAGGCGCAGGAGATCATCCGGCTTTGCGACCGCGCGCTGGTGATGTACCACGGCACGGTCCGCGCGCAGGTTGCGGGCGAGACGATGAACGAGCATGAAATGATGCGCCTGGCAACCGGCGGCTAAGAAGTGGAGAGGAGTTAATCACCATGACACAGCGGACAAACGCAAAAAATGAAACGATTCTGCACAAGGCGGTTGTGCAGTGGAAAACCAATCCGATCTTCTCCACCGCGTGCGTGCTGGTGCTGATGATCATTCTGCAGACGCTCGCGCTGGGCTTTGATTTCGAGAGCGTCGGCGCGTGGTTCTCCCACTGGTCCCGCAACTGGATCAACATCCTGCGCAACAACGCCAGCGTCGGCATCGTCGCGCTGGGCATGACGTTCGTCATCATCTCCGGCGGCATCGACCTGGCGGTTGGCTCCACGCTGGTCGCCGTCGGCGCGGTGCTGATGGTCTGCGTGAACAGCTATCCCACGGGCCTGCTGACGAGCATCGGCATCACCGGCGTGCCGGCGTTCATCATCGGCATCATCGCCTGCATCCTGATGGGCTGCGCGCTGGGCGGCGTGTCCGGCTTCCTGATCGCCAAGCAGAAGCTGCCGGCGTTCATCGCAACGCTGGGCATGATGAAGATCTGCCGCAGTGTGACGCAGCAGGTGATGCAGACCGCGAGCGTGAAGGTGCCCACGCAGTTCTTGGCGATCGCCAATACCAAGATCGGCGGTCAGGTCATCCTGCCGATCATCTACTGGCTGGTGCTGGCAGTGCTGCTGCACATCGTCTCCAAGAAGACGACCTTTGGCCGCCATGTGTACGCCATCGGCTCCAACGAGCGCACAGCGCGCCTCTCCGGCATCAACGTGGAGAAGGTGACGGCGATGGTGTACGTGCTTTCCGGCATCATGGTCTCCATCGCGGCGATCATCCAGGTGGCGCGCATCGGCTCCATGGACTATGCCAACGCGGGCAGCGGCTATGAGATGGACGCCATCGCGGCGGTCGTCGTCGGCGGCACGAGCATGTCGGGCGGCAAGGGCTCGATCTTGGGCACCGTGCTGGGCATGCTGATCATCGCCGTCATGAACAACCTGCTCAACCTGATGGGCGTTCCGCCGTTCCTGCGCGAGGCGTTCAAGGGCTTCATCGTCATCGCGGCGGTGCTGCTGCAGAAGAAGGAGAAGAACAGTTAATCCATCTTTGCATCTCATGCTGATTTGATTCTCAATGGCTTCTGTACGCGCGAAGCAAAGAAGGGAGTCTGAGGGACGAGGTCCCTCAGGCGGGGTTTGGGACCGGAGTCTGTCACCGCCAGTGGCGGATAAAGACAGACGGAGCGTCGGAAACGGCAAGGAGCGCTTGCGCGACTATGCCGGCTTCCCGGATCGGCAGCCCTAACGTCCCCGAAGTATGTCAATAAAGGAGAGATTCTGATGATAAAAATCGGTTTGATCGGCTGCGGCAAGATCGGCCAGGTGCGTCACCTGCCCGAGTATGCGGCGAACCCGAATTGTACCATTACGGCGCTGTACGACATCAACCTCGAGCGCGCGAAGGCGCTGGCGGAGCAGTACGGCGCGACGGCCTATCCGTCCGTCGAGGCGCTGCTGGCCTCCGACGTGGACGCGGTGAGCGTATGCTCCTCCAACACCAGCCACGCGGAGATCACCATCGCGGCGCTCAAGGCGGGCAAGCACGTGCTGTGCGAGAAGCCGATGGCCACGACGCTTGAGGACTGCGAGGCCATGGTGAAAGCGGCCAGGGCGGCGGGCAAGCACCTGATGATCGGCCAGAATCAGCGGCTGGCCGGCGCACACAGGAAGGCGAAGGAGCTGATCGACGCGGGCGCGATCGGCAAGGTGCTCACGTTCAAGACCGCGTTTTGCCATGCCGGCCCCGAAACGTGGAGCGTCGATCCGGGCCTGAACACCTGGTTCTTTGACAAGAAGCGCGCCGCGATGGGCGCGATGGCCGATCTGGGCGTGCACAAGACCGACCTCATCCAGTACCTGACCGGCCAGACGATCGTCGAGGTCAGCGCAAAGCTGGGCGTGCTGGACAAGAGGTTTGCCGACGGTACCCCGATCACCGTGGACGACAACGCCTTCTGTATCTACCGGCTGAACGGCGGCGCCATGGGTACCATGACCGTCTCCTGGACGGACTACGGCGCGGAGGACAATTCCACCGTGCTCTGGGGCACCGAGGGCGTGCTGCGCATCTACGATCATCCGGAGCATACGCTCGTGCTGGTCAAGAGAAGCGGCGAGACCGAGTACTTTGACGTCGATCAGATCCAGACCAACGACAACCAGACCGCATCCGGCGTGATCGATCTGTTCATCGATTCCATCCTTGATGAAAGCGTGCCGTACATCACCGGCGAGAGCGCGCTGACGGCAATGCGCGCGGTGTTCGCCGCGATCGAGTCCTCCGAAAAGGGCTGCGCCATTACGGTCAACTGCTGAGCTGCTTTGGTCAGCGCGAAGCGAAGAAGGGAGTCTTTCTCATGAACAGAATCATTGCGGTCAATTCCAACTGCTACCACGGCTTTTCGATTGAAGAGGCGATCGAGGGCATCGCGGCGGCGGGCTTTCACTACATTGAATTGACGGCGACCAAGGGATGGACGGAGCATGTGTTCCCGGATCAGAGCTTTGAACGCCTGCTGGCCGTGAAGGACATGCTCGATCGCTATGGCCTCAAGCCCTTCGCCATGAGCGGCCACTGCAACCTGATGGATACCGAGCGCATCGGCGACTTTCTGAAGAACATCCGTCTGGCGGCATTCTTCGGCTGCGACTATATCGTCAGCTCCATCGGCGAGGCCCACCTGAAGGACAACGCCGTGGCGGATAACGAGACCGTGGCCCGGCATATCGCGGCGCTGGTGCCGCATCTTGAAAAGTATGGCCTTACGCTCGTGCTGGAGACGCACGGCAGGGAGCACGGCACCGGCAGGGTGCTTTCCGAGATCGTCAGGCTCGTGGGCAGCGAGCGCGTCAGGGTCAACTACGACACGGCGAACGTGATCTTCTATGGCCGCGTCGATCCGTGCGAGGATCTGAAGACCTGCATCGGCGACGTGGCGTATGTCCACCTCAAGGACAAGGCCGGCGCGGACGACGTCTGGGACTTCCCGGCGGTCGGCAAGGGCCGCGTGGATTTCCCGAGATTTTTCAAGGAGCTCGAGGAAGCCGGGAATGACAGCCCGTTCAGCATCGAGATCGAGTTCACGGCGAAGGGCCCCAAGGATCTGGACGAGGTCAATCAGGCGGTCAAGGACAGCGCGGCGTATCTGCTCGCGCAGGGCTTTACGCTCTAAGGAGGGCAAAGCATGAACATTCTGCTCGTTGGCCTGGGCGGCATGGGCACCTGCCACTACATGAATTACAAGCACATCGCGGACGCGAGCGTTGTCGCGTGCGTGGGCAGATCCGAGAGCGACCGGGCGTCGGCCGCGTCGTGGGGCCTGCCGATCTACGCGTCCATCGCGGAGGCCTGCGCAAAAGAGCCGGTCGATGTGATCGACGTGTGCGCACCGACCTACCTGCACAAGCCGCTCGTGCTGGAGGCGGCGGCACAGAGGAAGCACATCATCTGCGAAAAGCCCGTCGCGCTGCACCTTGCGGACGCAGAAGCCATGTATGCAGCGGCTGAGGAAAACGGCGTGCAGCTGTACATTGCGCAGGTGCTTCAGTTCACGCGCGAGGTGGAGACGCTGCGCGAGGTCGTCAAGACCAAGCGCTACGGCGAGCCGCTGGACGGCTGCTTTGAGCGGCTGACCGCCTGCCCGAAGTGGTCGCAGGGCGGATGGCTGCTGGACAAGGAAAAGAGCGGCCTGCTGCCGTTTGACCTGCATATCCACGATCTCGATGTGATCGTGAGCCTGTTCGGCAAGCCGGACGGGGTGACCTTCACCGAATGCGCGGGCCGGGGCAAGGCGTATGCGGAGCAGTACCGTTTCCTCTATGCCTACAAGAGCGGCCTGAACGTCTGCGCGGAGGCTGCCTGGTTCAACGCGGCGATTCCGTTCACCGCGCGCTGGCGCGTGTACTTCGAGCGCGGCATGCTGATCTGCGACGCGAACGGCGTGACCGGCTACGCGGACGACGGCGAGGTGACGAGGTTCGATATTTCCGAACCGGTTCAGGTGGACTGCGGCATCAACCTGGGCAGGAGCGGCTGGTTCCTCCGGGAGCTTTCGCACCTGCTGGCCTGCGCGAAGCGCGGCGAGCCGTCCACGCTGGTGCCCAAAAAGCGGGTGCTCGACGTGGTGGAAATCCTTGAAAATATCTGACGCAAAACAAGAGGCGCTGCGGGAAGAACCTGCGGCGCCTCTTTGGTCATATGCGGTTATTTGGACAGCGCTTTGTTCAGCCACGGGAACGTCAGCGGCCAGATGCAGCCGGCAAACGCGACCACGAGGAAATAGCGCACGCCGTCAGCCAGGTAATGACCGCCAAACAGCGCGTGAAGCGGGGCTTTGATCCCCGCCTTGATGCCCATTAGAAGCACGAGGCCGGCGATGAGCTTGACCGCCTGAACGGACAGCGGCGCACGGGTGTCAAAATGGATCATCCTGTGGTCGAACTCCCAGGTCATGAGCAGGCCCAGCGTGCAGCTGAGCAGGGTGTAGGCGTTCTTTGTGCCGTGCGCGAGGTTGTCCGCGTCCACGTCGGCAGGAAAGGGAAAGCACAGCACGAACACGAGATAAACGGCGGAGAGCAGCGCCATGCCGCAAAGCAGCGGACGCATGCGCCGGGGATCGTCGCATGCGCCGTGCAGGAGGGGATAGAGCCCAAAGACCAGCGCCAGCGCGAGGAGCGCCGATACGCCCACGTCCCAAGGCGTGTGCACGCCCAGATACATGCGCGAGAGCGGCACGAGCACGCACAGCGCGATGCAGGGGATGCGCACCGCCCTGCGGCTCGTCCACCGGGCGATTGCGCCGTACACGCCGATGCTGGACTGCGTGTGGCCGCTGGGGAAGGAGTAGCCCGTCGCGCCGGCGAGCGCGCTTTCCACGATGGTGAAATCCGGATCGCGCACCCAGGGACGGGGAATGCGGAAGAGCAGCTTGAGCAGCTGATTGAGCACCGTGCCCAGAAGCCCCACGCACAGGAGGTAATAACCCTCCTTCTTATCGACGCACCAGAAGAGCAGCAGGCCAAAGACGATGAACAGCGATTCCTCGCCGAAGTGCGTGATCAGGGAAAAGAAGCCGCTGAGAACAGGCGTGCGGAGATTCTCAAGGAAATACAGCAGGGACATGGCAGTCCTCCTTTGCTTGCGGTGTGGAAGCTCACCACATTATGATAGCATATTTGTAAAGAAATTGTCAATTGTGCGTAAAATCTGCTTGACAGCATTGTGCTCCTGCGCGTACAATAAGCATAACCGCAAGGGACGCTTTGATGAACGACAGGAAAGCGTCCGTCAATCAAAAGGAGGGTATTCATCATGAAAAAGTTTTTTGCGCTCGTCCTCGCGATGATGCTGCTGGTGACCGCTTCTGCGGCGCTGGCCGATGGCAGCCTCGTCGTCTATTCTCCGCATGACGCGGATCCGCTCAACGCCGGCGTGGCGATGTTCCAGGCCGCGTATCCGGACATCGACGTGCAGGTCATCGCGGCCGGCACCGGCGAGCTCTGCCAGCGCATCGTCGCTGAGAGCGAGAATCCGCAGGGCGACGTCCTCTGGGGCGGCGGCGCGGACACCCTGGCCGGCTATGTCGATTGCTTTGACGCGTATGTCTGCGCGAACGACGACGTGATCGGCGACGCGTACAAGGACGCGGACGACATGTGGATCGGCGAGTCCCCGCTGCCGATGGTCTTCATCTACAACAAGAACCTCATCGCTGAGGAAGATGTGCCCAAGACCTGGGACGACCTGTGCAACGAGGCCCTCAAGGGCAAGATCGCGTACGCTTCCCCGGCGAAGTCCGGCTCCGCGTACACCCAGCTGTGCACCATGCTCTTCTCCAAGGACACCATCGACGAGGGCTGGGAGCTGGTCTTCAACTTCATCAAGAACCTGGACGGCAAGGTGCAGGATTCCTCCGGCAACTGCCATAAGCTCGTTGCTTCCGGCGAATATGCCGTGGGCGTGACCATCGAGAAGTCCGCCGTGCTTTACAACGACAACCCGGACATCGCCTATGTGTACCCGGAGAAGAACTCCGCGGTGCCGGACGGCGTGGCGCTCATCAAGAACTGCCCGAACCCGGACAACGCCAAGCTGTTCATCGACTTCGTTACCGGCCTTGAGTGCCAGACCGCGCAGAACGCTGACTGGGCCCGCCGCCCGGTTCGCAGCGATCTGACCCCGGTTGGCCTGGTTGGCCTGGACACCCTCGACCTGGGCAACTACGACTTTGCGTACGCCGCCAAGAACAAGGCCGAGATCGTGGAGAAGTGGAACGACCTGACCATCGAAGCCGAGGAGTAATCCGTATTGCGACGGATGGGGGGACACACGGTGTCCCCCTTCTTTTGCTATATGGTCGATGTTGCCGCCGGCAGCCTGCCGGTGATTCTGGCGGCGCGCCCGCCCAATGGAGAGAGGTACTGAAATGAGCAACGAAGTCATCATCAAAAATGCTGTCAAGCGCTACGGCGATTTTACCGCGCTGCACGGCGTGTCCCTGAACATCGAAAAGGGCGAGTTCTTCACCCTGCTGGGACCGTCCGGCTGCGGCAAGACGACGCTGCTGCGCATGATCGCCGGCTTTAACTCCATCGAGGGCGGCGATTTCTATTTCGGCGAAAACCGCATCAACGATGTGCCCGCGCACAAGCGCGACATCGGCATGGTGTTCCAGAATTACGCGATCTTTCCGCACCTGACCGTCGAGGAGAACGTGGCCTACGGCCTCAAGGCCCGCAAGGTCGACAAGAAGGAGATCGACCGCCGCGTGAAGGAGGCGCTGGAGCTGGTGCAGATCGCGCCGCTGGCCTCGCGCAAGCCCAGCGAGCTCTCCGGCGGTCAGCAGCAGCGCGTTGCGCTGGCCCGCGCGTTCGTCATCGAGCCGAGTGTGCTGCTGATGGATGAGCCGCTCTCCAACCTGGACGCCAAGCTGCGCGTGCAGATGCGCTCCATCATCAAGAAGCTCCAGCGCCGCCTGGGCATCACCACCATCTACGTGACGCACGACCAGGAGGAGGCGCTGGCCATCTCCGACCGCATCGCCGTCATGAACCAGGGCAGGGTCATGCAGGTCGGCACGCCGAGCGAAATCTATGCCAAGCCGGAAAATCCGTTCGTCGCGGGCTTCATCGGCGTGAGCAATTTCCTCAACTGCGACGTGACGAAGTGCGAAAATGGCGTGGCGAAGGTCTCCATCAAGGGCGAGCTGGATATCGACGTGCCGGTCAGGAAGGATTACACCGGCAAGGCCCAGCTTTCCGCGCGGCCGGAGCAGCTCTTCTTCTCCGAGGCGGGCATGCCGGGCAAGGTGATGTTCTCCACGTTCCTTGGCGACTTCATCGAGTACGAGGTGGAGCTTTTTGACGGGCAGACGCTCATCATCAACGAGTACACCAAGGATACCGCCAAGGTGCATGAGGTGGGCGAGAAGGTGTTCATCAGCTTCGACGCCACGCGCATCAGCCTCTATAACGAGGCCGAGGAGGTGCTTTCCAAGTGACGGATCGCCCGCGCCGGAAGATCAAGCTCGACTTCTGGTTTTTCGTCAAGGCCGGCGTCATCCTCGCGCTGTGTCTGTTTATCGTCTATCCGTTCTACACCATCCTGACCAAGAGCGTCTTTTCCAGCAAGGTGGAGGGCGTCACGCTGTACAACTTCCAGCGCTTCTTCACCAAGAAATACTATTACCGCACGCTGCTGCGCTCGCTGGTCATCTGCTCGTTCACGACGCTGTTTGCCTGCGTCATCGGCGTGTTCATCGCGTACGTCATGACGCGCTACAACGTGCTGGGCAAGAACGTCCTGCACGTGTTCATCATCCTGTCGCTGATGAGCCCGCCGTTCATCGGCGCGTATTCCTGGATCGTGCTGCTGGGCCGCAACGGCCTGGTGACGCAGGCACTCTCGGCGCTGGGCTTGCCCGCGCCCACGATCTACGGTCGAAACGGCATCATCTTCGTGTTCACGCTCCACCTGTTCCCGTATGTGTATCTGTACACTTCCGGCGCGATGAACAGCATCGACTCCTCGCTGGAGGAGGCGGCGGAGAACCTGGGCATGAACAAGCTCAAACGCATCATGACCATCACGCTGCCGGTCGTGCTGCCGTCCATTCTGGCTGGCTGCATCATGGTGTTCATGACCTGTCTGGCGGACTTCGGCACGCCGATGCTGCTGGGCGAGGGCTATACCGTGCTGCCGGTGCTCGTGTACAATGAGTACATGTCCGAGAGCGCGACGGACCCGTACATGGCCTCCGCGCTGTCGGTCGTCATCGTGGCCTGCTCGATGGTCATGCTGGCGCTTCAGAAGCTGGTGGTGGAGAAGAAGAACTACACCATGAGCACGCTGCGCCCGCCGCAGGAGACGCAGCTGCACGGCGCGAAGCGCTTCCTGGCGTCCTTCCCGGTGTATCTGGTCATCTTCTTCGCGCTGCTGCCGCAGCTCGTGGTGGTGTGCCAGTCGTTCGTGGAGCGCAGCTTCTCGGGCGTGGTGCAGGGCGTCAACCTCAACAACTACCGCGCCATCCTCAAGCGTCTGGGCCAGAACATCTTCAACACCTACGCGTTCTCGCTGGTGGCGATTGTGTTCATCGTCATTCTGGGCATTCTGATTTCCTATGTTCTGGTGCGCAAGAAGGGCAAGGCGGCGACCGTCATCGACACGCTGATCATGTTCCCGTATGTGATTCCGGGCTCTGTTCTGGGTATCGGCCTCATCGTGGCGTTCAACCGCAAGCCGCTGATCCTGGTGGGCACGGCGGCGATCATGATCATCTCCTACATCGTGCGCAAGCTGCCGTATACCGTGCGCTCGGGCAGCGCGTTCCTGTACCAGATGGATCCGTCGGTGGAGGAGGCGTCCATCAACCTGGGCGTATCGCCGATGAAGACGTTCTTCACGATGACGGCGCGCATGATGCTGCCGGGCATCATGTCCGGCGCGGTGCTCAGCTGGATCACCTGCATCAACGAGCTGTCCAGCTCCATCATGCTCTACTCGGGCAAGACCTCGACGATCGCGGTCGCGATCTATCAGGAGGTCGTCCGCATGAGCGACGGCACCGCCGCGGCGCTGGCGACGATCCTCTCGGTGACGACGGTCATCTCGATGCTGATCGTGTTCAGGGCCACGAAGGGCAAGGTCAAGATCGTTTAAACAGCAAAGCCTCTCCGATTTTCGGGGAGGTTTTTCTTATGTTCATGACGAAAGGGGCTTGACTCTCTCATTGTGGCAGGCCGTAAAATGGGCGCATGAGCTCAGAAAACAGGTTTGCGAGGGATCCTAATGCTGAAAATCGGAGAATTCTCCAAGCTGACCAGAGTCAGTATCCGTATGCTTCGTCACTACGACGAGATCGGTCTGCTTCGCCCGACGGAGACGGACGCATTGACCGGCTATCGCTATTACAGCGAAAAGCAGCTGCCCGTGGCGGGCCGGATTGCGTCGCTCAAGGACATGGGCTTCGGCCTGGCGGACATCCGCGCGCTGATTGACGGCTATGACGACAAGACGGCGCTGGAAGCGCGGCTGATGGACAAGAAGGCGGCACTGCAGGACGAGCTCCGGCAGATGGAGAGGCGGATACGGCTCCTTGAAACAGCCTTGGAACGGCTAAGAAAGGACGATGATACCATGCAATACGATGTGACCCTCAAGACTTTTCCGGAACGCTATGCGGCGACGATGCGCATGAATATCCCGACATACGACGCGGAAAGCCTGCTCTGGAGCACCCTTGTGCGCGAGACGGCGCCGCTGAACATCGTGCCGGATGATCCCTGCTATTGCTGCGTGGTCTATCACGACAAGGAATACAGGGAATATGACATCGACGTGGAGGCGCAGAAGACGGTGAAGGGGCGCTATCCGGATACGGAGCACGTCAAATTCAGGACGCTGCCGCCGGTGACGGTTGCCTCGGCGACCTGCAAAGGCCCATATAGCCAGCTGGACGTGGTGATGACGGCGGTCGCCAGCTGGGTGACGGACAACGGATACGCGTTTGACGGCCCGGCGTTCAACATCTACTATGTCAGCCCGCATGAGACGGATGACCCGAACGAGTTTGTTACCGAGGTCTGTTATCCGGTGAGAAAGGAAGCATAATCCCGCATTCTGGTCAATGGAACAATCAAAAGACGCACTGTTTTTCACGGTGCGTCTTTCTGATGCAGTTATTCCCGAACACACTTGATCTTCTTTACTGCCGACTCGTCTGGCGTGATGTAGAGCGTTCGCTGGTGCGTGTAGATGACAAAGCCTGCGGGCGTGCCGCCGGGCTTTTTGATGTAGCGGCGCAGCGTCGCATCGATGGGTACCTGCGCGGAGCGTACGCCCTTGGAGTAATACGCCGCCAGCATTGCGGCTTCCTCAAGCGTTGATTCCGGTACATCGGCAGCGTGCACCAGTACATGCGAGCCGGGCATCTTCTGCGCGTGCAGCCAGAGCTCGTCGCCACGGGCGCCCATGGTCAGGCGCTCGTTTTGCAGGGCGTTCTTGCCGACCTCGATCTCGATGCCGTCGCTGGAGACAAACTTCATCGGCTGGGATGGCGCTTCCTTGCGCGGCTTTACGCGGGAGACCGCGCGGCGCACATGACCGGACTGCTCCAGCATGCCCCGCAGCTCGGCAAGGCCTGCAGCGTCCGTGCACTTGCGCAGATCATCCTCCATCTGCTCCAGATACGCAAGCTCCTGCTCGGTTTTGGCCTTCTGCTCAGCGGCCAGCGTGCGCGCGCCCCGCGCCTTCTGGTAGAGCTTGAAGTAGCGCTGGGCATTCTGCGCGGGCGAGAGGGACACGTCCATGGGGATATCGACCGGCTCGCAGGCCTCGGAGTAGAAGTTCTCCACGCGCGCGACGGGCTCGCCCTTCTTCAGCCGGTAGAGGTTCGCCTGAATCAGCTCGCCCTTCTGGCGGTATTCCTCCATGCGCGCCGCGCTCTCCAGCGCCTCGTTCTGAATCGCGATCTTCTTTTCGCAGCGCTCGATGTGGTTCTTGAGCGTGTGCGCGAGGGAGCTGGCGCGCTGGTTCATGCGGTCGCGCCGGTCGCGCTCGTAAAAGTACGCGTCCAGCGCGGCGCTGGGACCGTCGAATTGCGCCGTCTTTGCCAGCGGCAGATGCAGCTGGGCAAAGGGATATACGTCTGCCGGGGAACCGTCCTCCGCGAGGGTGATCACGCACGGCCCCATCTGCGGCATGGCCTCGAGATAGGCGCGCAGCTGCGCAGCGGTGCGCTCGATGTCAAGATCCTGAAGGAGCGCGGAGGCGTCCAGCCCGATGCGCGCGCAGGCCTCGCGGGAAGCCTGCGGGGAGAAGCCTGCAATGCAGGCGCCGATGGCCTTGTCCAGCTTGCCGCCGGTTTCGGCAAGGCGCCGGGCGATCTCCTGCGCCGTCGCCGTCTCCGGATTCAGCTTGCCCTGGGCGGGCGGATAGGCGTAGTGCAGGCCGGGGAGCACCTGGCGCACGCGGGAAATGTCCTCGCCGATGTGGCGCGCCGCGTCCAGAATGCGCCCGTCGCCGCCACGCAGGATGATGTTGGAATGGCGGCCCATGATCTCAACGACCAGCGTGCGCGTGACCGGATCGCCCATCTCGCTGAGCGCCTGAATCTCAATCTCCAGAATGCGGTCGCCCGCCACGCGGCGCACGGCCTGCACGCGGCCGGAGGCGAGATATTTGCGCAGCAGCATGCAGAACATGGGTGGTTCCATCGGGCCGGTTTTGGCGTGCTCGCTCAGATGGACGCGCGCGGCGTTGGCTGAGGCGCTGAGCACCAGACGGTGGTTCGCGCCCTGCGCGCGGATGAGCAGGTGAATTTCGTCCCGCTCGGGCTGGATGACGCGGTCCACGCGCCCGTCCCTGAGTTTCTGGTCGAGCTCGCGCGCGACAAAGCCGAGCATCACGCCGTCCATGGGCATATGAAAAACCTCCTTGGGAATTCCAAAAATCAGCTTCATCATTATAGCATGCCGCGCGGAGAGAAGCAAACCCAAAAGCGCGCGCAGGAAATGGCATGCAGGCGCATGCGCAGGAATACACTCAAGCGGAAGAAAGGGCAAGGGGTGATGGAGGATGAAGTGGCCGAAAATGCCGGAGATCCGATTCAGACGGGTACATGTCGAGCGTACGCTCATTGGATGCAGCGCCGCGCTGGTGCTGCTGTTGTCCCTTCAAAGCCGGAATGCAGAGCGGGAGCCGTATGAGGAGCCGCTTGAGGACATTCCGCAGGCGCAGGCAGCCGTGTCCGTCTCGGCACAGGATATGCAGCAGACGGTCGTCTACTACGAGGATGGGGACGGATACCTCGTGCCCGTCCAGCGCGACGTGCTGCGTCAGGACGGCATCGCCAAGGCGACGCTGGAACTGATGGTGCAGAGCGCGAGGAACGACATGGACGCGGCGCGGCTGGGCCTTTCGCCCGTGGTGCCGGAGGGAACGACGTTTGATCTGGACATCGCGGACGGGCATGCGCGCGTGGATCTAGGGCGCGAGGCGCTCTCCGCCAGCAGCAAGCAGCAGGAGGAGAACATGCGCACGGCCATTGTCTGGGCGCTGACGGAGTTTGACACGGTCAAGGACGTGAACTTCCTGGTGGATGGGCAAAAGCGCGACACGCTGACGCATGGCACGAACATCTCCGGCTCCTACACGCGCGTGGGCCTCAATCAGGAGGAACCGTCGGCGGCGACGTTCGCCGGGGCGAGCGAGGTGCAGATGTATTTCCCGGCGCAGGACGGGCGGCTGCTCGTGCCGGTGTCGCGCACGGTGTATTCGGACGACGACGTGGCGACCGCGGTGTTTGAGTTCCTGCGCGGGCCGAAGGCGGACAGCGGTCTGGAAACCCCGCTGGATGCCGACGTGCAGCTGCTGGGCGTGAGCGTCAGCGGCGGCGTGGTGACGATCAACTTCTCCAAGGAGTTCACGAAAATCGCTGAGCGGAGCGACGGCGGCGTGCAGGCGATGCGCGGGCTGATGATGACCTGCACGCGCTACCCGGGCATCAGGAAGGTCAAAATTCTGGTGGACGGTGAGCCGTATCAGATGCCGGTCAGCGATGTGCCCACGTTTGCCAACGTGGCGGCGGACGTGGAGAACAGCTTTCCGGAGGTTATGCTCATCGAATAAACCTATGCCAGAAAGATGAAATCGCCCTGTTTTCAGATGATGAAAGCAGGGCGATTCAGGTATCAAAGGCAAATCCGCCGGCATTGCCGGCGGAAGAACGAGTTTACAGTTCTCTATGGATATACTGGCAGTGAATGTAGATGTTCTGGATCTTTTTGGCTTCGGCTTCGTATTCCGATGTTTTGATTTTGATGATGGGTTGCGTACCGGAGGGAGTGATGTACAGCTTGAAAGCGATGGCATGTTGATTGATGGACATTTCTCTTGGTTCTGCGTACTCAAAGTGACGGTTTTCGATGCCCAGATAGTCAAAGATTACGGATTCCAGCGACGCACCGGAAAAGCACTTGAGCACATCTTCTGAATCATAGGTCTCGATAATTCCCTTCGCTTCTTCAAAGTCGAGATACTCGCATTTGAACGTGCCTACGCCAAGAGCAGCGCTCAACGCATCGTTGTCCAACAGGAGCAATGGCAGGTTGGTACAGTCCATAAGCTATCTCCTTTCAAAAGCAGGTCGGAAGTCTACAATCCTGTATATATTATATAATTATATTCTGAAAAAGTCAATAGAAGCCCCCGGAGCATGAACGATCATGGAACAAAAAAGCGACTGCGGCAAAAGACAGACAATCAAAGTTGTCAGAGAATTCAATTCATGGTATACTGTCAGCATACGGATTCAGCAAAGAAAAGGGGCACAGAATATGGAAGAGAAGCGGAAGCCTGAACGCCTGATCGTGGCCAGCAACAACAGGAACAAGCTGAAGGAGTTTGACGCGATCCTCGGCCATCTGTACGAGATTGTCTCCATGCGCGACGCGGGCGTCGATGCGGACATCGAGGAGGACGGCACGACGTTTGAGGAGAACGCGCTGATCAAGGCGAACTATGTGATGAACGCCACCGGCTGCGCGGCGATCGCGGATGACAGCGGGCTGGAGGTCGACGCGTTGGGCGGCGCGCCGGGCGTGTACAGCGCGCGCTACTGCGGCCGCCATGGCGACGATGAGGCCAACAACGACCTGCTGCTGACCAACCTCAGGGATGTGCCCGCGCCAAGGACGGCCCGCTATGTGGCGGCGATCGCCCTGGTGCGCCCGGGCAAGGCGCCGATCGTCCGCCGTGGCACCTGCGACGGCGAAATCCTCTTTGAGCGCAGGGGGCAGGGCGGCTTTGGCTATGATCCGCTGTTCCAGTGCGAGACGGGCGAGACGTTCGCAGAGGTGTCCATGGAGACCAAGAACGCCATCAGCCACAGAAAGCGCGGCATCATGGCGGTGCTGGCGGCGCGGGGGGAGGAAACCTGATGCGCGTGGGCGTGTTTTCGGACAGCCACGGCGACCATGAGGCGCTCGACGAGCTGCTGGACAGGATGGGCGCTCTGGACGCGGTATGCTTCCTGGGGGATGTCGCGCGCGACGTGGAGCATCTTCAGGAGCGCCTGGCGGCCATGCCCAATCAGCCTGCGCTTTACGCCGTTCGCGGCAACAACGACTATTTCCAGTCGTGCGCGCTGCCGTGGGAGATGCTCATCGAGCTGGGCGGCGTGCGCATCTACATGACGCACGGCCATCGGCTGGTGAGCCTGATGGGCCTTGCCTACAAGGCGCAGGAATGCGGGGCGCAGGTTGCGCTCTTTGGCCACACGCACGAGGCGCTGTGCGAGACGGCGCAGGGCGTGCTGCTGCTCAATCCCGGCTCGGCGGGCAATTCTTGCCGCGGAGGAAGGGCAAGGGCGAGCGTGCTGGAGATCGACAGGGGACGCTGCCGCGTGACCAATTTTCTGCTGTGAAGTGGAAGGCGGCAGGGAAGAAAAAGTTCAAAAAAGTGGGAAAAAGCGCTTGACAGAATGCACACCATCCTGTATAATCAGTATTCGTCAGCGGGAACGCCGCAGCGCTAGAGAAGTAGAACCGGGCGCCTTTAGCTCAGTTGGATAGAGCAACGGCCTTCTAAGCCGTGGGCCAGGGGTTCGAATCCCTTAAGGCGCGCCATGTGGTGGGTATAGCTCAGTTGGTTAGAGCGCCAGATTGTGGCTCTGGAGGTCCTGGGTTCGACTCCCAGTACTCACCCCACTTTTTCGCTGCAGGATGCAGGTTCCGTTGGGGTGTCGCCAAGCGGCAAGGCACGGGACTTTGACTCCCGCATTCGCAAGGTTCGAATCCTGCCACCCCAGCCATTTGATCCATTAGCTCAGCTGGTAGAGCACCTGACTTTTAATCAGGGTGCCTGGGGTTCGAATCCCCAATGGGTCACCATTTTTAGTGACTT
>JAGBDL010000192.1 GCA_017937505.1 Clostridia bacterium | reverse complement strand
GAGACGGACGGCGGCGCGGAGCCGATGGTGCAGCGCGGCGTGATGGAGAATCCGCACGTCGATCGGGTGTACGGCCTGCATGTGCAGCCGTACCTGCCGGTGGGCGTGATCGAGACGCGCGCGGGCACGCTGAACGCCTCGACCGACGATGTGGAGCTGACGATTCACGGACGCTCGAGCCACGGCGCGTATCCCGAGAGCGGCGCGGACGCGATCGTCTGCGCGGCGCAGGTGATCACAAGCCTGCAGACGCTGGTCTCGCGCAACGTTTCGCCGCTGGCCAGCGCAGTGCTCAGCCTGGGCATGATCTCCGGCGGTACGGCGGGCAACATCATCTGCGACAGGGTGAGCCTGCGCGGCACGCTGCGCACGGCAAACGGCGAGATTCGCGCCATGATGAAGCGGCGCATTGCGGAGGTGGCAAGCGGCGTGGCGGCGGCCATGGGCTGCACGGCGGAGGTGCGCATCACCTCCGGCTATGCGGCGCTGATCAACGACGAGGCGGAGGCCGGGCGCGTGATGCGCGTGGGCGCGCGGCTGCTGGGCGAAAAGAACGTGGTGCGCAAGGCCGCGCCGAGCATGGGCGGCGAGGATTTTTCCTTCTTCTGCGAAGACGTGCCGGGCGCGTTCTTCCACCTGGGCTGCGTGAAGAGGGAAGACATGCCCGCGCCGCTGCTGCACAGCCGGGACTTTCACCTGGATGAGGACTGTCTGACTGTGGGCGCGATGATGCATGTCGCGCTCGTGCTGGACGGCCAGTGAGGAGGCAACTATGCGTTACGGCAGGAAACTGAAGCAGGGGGACACCATCGGCTTCATCGCGCCGTCCGGCGCGGTGCGCACGGAGGGTGCGATTGAGCAGGCTGTGGCCGAGGCGGAAAAGGCGGGCTTCCGCGTGAAGCTGGGCGAGAGCTGCGGGCAGAAATACGGCTATCTCTCCGGCACGGACGAGGTGCGCGCGCGCGACGTGAACCGCATGTTCCTTGACGACGAGGTGGACGCGATCATGTGTGTGCGCGGCGGCTACGGCACCACGCGCATGCTGGATCTGCTGGACTACGAGGCCATCACCGCGCATCCGAAGGTCTTCATGGGCTTCAGCGACATCACAGCGATGCACATCGCCATGCTGCAAAGGGCGGAGCTGGCGACATTTCACGGCCCGATGGCCACGTCGGACTGGACGGAGGAGATGCATCCCATCAGCTTCGCGTCTATGATGCGGGCGATCGGCACAGCGGAGCCGATGGGTGCGCTTCAAAACGCGCCGGGCTATCACGAGCGCAAAACGGTGAACCCCGGGCAGGCCGAAGGCCAGCTGGTCGGCGGCAACCTGACGCTGATTGCCAGCCTGCTGGGCACGCCGTACGAGCTGGACACGCGGGGACGCATCCTGTTCATCGAGGAGATCGGCGAGCACACCTACTGTGTGGACCGGCTGCTGACGCAGCTGCGCCTGGCCGGCAAATTTGAGGACTGCGCCGGCGTGGTCTTCGGCGATTTCAACAACTGCGCGATCGAGTACGAGCAGTTCGGCCTGACGCTTGAGCAGATCATCCGGGACGTCGTCGCGCCCTGCGGCAAGCCCGTCTTTACCGGCCTGCAGAGCGGCCACTGCACGCCCAAGCTGACGCTGCCGCTCGGCGTCCGCTGCCGCATGGACGCGGACGCGTGCAGCCTTGAGGTGCTGGAGGCGGCGGTGCGGGCGTGATGCAAAGGCGTTGACGAATGCGGCGATTGCCTGTACAATGGCGGCAGAAGGACGCGCAGACCTGCGTGAATCGGGCGGAAACGTGCAGAACAGCAGACGTCTGTTCCGGCCTGCGCACAGGAATCACCGCATCCCCGCTGCGATGGATGCGGCGAAAACATGAAGGAGGAACCTGTATGACCCATATTGCGATTCTCGGCGCGGGCAAAATCGCGCTGGCGATGGCCAAAACGCTGCGCGGCATGAAGGCGCAGGGCGAGCCAGTCTGTCTGTATGCGGTAGCGGCAAGAGAGCTGTCCCGGGCGCAGGCCTTCTGCGCACAGGAGGGCTTTGAGGTGGCCTATGGCTCCTATGAGGAGATGCTCTGCGACCCGAAGGTGGATCTGGTGTATATCGCCACGCCGCATTCCCACCACGCTGAGCAGATGAAGCTGTGCATCGAGCACGGAAAAGCCGTCCTGTGCGAAAAGAGCTTTACGGCCAATGCGCAGCAGGCGCGCGAGGTGCTGGCGCTGGCGAAGCAGCGGGGCGTGCTCGTCACCGAGGCCATCTGGACGCGCTACATGCCCTCGCTGGGGATCCTGCGGGAGATCATCAAAAGCGGCGCGCTGGGCGACATCAAAATGCTGTCCGCCAGTCTGTTTTATCCCATTGAACATGTGGAGCGCATTGCCGATCCCCGGCTTGCCGGCGGCGCGCTGCTGGACGTGGGCGTGTATCCGCTCAACTTTGCCTGCATGATCTTCGGCAGCGATCCTGTCCGCATGGACAGCAGCGTGCAGATGACCGAGGCGGGCGTGGATTATCAGGAGAGCTTCACCCTGCACTATGCCGACGGACGCATGGCGGTGCTCTCAGCGGGCATAGGCTCGCGCTGTGACCGCCGCTGCCTCATCAGCGGCAGCAAGGGCTACATTGTTGCCGACAATGTCAACAATATTCACCGGATTGAGCTGTATACCGACGCCGATGGCTTCACGCAGCCCAAGGTTTATCCGGTGCCCGGGCAGATCACGGGCTATGAGTACGAGGTTCGCGCCTGCCTGGAGGCGCTTGAAAGCGGCGAGCTTGAATGCCCGCAGATGCCCCATGCCGAGACCATCCGCGTGATGGAGCTCATGGACGCGCTGCGCGCGCAGTGGGGCATGAAGTATCCGTTTGAAGCGTGAGCGGCCCCAAAGGGCATGACGGCAGAAGCAGCCGGACAATGACAACCATTGCCACCCGCCTAAGCGAATATTCCCATTTGCACGAATCATACTAGGAGAGCCGACACAAAGCAGATCAGAAGGAGGCGGCAATTCGTGCGGGCAACGGGCATTGTTCGTCGCATCGACGAACTGGGCAGAGTGGTGATTCCCAAGGAAATACGGCGGACCCTCCGCATTCGGGAGGGCGACCCGCTGGAGATTTACACGGATAAGGACGGCGAAGTGATCCTCAAGAAGTATTCGCCGATTGGGGAGATTTCAAACTTTGCAAAGGATTACACCGAATCGCTGTTCCGGTCGCTGGGGCACATCGCGTGCATCACGGACAAGGACATGATCGTCTCGGCCAGCGGTGTTTCGCGCAAGGAGCTCTGGGAGAAGCCGATCAGCCGGGATCTGGAGCAGGCGATCCAAAGCCGTCAGGTGGTCACGGCCAACCGAGGCAGCGGCACGCGCCTGGTGCCGGTGACCAGCGAGGAGGACGCGCAGGCGTACACGGCGCAGGTCATCTGCCCGATCATCGCGGACGGCGAGTCGATCGGCGCGGTGGTGCTCCTGTCGCGCGAGCCCGCGGCCAGGATGGGCGACACGGAGCTCAAGGTCGCGGAAACGACGGCCAGCATCGTCGGCCGGCAGATGGAGCAGTAAGTGCATGATAAAAGGATCGCAGCAGCGGTCCTTTTTTGCCATATAGGAAATTGCGTGAAGCAGCGTGCAGCGAGCACAGAGCGGCTTGGTTTTACAAAGCGGTTCGGAAGTGGGAGCGGGCACGGCCCGCTTTTTTGTCTGATAGGAAATGGCTCCCCCAAACCGTACAGCGTACGCGGAATCACTTGATTTTGTCAAGCAGTTCGGAAGAGGGAGCGGGCACGGCCCGCTTTTTGCTGTATAGGCGGAACATGAAAAATGCCGCGCGGCGTTTTTGATGTTGAAGAATCATGGGATTTGTGTATAATGGAGATGGCGTATGCATACGGAAGAATTGTGAGCACCATGATCGGCATCGCTCTGGCCGGCAGCGCCGGGTTCCGGCTCTGCCCGCGACTTTCGGAGGAAAATGATGACCATCATCGTCACCGGCGGGGCCGGCTTTATCGGCGCCAACTTCATCTTCCACATGCTGAACAGGCATCCGGCGTACCGCATCGTCTGCCTGGACAAGCTGACCTATGCGGGCCATCTCTCGACGCTCCGCTCCGTGATGGAAAACCCAAGATTCCGCTTTGTGAAGGCGGATATCTGCGACCGCGGGGCGGTCGACCGGCTCTTTGAGGAGGAGCATCCGGATATCGTCGTGAATTTTGCGGCGGAAAGCCATGTGGATCGCTCCATTGAGGACCCGGGCGTGTTCCTGCGGACGAACATCATGGGCACGCAGGCGCTCATGGACGCGTGCCGCAGGTACGGCATCACGCGCTATCACCAGGTTTCCACCGACGAGGTGTACGGCGATCTGCCGCTTCATCGCCCGGATCTGTTCTTCACCGAGGAGAGCCCGATTCACCCCAGCAGTCCGTACGCCGCCTCGAAGGCCGGCGCCGACCTGCTCGTGCTGGCGTATTGCCGCACCTATGGCCTGCCGGTGACGATCTCCCGCTGCTCCAACAACTACGGCCCGTATCACTTCCCGGAGAAGCTGATCCCGCTGATGATCGTCAACTGCCTGAAAGACAGGCCGCTGCCGGTCTGCGGCAAGGGCGAAAATGTGCGCGACTGGCTTTACGTCGAGGATCACTGCAAGGCGATCGATCTGATCCTCCACAAGGGCCGCGTGGGCGAGGTCTACAACATCGGCGGTCACAACGAGATGCGCAACATCGACGTCGTGAAGCTGATCTGCAGGACGCTGGGCAAGCCGGAATCCCTGATCACCTGCGTCGCCGACCGCAAGGGCCACGACATGCGCTACGCGATCGACCCGACGAAGATCCGCAGCGAGCTGGGCTGGCTGCCGGAGACGGGGTTTGCCGACGGCATCGGGAAGACGATCGCCTGGTATGTTGAGCACCGCGACTGGTGGGAGGAGATCATCTCGGCAAGTACCGAAGCGGCTGCGGGAAGATGTGCATACACAGGGAAACGGATATGAAGGGATGGGCCACCGGCATCTGCGGCTGTACAACAGCCGGCCGGACAGGCGCATGGAAAACGGCTTTGCGCCGCTGCCTGCCGGGCACGATGCGCTGAGCCGGTATCTGAAGGAAGTCGGATAAATGAAAGACGCTCTTGACCACGAAGGGCGTTTTTTAAACAAAGGAGTGCATATGGGATGAAACCCGAGTGGAAGGACCGCGTGAAGCACTGGATGAACGTGCTCGAGAAGGAGTTCTACGAGCCGCTGGGCGAAATCGCGCTGGAGGGCTTCGAGACGACGGAGATGCTTGCGCCCGAGGAGGCGGAGAAGCGCGGCTTTGCGCCGATGCCTGCCGGAACGCCCTGGGGCTGCAAGTGGCATTACTGCTGGATGCGCGGGGAGATCGTGCTGCCCGGACAGGCGGCGGGAGAGCGCATCGTGATGGATCTGCGCCAGGGCGGCGAGGCGACGCTGTTTGTGAACGGCGAGGCGTTCGGCACGCGCCGCGCGGAGTGGGTGAGCGTGCCGCACCACTATA
Organism: Clostridia bacterium; assembly: GCA_017937505.1. Taxonomy (GTDB): domain Bacteria; phylum Bacillota; class Clostridia; order Christensenellales; family Aristaeellaceae; genus Ventricola. The sequence continues at coordinate 8,249 of JAGBDL010000192.1, read as the reverse complement.
TCTGCGATCAGGTGCTGACCTTGCACGCGGAGCCGGGCGAGCGCTTCCATCTGCTGATGGAGGCCTATGCCGGGCACGACTATCCGGGCCAGCATCAGGACGGCTGCGCGACGGGCCCCGTGCGCCCGGGCGACTTCCTGCCCGAGCCGGAGGATGTGCCGCGCCAGAGGATGGGCCGCAGCACGTTCGGCATCTGGCACGAGACGGCGTATCAGCTGTGGCTCGATCTGCGTACGATCGATGATCTGCTGAAGGTGGAGGACAAGGACTCCCTGCGCGCGGCGGAGATGGAGGAGGCGCTGGAGCGCTTCACGCTGCTTGTGGATTTTGAGCAGGCGCGCGAGGGGCGGCTGGCGGACTATGCGCGTGCGCGCGAGGCGATTGCGCCCGTGCTGGACGCGCGCAACGGAACGGTTGCGCCGCACATGGCGGCCATCGGCAACGCGCATCTGGACGTGTGCTGGCTGTGGCCGTATCGGGAGACGCAGCGCAAGGTGGCGCGCACGTTTGCCCAGCAGATCCGCCTGATGGACATGTACCCGGATTACAAGTTCATCCAGAGCCAGCCGGAGACGTACAGGATCTGCAAGGAGCTGTATCCCGCGCTGTACGAGAAGATCAAGGAGAAGGTGCGCGCGGGCCAGTGGATTGCAGACGGCAGCATGTGGGTGGAGCCGGACACGAACATGACCTCCGGCGAATCGCTGATCCGCCAGATTCAGCACGGCAAGCGGTTTTACCGGGAGGAGTTCGGCGTGGACTGCCAGCTGCTGTGGCTGCCGGACACGTTCGGCTACAGCGCCGTGCTGCCGCAGATTCTGCGCGGCTGCGGGGTCAAGTACCTGACGACGCAGAAGATCTTCTGGACCTACAACGGCAGCGATCCGTTCCCGTACCACTACTTCACCTGGCAGGGCATGGACGGCAGCGAGGTGACCAGCTTCCTGCACATGGACTACACCTCCAGAACCGACGCGGAGACGACGGTGAACCGCTGGCGCAATCGCGTGCAGAAGCGGGATATCCACAATTTCCTGCTGCCGTTCGGCTATGGCGACGGCGGCGGCGGCCCGACCCGCGATCACATCGAGTTCGTCCGGCGACAGAAGGACCTGCAGGGCGCGCCGAGGATGACGTTTGAAGCGCCGCAGGACTTCTTCGAGGAATGCGCCCGGGACGGCGCGCCGAAGAACCGTTACGTCGGCGAGCTGTATTTCCAGTGCCATCGCGGCACCTACACCAGCCAGGCGGCCATCAAGCGCGGCAACCGGAAGAGCGAGCTGGCGCTGCGCGAGGCGGAGATGTGGAGTGCCGCAGCGGCGGAAAAGCTGGCTTATCCGCAGGAGCAGCTGGACAAGGCGTGGAAGGGCGTGCTGCTCAATCAGTTCCACGACATCCTGCCCGGCTCGAGCATCGCGCGGGTATACGAGGAGGCGCGCAGGCTCTACGGCGAAATCCTTGACAGCGCGAAGGCCATGACGCAGGCGGCTGCCGGCGCCATCGCGGCAGGCGGCGAGGGCACGACGTACTTCAACTCCCTGAGCTGGAGCCGCCGCGTGCTGGTGAAGCAGGACGGGCGCTACGGCTTTGCCGTGCTGCCGCCGTGCGGCTGGAGCGCGCAGGTCGATTTCAGCGAGCCGGCGCATCCGGTCACGCTGTGCGCACTTGAGGATGGCGGCGTCCTCCTGCGCAACGGGCTGATCACGGCGCAGCTCAACCGCCTGGGTGAAATCGTATGCTGCGAGCACCGGGGAAAGCGCTGCATCGGCGGCAGGGGCAACGTGCTGAAGCTGTACAAGGACGTGCCGCGGCTGTATGACGCGTGGGACATCGACAGCATGTACGATCAGCAGCAGGTTGATCTGGGCGAGGACGCGGCGCTTGAGGTGATCGAGGAGACGCCGTGGCGCTGCGCGGTGAGGGTGACGCGCCGGTTCGGCCAGTCGTCGCTTGCGCAGGAGATCGCGCTGGAGGCGGACAGCTGCCGCATCGACTTCATCACGCATGTCTCCTGGCAGGAGACGCACCGTCTGCTCAAGGCGGCGTTTGCAACCGGCGTGCACGCGGACGAGGCGATCAACGAGATTCAGTTCGGCTTCATCAAGCGGCCGACGCACCGCAGCCGCCCCTATGACGCGGATCGCTTCGAGGTCTGCAACCATCGCTACACGGCGCTGTGCGACGAGAACCGCGGCGCGGCCGTGCTCAACGAGAGCAAGTACGGCGTGAGCGTGCTGGGCGACGAGATTGCGCTGACGCTGCTGCGCGCGGCGACCTGCCCGGATCTGAACGCCGACAAGGGCGAGCACGACTTCATCTACAGCTATTACGTCTGGGACGGCCCGTTCATGGACTGCGGCGTGGTGCGCGAGGGCTATGCGCTCAATGTGCCGCTCACGCAGGCGGCGGGCAGGTGCCCGGCGCACAGCCTGATGCAGGTGGACGCGCCGAACGTCATCATCGACACGGTGAAGCTGGCCGAGGACGGCAGCGGCGATATGATCGTGCGTCTGTACGAGAGCAAGCACGCGCAGACGGCGGCGACGCTGACGCTGGGCTTCCCGGCTGCGCAGGCGTTTGTCTGCGATATGCTGGAAAACCCGCAGCAGGAGCTGGCCGTGAATGACCACACCATGGCGCTTGAAATGCGCGCGTTTGAGATCAAGACGGTGAGGATCAAACGCGCATAACCGGATACAGAATCCGCCCCGGCTGATCAAGGCCGGGGCGGAATTGCTGAAACCAGCTTGCTTTCATCAGCGCGAAGCGAAAGAGGGAGTCTGAGGGATGAAATCCCTCAGGCAGGGCTTGGGGCGGCAGCCACAACGTCCTCACGCTTCGCGCGTCTCCCGACGCGTCGCCGCCAGCGCGAGGACGACGCCCACGGCGCAGCCCAGCAGCTTGGCAAGCAGCAGCGGGGCGGCCATCTCCGGCTCAGCGCTGAGGGCAAAGCCCAGGTGCGCGGAGAATGCGGACGCGCCGCAGACCACGGACGCCCCGCAGAGCACCTTGCCGCGCTCGTCCATGCGGGGGATCATCGCCAGCGCGGGCGTGACGCTGACCAGGCCGATGAGCAATCCGGTGGTGCTCACCTCATTCAGCCCGGTGAGCGCGCCGATCCACCGGAACGGAGCCTTCATCAGCCGCTGCACCAGCTCAGCCAGCGGCATGCTGCCGAGCATGACGATGCCGATGGCGCAGACGGTTTCCATCGCTTCGGTCAACGGCGTGAGATTGGAAAGCGGACAAGAGCCCGTCATGTACTGCACGGCGCCGAGTGTCAGGCCCAGGCTGGCGAGCGCCTGCACGCCCTTGGCGAATACGCCGAAGCCGCGCACGACGGCCTGGGGCGCCTTGATCAGGCCGACGAACAGCGCCGCCGAGATCAGCAGGATGGGGAGCGCCTGAAAGAGAATCGTGCCCGCGGACAGGCCGAAGGCGAGGCCGCCCGCCAGAATGCCCGCCGGCATGGAGACGAGCCCCAGCAGGATGCCCCGGGTGAAGAAGGGGCGATCCGCCTCGCGCACCGCGCCCAGTCCCACCGGAATGGTGAAGACGACGGTGCAGCCGAAGATGGCGGAGACGATGATGCCGGAGAACCGGCCGATCGCCGGATCGGCGGCCAGGTCCATGGCCATCTGATAGCCGCCCATGTCGATGGCCAGGATGCTGCCGAAGATGCCCGGATCCAGCCCGAGCGCCGTAAAGAGCGGGACGACGACGCGACCCAGCCCCTGCGAGAGCAACGGCGCCAGACAGATGATACCCGCCATCGACAATCCGATGGGGCCGAGCAGCCGGAAGGCCTCCTCAAAGCGCGCGCCGAAGCCCCAACGGTTGCCGAGCATGTGGTCGATGCCGCCGATGACCGCACCCACGGCCATCACATAGAGAATGATCTGATTCATGATGTGTACTTCCTTGCGAATGATGTTGAAAATGCTTGATGCTGCGCAGCAGCCTGCGATTGAAACGGGGCTGATCTGCAGCATATTCAATCAAGCTGAACAGAAATATTCTTAACCCGCCAACTCTTTTCGGAGCCCTCCAGCAGGCTGACCGCCGCGTAGTCATGGGGAATCTGCCTCTTTTCGCTCAGCGGACGGCCGAGCAGGTCGCACAGCAGAAGCCGGTTGATGCCGGAGTGCGCGACGATGGCCGCGCAGGCTTTTGTGTGCGCGTCGGCATAGGCGAGCGCGGCGCGCGCTCGGGCAAGGCCCTGCGCGTCGCTCTCGCCGCCGGGCGGGCAAGAGAAGCCGGCGCCGCGGACAAAGTACTGCGGATAGCGCGCGCGAATCTCCTCAAAGGGCAGGCCGTCCCACTTGCCGCCGTAGAGCTCGATGAGGTCGTGAAGCACGACAAGCGGCCTGCCGCCGGCGATCGGCGCGGCGGTCTGGCGGGCGCGCAGCAGCGGGCTCGTGTAGACGGCCTCCAGCGGAATTGCCGCGAAGAACGCCCCGAGCCGCTGCGCCTGCCTGCGGCCATCTGCGCTCAGCGGGAGGTCGTTTTTCTGCCCGAGGCACATCTTCGCGCCGCCGGGGTAGTCCGGCAGCGCGTGCCGGATCAGGTAAATCTGCTTTGCCGCCATCAAGTCGCCCTCCTGTCTGGTGATGGATGTATCATACCATGGACGGCGGGCGCTTTCAATCTTCAATTGGCGCGGGAATGCGCAAAATGGCGCTGCGCAGCGCGATATTCTTGACAGATCGCCGCGAAACCGATAAAATGAAATCGTCTTCGAGCCTCCCTTCCTAAGGCGAATGCTATGGAACGAAGGCCGCGTTAAGCGATTAACTCAGGGCTTCGCTGGAAACGGCGCAGCCTTCCCGATTTGAAAAGGAGACGGAATGCATTTGCGCCGGAGGTGTGCCCGTTTGGCCCCCGGTCTGCCGTCCGCGTCCTTTGGATCGCGGACGTTTTTGTTTGGGAAGTACATGAACAGGCGGAGAGAAATCCAATCATGAGTCAAACGATACAGCCCCGCGGCGGGAAAACCGCCGGCGCGCGCCGCGCGAGGGCCTGCCTGACGGCGCTTTGCGGCCTGCTTGCCGCGCTGTTCCTGGCCTCGTTCGTCCTGGGCCGCTACGACGTGCCGCTTTCCCAGGTCGCACGGATCCTGCTGTCGCGGCTTCTGCCGCTTGAAAGGACCTGGGCCCCGAACATGGAGGCCGCCGTCATCAGCATCCGCCTGCCGCGCATCGCGCTGGCGTGCCTGGTGGGCTGCTGTCTGTCCCTGGCGGGCACGGCGTATCAGAGCGTGTTTCAGAATCCCATGGCCGCGCCGGATATCCTGGGCGCGTCCTCCGGCGCGTGCTTCGGCGCGGCGCTGGCGATTCTGCTGGGCTTTCCGCGCGGCGGCATCACGGGCATGGCGTTCGCCTTCAGCCTGCTGACCGTTGCGCTGGTGTACGTCATCGGCGTCAGGACGCGGGGCAGCCGCGTGGTCAGCATCCTGCTGGCGGGCGTGATGGTGTCCTCGCTGTTTTCCGCCGGAACGTCATTCATCAAGCTGGTCGCCGATCCCAGCAACCAGCTCCCCGCGATCACCTACTGGCTCATGGGCAGCCTGTCCGGCACGCGGCTGGCGGACGTGGGCTTCGCGCTGATTCCGATGGCGATCGGCGCGGCGCCGCTGCTGCTGCTGCGCTGGCGCATCAACATCCTGACGCTGGGCGACGAGGAGGCGGCGACGCTGGGCGTGAACACCGGCGCGCTGCGCCTGGTGGTCATCCTGTGCGCGACGTTCCTGACGGCGGCGAGCGTCGCGGTCAGCGGCATGATCGGCTGGGTCGGCCTCGTCATTCCGCACCTGAGCCGCAAGCTGGTGGGCAACGACTGCCGCTATCTGCTGCCGGCCTCCATGCTCATGGGCGCGGGCTTTCTGCTGCTGGTGGACGACATCTCCCGCAACCTGCTGACCACGGAGATCCCCATCGGCATCCTGACGGCGTTCATCGGCGCGCCGTTCTTCATCTATCTGATGACCAGAAGGGGGAACGTACTGTGAGCCTGAGCGTGCAGAACCTTTCCTTTTCCTACGGCGAGCGCCCGGTGCTGGAGGGCATCTCCTTCAGCCTTGAAAAGGGCGAGTTCCTCTCCGTGCTCGGCCCCAACGGCGTGGGCAAGAGCACGCTGTTTCGCTGCATCCTGGGCCTGCTGACGGGCTATCAGGGCTGCATCCTCTCAGGCGGCGAGGACATGCGCAGCCTGTCGCGCCGGGAGATGTCCCGGCGGATCGCCTACATTCCGCAGATCAACCGGCCCTCCTTCGGCTATTCGGTGCTGGATACCGTGCTCATGGGCACGACGCGCCAGCTCTCCGTGTTTGCCCAGCCCCAAAGGGCGCAGGTGCGTCAGGCGATGGAGGCGCTTGATCGGGTCGGCGCGGCGCATCTGGCGGAGCGCGACTTTACCCGCCTCTCCGGCGGCGAGCAGCAGCTGGTGCTGGTGGCCCGCGCGATTGCGCAGCAGGCCGGCATCCTGGTGATGGACGAGCCGACCTCCGCGCTGGACTACGGCAATCAGCTGCGCATCCTGGGGCTGGTGCGGGAGCTGGCGGCCGAGGGCTATGGCGTGCTGCTCTCCACGCACAACCCGCAGCATGCGCTGACGTTTGCCTCACGCATTCTGGCGCTGGCGGACGGCCGGGTGGCCGCGCTGGGCAGGCCGGAGGAGGTGCTCACGCAGGCGCTCGTGCATCGGCTCTACGGCGTGAACGCGGCCTTCGCCGAGACACAGGGCGGGCGCATGCTCGTCCCGCTGATGGACTGAGCCGGGCGTGCATGCCTCGCGCCATCTCTCCCATCGAAGCTCGCAGGCGCGTACGCGTCTGAAGCCAATAAACGCAAACCGTTGAAAGGATGAAGCAAAGTATGAAGAAAATCGCTGCGCTCGCGCTCACGCTGATTCTGATTGCCGCGCTGTCGCTGACAGCCTGCGCGCAGTCCGTCGGCCGCGTCTTTACGGATTCGACCGGACGCGAGGTGACCGTCGATCAGGAGATCAGCAAAATCGCCGTGACCGGCCCGCTGAGCCAGATCGTCGTCTTTGCCATCGCGCCGGATATGCTCGTGGGCATTCCCAGTGCCTGGAATCCGGCGGCCAAGGCGTTCCTCGATGAGCAATACTACAGTCTGCCGGTGATCGGCCAGCTCTACGGCGGCAAGGGCGATCTGAACCTGGAGGAGCTGCTCAAGGCCGCGCCGCAGGTGGTCATCGACATCGGTGAGCCCAAGGGCAGCATCGCAGCGGATATGGATGCGCTGACTGAGCAGACAGGCATTCCGTTCGTGCATATCTCCGCGTATCTCGAGCACATGGACGAGACCTACGCCATGCTGGGCGAGCTGCTGGGCCTGGAGGAGGAGGCGAGCGTGCTCGCCGAGACCTGCAGGCGTATTTACAGCCGCACCGTGGAGATGATGCAGGGCGTGGAGAAGGTGAACATGCTTTACGTCACCGGCGAGAACGGCCTCAACGTGCTGGCCAACGGCGGATACCACAGCGGCGTGATCGACATGATGGCCAACAATGTGGCTGTCGTGGAGAGCGTCTCCTCCAAGGGCACCGGCAACGAGGTAGACATGGAGCAGATTCTGATTTGGAATCCGGACGTGATCGTCTTCTCGGAAAACAGCATCTACGATACCGTGGGCGAGGATCCGGTCTGGCAGAGCGTCAGCGCGATCGCGAACAACAGGTATTACGAGGTGCCGTTCGGCCCGTACAACTGGATCGGCCAGCCGCCGGCCGTGCAGCGCCTGTTGGGCATGATGTGGATGGGCAAGCTGCTGTATCCGGAGGCGGCGACGTACGACTTGTATGACGAGGTGGCGCTGTACTATCAGCTGTTCTATCACTGCGACCTGACGCGGGAGCAGTATGACGCGCTGACGGCGAAGGCCATCGACAAGTGATCTGATGAAAGCGCAGGAAAACCAGGTGAACAGCTCCATGAAGCAGGCGGCGGCCTACTGGCTTGAGGGCGGGCGGCTCGTCAGCGGTTTGCCGCAGGACGCCTTCCCGTTTCTCAGCGAGCGGGGCCATGTGGTCTCGCTGGTTGGCGGTGGCGGAAAGACGACGCTGATGTACCATCTCGCGGAGGTCTCCCGAGGGCGCGACCTGCACACCGCGGTGATGACGACCACGAAGATGGGCCGGCCGGGGCCGTACTGCCGGTCGATGGCGGCGTGCCGGGCCTGCTGGTCGGCGGGGGAATACGCCGTGTGCGGCGAGCGGCTGGATCAGCG
>JAGBDL010000019.1 GCA_017937505.1 Clostridia bacterium | reverse complement strand
GGAAGATCACTATGGAATCACTTGCTCCCGCCGGTTCGATGGAGGCGCTGCGCGCCGCCGTCTGCAACGGCGCTGACGCTGTATATCTGGGCGCGGGGACCTTCAACGCCCGCATGAATGCCCGCAATTTTTCCGCCGCCGACCTGCAGGAGGCCATCGTCTACTGCCATGTGCGCGGCGTCAAGGTCCATCTGACGCTCAATACGCTCGTGCTCGACCGCGAGATGCAGCGCGCGGCGGATCTGATCCGCATGGCGGCGGCCTTCGGCGTCGACGCGTTCATCGTGCAGGACCTGGGCGTAGTGTCGCTGTGCAAAGAGATCGCGCCCGACGTGCCGGTGCACGCGTCCACGCAGATGAGCATCCACTCGCTCGAGGGCGTTCTGGAGGCGGCAGCCCTCGGCTGCAGCCGGGTGGTCCTCTCGCGGGAGCTTCCGGCGTCGGAGATCGCGTATATCTGCAAAAAAAGCCCGGTCGAGATCGAGGTTTTTGTCCACGGCGCGCTGTGCATGTGCTATTCCGGACAGTGCTATCTCTCGTCCGTCATCGGCCGGCGCTCCGGCAACCGCGGCCAGTGCGCCCAGCCCTGCAGCCTGCCCTTCGGCTACGGCCGGTTTGAATCGACCCGCTACCCCCTGAGCCTCAAGGATAACTGTCTCGTGGGCGAACTGGACGAGCTGCGCCGCATGGGCGTGGCCTCGCTCAAAATTGAAGGCCGCATGAAGCGGCCGGAGTACGTCGCCATCGTCACCCGGGCCTACCGCACAGTCTTGAACGGCGGGCAGCTGACGCAGGGCGATCTGCAGGAGCTTGAATCCGCCTTCTCCCGGCAGGGCTTTACCGACGGGTATTTCCAGGGCCGGACCGGCGCGGACATGTTCGGCCGCCGGCAGGAGGGCGAGGATACCTCATCCCTCTTCGCCTCCGCCCGCGCGACCTATGAGCAGGGCGAGGCCCAGCGCATCGGCGTGAAATTTTATGCGATCCTCCAGTCCGGCCGCTCGGCGCAGCTCGCCGTGGAGGACCCGGACGGCAACGTCTGCAAGACCACCGGCCCCGTGCCGGAGCCAGCGGTCTACCGCTCGCTCACGCAGCAGGATCTCGAGCAGCAGCTCAAAAAGACCGGCGGCACGCCGTACGTCTGTACTGGCGTGCGGACGGTGCTGGGCCCCGATCTGATGCTCCCGGCCTCGGCCATCAACGCCATGCGCCGCGACGTCATCGCGGAGCTGACGGCCCGGCGCGGCCGCGTCGCCATGCCGCGGCTGAACGCCTACAATGAGCCGCCGCGCTACGACGGCATCTCCGGCGAGCCGCAGCTGACCATCGCGGTCCGCACCGCCGAGCAGATCACCTCCCGGATGCTCTCGATGAAGCCGACGGTTTTGTATGTGCCCCTGTCGGAGCTGGCGGCGAATCCCGATCTCGTGCAGCGTGTCGGCGTCGACACGCAGCTCGCGGCCATTCTGCCGCGCGTGATCTGGAGCTGTGAGCTCGTGCCGCTTGTGCGGCAGCTGCACACGGTCTACGAGATGGGCGTGCGGCAGGTGCTCGCGGGCAATCTCGGCCAGCTGCATATCGCGCGCGCGGCGGGTTTCGCCGTCCGCGGCGAT
>JAGBDL010000002.1 GCA_017937505.1 Clostridia bacterium | reverse complement strand
GGTCTTCGTGCCGCCGTAGCCCAGCTTCAGGTTGTCCAGCATGGTGTAGTTCTGTTTTGCGAAGCCCTGGTACGCGTTCTGGATCATATCCATGGACGTGCCCATCTTGTTCGCATTGTCGGCCATGTCGATGATGGCCATGTCCGCCACCTTGGCGGCTTCCTCGGTGTTACCTCCGAGGGACTGGAGCAGGGACGCCGAGAAGCTCGTGACCGTGCTCATGTAGTCGTTGGCAGACATTCCTGCCGTCTGGTAGGCGCGATCCGCTGCGGCGATGACTGCGTCCGCAGTGTCGCCGAACAACGTCTCGACGCCGCCCACGTTCTGTTCGAGAGCGCCCACACTGCTGAGGGCCGTCTTCCCGAGGTTGACCAGGCTATCGACTGCCCTGGTCATCATCTGGCCGCTGAACACGCCCAGCGCCTGCTGTGCGATGCCTGCGACCTTGCCCATCCCCGACTGTAGACCGCCGGAGTCCAGGCTTGTGTCAAATTTTAGGGTTCCATCTGATGCCATGACCTTACCTCGCTACCATTCAAGAGTGCGGCAGGGTTGCCGCCGTTCATAAGTAGGTTGTTTAGGTCACTTTCGAGCTGCTGACGGTCAGCCGACTGAGGGAGAGCGTAGATGCGCTTCATCTTCTCATAGTGCTGCCGCTGCTCCTTGGACATCTTGGCCGGGATCTTCATCGTGCGGTAGCCGATGATCTTGACCAGCTGCGTGTCTTCGGGTAGCGATCTAAAGAGCGCTCGAAACTGCCACCAGTGGAGGGGGCGCCGCGCCAGATCCAGGCCGTAGGCCTGCATGAACGCGGAAAAAATATAGTCAGCGTCGTGCTCGTAGGAAAAAGGCGGTTCATCGTTGACGGTGTCGTCTGCGGACTTGCCCGTCGTCTCTGCGGGCTCCACGCCGCAGCGGTAAAACCAGACCATCTTGCTGATCGCCTCGTCGAGCACATCAGGGTCAAAGATGACGCCGGGGAAGTATAGCTGGAGCGCGGTCTGGATCTTCTCCAGATCATCGAGCTCAGGATCTTGCAGCACTTCCTCGAACAGTATGCCTGTCCGGAAGTGCGTGCTGATCGGGACCAGCTGGCCCGCGATCTCTACCTCCTCCGGCAGCCCGTCGATCAGCAGGTTCAGCGCTTTTTACCCTTGCCGTGCTTCTGGGAGACGAACTGCGCGGTCTGCATATTACGGACGGCGTTCTGCTGGCGCTGGGTGTAGCGGTTGGTGAGGTCGTTGAGAGCCTTGCGCTCACCAGCGGCCCACTCGCTGACCTTCTCGATGGCCATGAGGTGGTCCATGACGTTCATCTTGCCGCCGAACAGCTTAACGGCCGTGCCGGCGCCGAAGATCTCGTCGAAACAGGTGTTGACGACTTCGCACTGGGCGCGGTAATTGGCCGCAGCAGTCGGGAAGCTCTGACGCTTCGCCTCCAGAGCAGAGTCGCGCATTTTAACCATGGCCGTCTCGAACTTCTCCATGAAGTCGGCGTCCATCAGATCGCCTTCGAGCTTGACGTTGTTAATGATCAATTCCATTATTTTGTTTTCCTCCATTGGTCGGCGCTATAAAAAGAGCACCAGCAGGCTGCACCGTTTGGCCTGCTGGTGCCTGGTCGCTCACTGCCTGATCAGGCCAGTCGCGCGGAGCCAGTTGTTGCGTTGTTTAGGACTGAGCCGCAGCTGCTGCGGTGTCGTACTTGCCCTTGAAGTCGCCGGCGGTGAACTTCTTGGCCACGGTGTCGAACTTGCCCAGAACGGGATCGCCGACGGCGTGCAGAGTGCCGGTGACGCTGATCTTCTCGCCGCCGGCGCCGGAGTTTTCGCTGACCTCGTTGGCCACGATAAACTGGCGGGCGGTGTATTCGGCGGAAGACTCAGAAGGCGCGCCGACGGGGTTGAACAGCTCCACGCGGACATACTTCAGCTGGGCGTCGCTGCCAGTGGCGTGATCGCGGCCCATCTTCCAGAGCTTGTAGATCGCCTTCTGGGAAGGGATCAGGCGGGACTCGTAGGCGAACTCGGTCTCGTAGCTGGTGATGTCGGTGGATGCAGTGACCTCGTTGATGTAGGTCTCACTGTCGGTCTGTGCGTTGGGGCTCTCGTCCAGAGTGGTGAAGCCGGTGCCCATGAGCTCGAAGGCGCCGTCGATCTCGGCATAGTCCGCGATGGCGTTGCGAAGCAGGGCAGCACGGCTCTCGTCAAAGAGCTGAAGATCAAACTTTTTCATGTGCTTATGCCTCCTTGTGATAAATGAGTTCTAACTGGATCTGATAGCGTGCGTTCCTCATGGACTCGTCGAACATATAGCCAGACGAGAGCACGCTGAGCTGTTCCGGGTGCATACCTTCCGGCAGCTCCGGGAAATTGCCGGCCGCCTCCTGAGCCTCGACCCAGTTGGCGAAGTCCTCGTAGAAGGTGCTGTTGGCAATGTTCTGGAGCCGGTCCATGCTGTAATACTCCCGGCTGCCGAAGTTGAACTGGTAACGCCGGTCGGAGCTGCCGTCGATGTACGTCTCGATGATGGGGTTGAAGATCCCCGTCTCGATGGTGTACTCCTGCGGCTTATCTCCCAGGGCGTCGACGCGGAACACTCCGGCGCTGAGGAGAGGGCAGTCCCTGAAATAGTTGGCGACGCCCTCGATGATTGACTTGACCATGTTGGGCCTCCTTTACTTTCCGTTGACCAGTCTCAGGATCTGCGCTCTGTGTGCGGTTTTCATTCTCTCGAACCACATACCGCCGCGCCTGGAGTCGTAGCTCCGGGTCTGGCTGGTGTTGTAATACTGCTTGCGGGCGTATGGTGCGATGTACTGCACCTCGCCGGAGCCGATGACAGTGCCCAGCGTGCCGGATCGCTCCAGGGCGCCGGTGCGCTTAGGGACCATCGGAGCGCAGAGCCTGAGCACTTCGCTGTCGATGATCTCCTGCTTTCTGCTGAGCACTTCGTTCATTCTCGGGGCGCAGCCGGCGTTCCAGATCAGCTGGGCCTTGCCGTTCTTTCCCTGGATGATGACGCCCCTGGGGTTGGTGATGGGCTTAAACGCCATTTTACTCGCCTCCGATCCGCCAGTGCTTCACGGCGGCCGAGCCTCTGATGGTGTTGTCAGCGTACTCCTTGACGTGGATCAGCTGGCTGTGAGCTGCGAGCTCCTCCAGCGCTCCGGCGTCAATGGGATCTGCCAGCGCGGTCTCCATCGGCACGACGTAGTCGCCCGTCTGAAGTGTCCAGCAGCCAGCAGCGGCCGCGTCGTCCATGCGGGCATACTCGGCCTCGGAGACGTAGCCCCGGCCGTTCTGGACCGTTGCGTTGGCCGGGATCCGCAGCTTGTAGGCGAGGCTCTGGGAATGAGCTCCGTCCGTGGAGTGGCCGGAGCTCTTATTTTCCAGAAACGACGCGCTGCGGATGCAGGTCGGGAAGTAGACCTCTCGACGGTCTGCACTCAGTCGCTTATTAAAGACTGTGATCGCTGTCTGAACATACACGGCCGCAGCCTCCCTTCAGGACCCGACTCAGCCATCCGGTCGGCAGCAGGTAGACGCGGACGGCCTCGTAGATCTTCTTCCGGAGAAGTTCCTCAGCCGTCTGGCCATCCTGGCCTTCCGTGATGTAGGTCACGGAGTAGCCGTCGTTGGTCTCGCTTTTCACACCTGCCGCCTGGTTGCCGTTTGCACTGGCCTGGGTATTGTGATAATGGACGACCTCCGCCGCAGCGCAGACCGCGAGCTTCACGCGGTTGTCCTCCTTGGCGAAGATGTCCCCGTTGATATAGGTCAGGTAGCCGATGACCGCCTCCGCCTTGGCCTCGGCCTTTTTGAAGTCAGCCTCCGGGAGCAGGCCCCCGAAGGTCTGACTGTAGTATTCATGGGAGACGTACATCAGGCTGTACCTCCTTCACTTAGGCGCCGGCAGGAGTCAGCACTGCGAAGGGGAAGCGCTTCGCCTTGTCCTTGGCCATAGCGTTGACAGGGTTGGGGATCTCCCAGCCCAGACGCATTACGGCACGGAGAGCGACCATGTCGTTCTGCATCAGGTTGTAGGCGATGGTGCCGTCAGTGTTCTGCACGACGCCCTCGGTGAACAGCTTGAAGGTGATGTCCTGGCGGATGGAGTACACCAGCTGAGAGAAGTCGCCGGAGATCATGTGAGCCATGGTCTTGTCGAAGGCACCATTGCGAGGGAACTGGATGGCAGAGCCGTCCAGGGTGTAGTTGCCAGCCTGCTGCATGGAGTTCAGGAACAGAGGACGCTCGTTGCCGTCCTTCAGGCCGCGCAGCTTAGCACGCATACCGATGTCGGCCACATGGCCGGACACGAAGTAGCCGGACTCCTCCACCTTGGAGATGGTGCCGCCTTCGCCGAGCAGGTCAGTGTAGAGATCAGCGGAGATCTGCTTCACTGCGCCGGCAGCAGTAGCGGAAGGCACCAGACCATCGCGCCAGGTTGCGGGCTTGTCAGTGCCGAACAGAATGGCGGCGTCAATGACCTGGCCGAAGGCCTCCTGGATACGAGGACGGACCTCGCCCCAGATGTCGTAGTCGGCGTCGTCCAGAACAGCCTCGGGGATGGGAACGATGACCGCGATCTCCTCGGCGATGATGGTCTTCTTGTCCCATGCCTGCTTGGTGGTCTTCTTCTGACCGGTGTCGCCGTTCACGAAGTAGGCGATAGGCAGAGCATCCAGAACAGGGAGACGGGTCTGGGCTGCGGTCATGTTAGCCAGACGGCGGCCCATGGAGAGGACAACGGACTGGGCGATGGCGCCCTGGATGATTTCCGCAGCACGCTCCTCGGGGATCAGGGACTCGGCGCCGGATCTGTCGATGATCTGGGCGTCAGTCTCAAACAGCTGAAGATTAAAGAACTTTTTCATGTGGTTATACCTCCATAATTTTGTGAGTTATCTCCGCGCCGCTCTGCGGATGGCGTCGTTGATGAAGGAGTTGCTCTTGGTATCAGAGCCACCTGCACCGGAGCCGTCCGTGCCGGTCTTCACGCGGTAGGATCCGCCGCCGGCAGTGGTAAAGCGCGGGTTGTCTTTCAGGAACTTAGTGACGGCCTTGTCGAAGTCCAGCTTGCTGTCCTCCTTCATGAGAGCCTGGGCCTTGAACATGACATAGTCAGCGTCCTCGTCGCGGACTCCCTTCTGGCGGAGTGTCTGGGCGTTCTTCAGAGCGTCACGCTCTGCGCGAGCTTCGTCGCGCTCTCTTGTGATGGCGTCCACGTTGGGCTTCTGCGCTGCCTGCTGGGCCTTGTAGTCCGCGATGGCCTGGTTGATCTGCTCCTCGCTCAGACCCTGCTGCTGGAAGTAGGAAGCGAGAGCAGCCCTCTCAGCACGAGAGGCTCTGGCGTTTGCGATCTCCTCGGCCTGCTGGAAGCTGTAGCTGGGGCCAGCGTTGCCGCCATTGTTCCCGGCGTTTCCTGCCTGGCCGCCGTTGCCAGATCCGGCGTTGCCGCCCTGGCCATTGCCAGCGCCGCCCTGGCCGCCGTCGTCCAGGAGCTGAAGGTTGAAAAACTTGTGCATTGTTATTCCTCCGTTTTTGTGATGAGTCGTGATCATTCCCGCCGCATTTAGGGAGCGGCGTCTGCCCATAATAAAAGCGCCTCGCGGCGCTTAAACTATTGTGATATTTCCGTAGCTGCCCTGGATCCCGTAGATCCCCAGCAGCCAGGTGTCGATCAGGGCCTTGCCGATGTCGTTCAGCCGGTCCCACTTGACCTGCACGTTGCCGGGCTCGGTGATGGCCTCGATCTGGAGGCCGGCGATCTCCCGCAGCCCCTCGATCAGTGTCAGCGTGACCGAAGACACGGCCGCGCAGATGATGTTATTGCCAGGAGGTACGCCAGCAGGCCGCTCAGCGTGCCCTGTGACGCTCAGACTGTTCTCGTCGACGTGGATGTTGATCATGTGCTTCCTCCTCTCTGAGCGGCGTCCTGGTCCGCTCTGCGGCGCTTCTCGGCTCGTTCCTGAGCCTTGGCGATCTGCTCAGCCTGCCAGCGGGCGTAGACCTGCGGGCTCGGTGAGATCCTGCCAGTGGTGCGGCCGGTATAGACGCGCTCCATCTGCTCCTCCAGGCCCATCGCAGCGGAGAAGCTGCGGTACTGCTCCAGCTGGGCCTGGTACTTACACTGGGCGATGGTGATGTCTTCCTTGTCAGCTCCGGCAGTGCGGAGGAGATGCACCTGCTCACGCCTGGCCCTCATGGCCGTCTCCATCTGTCTCTGCTTCTGGGTGGCCTCGTAGGCGTTGTACTCCTTACCCCGGAAGCTGCGCGGGATAGCCTCCCTGCGGTTCTGCTCCTCCAGCCACTCGTCTGTGTAGAGGCGCTCGCTGATGCCAGGGATGAAGGGGTAGTAGGTGTGCCGGCAGTTCCAGCCCAGCAAGCCCGGACCGGTGCCCAGGCCGCACTTGGTCGTCAGCTGCTCCTTGGTGTAGACCTTGCCCTGCCATGCTGCGTGCTCCGGTCTGGCGCCTCCGTGCCATGTGACCTCGAAGTAGTTGGTCCCCAGACGCTGGGCGTTCAGATCTGTGACGTGCTGCGTCAGCTGGCCGAAGCCGGTGAGCAGCGCACGCCGGGCAGCCACGTCCACGCGATTGTGCCAGCCGCTGGCGTAGTCCACGCCGTAGTCGCTGCCGCCATCGCTGAAGGCGTGGTCAGTCCGGAGCCCGGAGGCCGTCATCTGACTGACCAGGCGCCGGACCAGTGTGTTGTAGTCGTAGGCGCCGTTGGCCATGCCGGTGATGGCGTCGTCCAGGTAGTGGTTGTAGACGTCAGACAGCGGCGTGAAGATCTTCCGGCCGCTGCCGTTCTCCAGCATGAAGCCGGTGCTCTTGGTGATGTTGTAGAGCTCCTCGGTGGATTGCTTCACCAGGGCGTCGGTGATCTGCTGGAGCTCAGGGTTCAGCTCGTAGGGGATGAACTCCTTGCCGATCTGCTCGTAGAGCGACCGGTCGCGGGTGTATTCCCGCTCGATGACCTCAGCGTAGAGCCTGCGGACTTCTTCCTCGTTTCCGCCCACGGCTCTCCGGATCAGGTCCTCGATGTCCTGGGTGCTGTTGCCCAGGATGACCAGGCGCTGGATCTGCCAGTCGGCGGCGTCGGTGATCCTGCCGGCCTTCTGGATCCTGCGGATGATGTCGTCCATGATCGACATCTCCAGCGCTCTGTATTTCGCCTCGACTCCGGCGGCGAGTAGGTTCTGATAGCTCTCGTCCATCGGGTTACATCATGACGGCAGCGGACTGATCCGGCAGCTTTCCAGCTGCGACCTCCTCAGTCTCACCGTACCACTTGGCGCGGTACTCCGGCAGACCCATGGCGCCCATGGCGACGTCCTTGCGGTCCTCAGCTCGCTCGGTCTGCTTGTCCTCGATGATGGAGTCGTCGAAGTCGATCACGATGTCGGTGTTCTCCACCAGGCCGGACACGTTGGCGGTCACGCCCAGGCGGATGATCGTGCGGATCAGATCGGTGAGAGCGTCCCGGAGAATGATCTCGTGCTTGCGGATCGTGCGGTACATATCGGAGTTCTCGCTGATGACCTGGGTGGCCGTTGCGACTGAGCCGCGCTCGAAGCGGTAATACTGGGTGCCGAAGCCGCACTTGAAGCTCAGCAGGTTCAGATCGTTGTTGATGGCGGTCTCGTGCTCCTCGATCCGCAGCTCCATGTTGACCTCGTGCATGGCTTCCTTGGTGTTCTTGAAGTAGTCCTCCGGCAGCGTGTAGAAGATGCTGTCGTCCGGATCAAATACCTGGGAGCCGTTGGCGTCGGTCAGCATCTCAGGCGCCACGAAGACGCGCTTGCGGCCGAGGGTGAACTCGTTGGCGTAGCTGTCGTACTCCAGGTCGATCTTGGCCAGGACGTCGATGCTGTTGGCAAAGAGGGCCACGCCCATCGGGTTCGTGTCGTCCTCGTCGACGTTGTTGGCGATGTTCAGCTTGTCGATGATGAACTGGGGCCGATTGGAGCCGGTCTCGACTGTGGTGGCCAGACCCTCGAAGTGTGGGATCTTGTTCCACTCCTCGGGGGTCAGCTCACGGCCAGCGCCAGAGCTGCACTCCACGACGGTGTTCTCGATGACGTACTGATAGCCCAGATCCTCGCCGTTCTCACCGACCAGAGGCGCCAGCTTGTGGTGCTGGAAGTTGGCGTACTTCTTGCGCTTGTAGGTCTTCGGGAAGACGAAGATGCACTCCGTGATCCTGGAGTTCTCCCAGGCAGTCGGGAAGATGTTCCTGGCCACCACATAGTCCAGCTTGACGTCGGCGCTGATAATGCGGCCCTGATCGTCCAGCTCTGTGTTGGTCAGGTAGGGCACATAGGCCACGGTGCCGCAGGCGGCCTTGCGCTCCTGGTACTCGTTGCCCTGCACGGTGAAGTTCGCAGCATCGAGGACGCTGCGGACGTACTTGGCAGTGGTCTCGTCCTTGATGGTGATGGCGACACGCTCGTTCAGCAGCAGGTCGCTGATGTCCTCGCAGATCTTCTTGGCCATGCCGAGGCTCTTGCGGTGGCAGCGCTCATACTGCCCGGAGCCATGGTAGACGCGGAACTGGTGGAACTTTCTCACGTTCGACCTGTACCAGCTGTCCCACATGGCGATCTTGCTATAGAAGGAGCTGTCGATGGTGTCGATGCCCTTCTTCTTGAAATACTCGAAAATATTCATTTTATGACTCCTTCCGGCTCCTCCTCTTTATCCCTGACGGGTAGGTAGTGCTTTACTTTCGACCACATTCCCATGACCAGGTAGCGGATCGCGTCCATGGCGTGGTCGTCTTGTTTGACCGGCACCTCTCGGCCCTTCTCGATGCTGTCCTTGTCGTACTCATACAGACCGAACTCCCGGACGGCGTTCTCCTGGTCTGGTGAGACGGTCAGCAGCTTGAAGGTGAGGAGCTTCTGCACGCGGGAGATCCCCAGCGCCACCTCGTTCTCGGCGTCACGGATCAGCACGGTGTAGCCGGTGCCTCGTGTGGCTCGTTTGATTTCCTCCATCAGACCGCGAGCCGACGGGTCAATGAAGGTATAAAAATAGCTGCACGAGTAGGTCTCATGCAGCTCGTCCAGGAACTTGACGAAGTCCTTGGCGTATTCGCTCGGGCTTTTCTGCGTGCCGGACTCCCGGCCGCTGTGGTAATACTCGGCCAGACCTTCCAGCCGGCGCTTGGACTCATTCAGGCCCGCAGCCTGGAAGGTGGTGGCGTTCTGCTGGCCATAGTCCACGCCGACGCCGATGATCCGGTAGGCCTCAGCCTCCGGTCGTGCGATGGCAGCGTCGCCGAACATATAGTAGATCAATTCGTCGACGCCGATGGAGAGCCCCAGCCAGAGCCAGCGCCACTGACGCTCGTCGACTTCCCGGAGGATCTCGGCGGACTCGATCAGCTTGGCGCCCAGCCACTCCGGAGGCACGTCCCGGTAGTCCACATGAACGTGGATGCAGTCCGGGCGCTTCTCCATCTTCCGGCACCAGGTAACGACCGGCGCGTTGGGGTTCTTCGGCGGGTTGTAGAGGTAGAGCATCTGGAAGCCCTCGGCGTTGCCTCTGATGAAGGTCGCCTCGATGTTCTGGAGTTCGTCCTCGCCCTCGCCGTCTGTGAAAAACTCGCTGACCTCGTCCAGCAGGACCAGCTTGATTGGCTTGTTCTCGTCGATGATGCCCTTGGTGTCGTCGATGCTGTCGGATCCGGTGAAGTAGATGGTGTTCCCGTTGGCCTTGTAGGTGATTTCCATGGGGCTGATGGTGATCTTGAACAGCCGCTCGTCGAGGCCCAGCCTCTTGATGGCTCTCTTGATCTCCTTGTAGACCGTCTTCCGGAGCTTGTTGTGCCGCTTGCGGATGACCACGGCAGAGCAGTCCTCCTCGTTGACGATCTTATACACGACCTCGATGGCAGCCTCCGAGGATTTGGTGCCGGCGCGGCCAGAGGTCAGGATCTTGTGAGTGTGGTCCCGGTCGTTAAAGACTGGCCAGAACTTCCGGATGATCAGGTCACTGATGCGGATCGTTCGTGTCATTGATGATCACCACTTTCTCGATCTGATCCGCGCCGTCGTTAATCTTAGCCTTTAGGGCTTGCAGCCGGGCCTTCTGCTCCTCGGTGGCAGCTTCCCAGTCATTATGCAGCATCTCGTCGTACTGCTTGATCAGGCCCCGGAGCGTGTCCATGGCTCTCGCCTGGGCCTTCATGAAATTGGCCTGCTTGTCCCAGGCCTGCTGCACCTCCCACTTCTCACCCCAGGACTCGGTGCCGCTGCGGTCCTCGATCTTCTCGATGGTCTTGTCCTCGGCGTCCTTGACGTAGGCGATGCGCTGCGCTCGGAGGATGGCCGTGTAGGAGAAGCGGATCTGGTCCCAGAGCAGATCCAGCGGATCGGCGTCCTGGATTTCTCCGAAGATCTCCATCGTCTCCTCCGGGAGATACTTGGAATAGAAGCCGAACTTCTCGGCCCTCTTGTTGCCCTTCGGCGCCGCCCGGTTCCTGTTGCCAGGCTGGCCGCCTCGTTTGCGAGCGTTCGGTTTTTCAGGTTCCGAGCGCTCGCTATCCCATTTATAGGTGCACTTCCATCGTCGGACGGTTCCCTCCGGGATGCCCAGCTTCCGTGCAATTTCGATTAGTTTGAGGCCCTGCTGGTACAATGCAAGGGCCTCGTTTACTTTCGAGTTCCTTGCCTTGGGCATGGCCTCGCCGCCTCCTTATTCGGTGTTTTGAAAAGAAAGAGAGCAGGCCGCCTGTGCCTGCTCTCACAATTCCACGATAGCATTATACCATGGATCTCTTTGCAATGTGTGCTGACTTTTCAGAAGTCGTTCAGGATCTCGTCCTCGGCCTCCTGGATGCGCTTCTCGGCTATCTGGAAGTATTGGTCGGACAGCTCCATCCCGATGAAGCTGCGGCCAGTTTTGACCGCTGCGACGCCCGTGCTGCCTGATCCCATGAAGGCGTCCAGAACAGTGCCGCCAGAGGGGCAGATCGCCAGCAGCTGCTCCAGGAGTTCGACGGGTTTCTCCGTCTGGTGGAAGCGCTGCTTCGGGTTGACCATTGGGACATGATAGACGCCCGGCATGGCCTTGGTGCCCTTGGCGGCCTTCCAATCTATCGGCAGGTCGCCGTTGGAGCACCAGACGACGTACTCGCAGTCGTTCCGGAAGCGCCCCGGCTGGTTTCTGCTGATGCCTTTGTCCCATACGACGACGCCCCTCCACACCCAGCCGGCCATCTGTACGGCGTCTGTCATTGCGGGGAGGTTTCTCCAGTCCACGAACATCTCCAGGATCCCCCCCTCCCTGGTCTTTTGCCTCAGCTCGCTGCACACCCATCGCATGAAGGTCGTGAAGCTCCGCTGGTCCATATTGTCGCCAGAGAAGGCCGGGAGCCTGGCGGCCCCGTTGAAGTCGTTGTCGGTGTACTTGGCCGTTGTGCTGGCCTTGCGATCTCCGGCATGAGTGCCGCCGGAGGAGTAGGGAGGATCGCAGAGGATCAGGTCGACGCTGCCAGGATCCACTTCCTGAAGCATCGCCAGGCAGTCACCATGCAGGAGCTTTATCATGCCAGCACCTCCCCTAAATGTTCGACGCCGCTCTTGCGGTAGTAGTAGGCCCGGCGGATGCTGTAGTGGATGGTCTCAGCCACCTGAGACATCGGCGCCCGGGCGATGTAGAACTCAGTCAGGACGACCTTCTCCGTGTCGTCCTCCAGCTTCTCGATGGCGTTGCTGATCTCCAGGATCAGCTGGGCCTTCTCATGCCTCAGCTGCTCGATCTCGTGATCCAGCTCGTCAACTCTGGCCAGGACGTCGGCCATGCTGTCGGTCGGTGAGCTCTGGACGCGGTCCTTGTCATACCTGACAGCGCCCGGCAGCAGGCAGGCCCTCAGCTCGTCCCGCTGCATCTCTTTCCGTCTGATGATGATCTCCTTGCGGCGGATCTGCATCAGGAAGTCATAAGTATCGTTTAATTCCATGGCAGCGTCACCTCCTTCGCCAGAAGATCTTCCAGGGTGACGACGATCTTGTCAGCGCCCAGGGCGAAGCCCAGCTCGCGGTTGGCGCCTCTGGAGTTCTCCCATCCGGGAAGCTGCACCAGGTAGTCAGCAGCAGACAGGAGAGCCAGATCGACCTGCATGATGCCCTCGTAGCCCATCTCCTCCACGGGGAGGGTGTGGTCGAGCTCGGCGGGGTTAATGACGACGTAGCCCAGCTCCTTCAGTGCGGTGGCAGCCTCAGCAAACTGGCGCCGGTAGTTCTTGTGGCCCGTGATGGGGCCGCTTAAATATCCAATCATTTTCTTCTCCTTTCTCGGGTCTTTATTTTCAACTTGACCAGGGTCAGCCCGGTCTCAGTGAGTTCTCTCTCAGTAAATCGGAGCTGTGAGCGATGCAGCTCCAGGTTTTCGGCGTTGCTGATCAACATCAGGTTGTCGATGTCCAGATCCTCCTTGTCGCCGTTTTTGAAGCTGACCATCATGCCCTCCGGGATGGGGCCGTTGTGCTCCTCCCAGATCACTCGATGCAGGAACTCCCAGCGATCCCACTGGCTGCCGTCCATCTGCTTCTTCCGGAGAAGATAGCCGTCGGTAGTCTTCACGATGGAGCCGACTGGCAGCAGGTTGGCCGGAGTGTGACCAGGCTGGAAGCGGGTGGCCTTGGTGCGCTCGATAGCCTCCGGGCTCATGTAGTCGGTCTGCTTCTTGCCCTTTGTCCAGGGCGTGGATCCCTTTTTGAAGCGGGTGTTCAGGTTGGAGACGATGCCGTGGTTTTTCTTAAAGGCTCGGACCTTGACCGCGTCAATGGTGCCGGCACCGTAGCGCTCGTTCACCAGTTCGGCGATCTGGTAGACCGTGCGGCCCTCTGCCACGCTGCGGATGAAGTCCTCCATCCCTTCAGGATAGACCGGGCTCCAGCCCTTCGGCTTGCCGCATTTCGTCCCGGACTTCAGTCCGTGATTGTGTTTGTAGCTGTGCATCATGGTCTCGGTGAAGGCGGTGCCCATTTCCCGATTGGTCAGCTCTGCGAGCTCCTTGCAGGTGCGGCCCTCGACGTTGGCCGCGATGAACTGATGCACCTCTGGCGGGTATCTGTTAGCCATTTTTCACCTCCAACATCGGCGGCAGCACCTCCCGGGCGTCCTTGCGGTCGTAGCCGTACTCGGCCATGTGTACCATGGTCTTGTAGGCCAGCTCCGCGTTCTGGATGATCTGGGTGGCGACTTTGGTCATGCCCTCGGCACGCCTCAGCTCCTTCTCCAGCTGGGCCTCGTCCAGATCGTCATCGTTCAGACGCTCCAGCTGTTCAAAGAGGTGGTTGTTGAGATCTGTCAGTGTGTTCTTCATTGTGTTCTCCTTTCCTTCAGTGCAGCCATCAGAGCCGCCTGGCTCATGTCTTTCTCTTGGAGGGCTCTCATGACCTGCTCGTCCACGGTGCCCTCAGCGATCAGGTGGTGGATGATGACCGGCTTGTCTTGGCCCTGCCGGTAGAGGCGGGCGTTGGCCTGCTGGTAGAGCTCCAGGCTCCAGGTGAGACCGTACCACACGATCACATGGCCGCCTTCCTGAAGGTTGAGTCCGTAGCCCACGCTGGCCGGGTGAGCCAGAAGCACCTGGACCCTGCCGGCGTTCCACTCTGCGATGTCCTCCGGGCCGTCCAGCGTCCGGGCTCCGGGGATCGCTGCCTTGATGGCAGCCAGGTCGTGCTTGTAGCTGTAGAAGATCAGGACAGGGCTGTCGGTGGTGTCGATGATCTCCAGCAGCGCCTCCAGTTTGGCGTCATGCAGCCGGACGACGTTGCCCTCGTGGGAGTAGACGCTGCCGTTGGCGATCTGGAGGAGCTTGATCATCACGGCGGCCGCGTTCAGAGCGACCACATCCTCGTCGTCAATGTGAAGCAGCTGCTCGGCCTCCATGGTCTTGTACTGCTTCATCTCCTGGGGGCTCAGCTTGACCGGGATCAGGTTGTCGATCCGCTTCGGCAGTGTCAGGTAGTCGTCGGCGCTCATGCTGATGCAGATGTCGCTGATGGCCGCCTCGATCTTTTCCCGGGATCCTCGAAGGGGCTCCCACTTGAACACGACGTAGCCGTTCCGGGCTCCCGGTCTAAAGTATTTCTCGCGGTAGGCGCCCAGGGTGTGGCCCAGTCGCTCGCCACGGTCCAGCAGGTAGATCTCAGCCCAGAGATCCATGAGGCCGTTGGCTGAAGGTGTGCCGGTCAGACCGACGACTCTGGAGGCCTTCGGGATGACCTTCTTCAGCGCCCGGAAGCGCTTGGCCTGCGGGTTCTTGAAGCTGGAGAGCTCGTCGATCACGACCATGTCGAAGGGCCAGCCCTGCCGACACTGTTCCACCAGCCAGACTACATTGTCCCGGCCGATGACGTAGATGTCGGCGTCCACGGCCAGAGCCCGGCGCCGCTGCTCCGGCGATCCCAGCACCTTGCTGACACGAAGGTGGCGGAGGTGGTCCCACTTGGCGTGCTCTCGGGTCCATGTGTCCTCGGCCACTCGCTTCGGCGCGATGACCAGGACGCGGTCCACCTCGAAAAGCTCATTGATCAGGACGTCGATGGCGGTCAGAGTGATGACCGTCTTGCCCAGGCCCATCTCCAGCAGCATCCCGGCCTTCGGGTGCTCCAGGATGAAGTCCTTGGCCCGGGTCTGATAGTCGTGGGGGATGTACTTCATCGGCTCACCTCCCTGATCCAGCTGCGGGCCTGCTCCATGCCGGCGATGACGACCACGCTGCAGCCCAGTTTCTGGAGTCGTTCGATCTGCCAGCACTGGATCGCGTTCGGCTCCTCTCCGGAGACCTTCAGCTCGATGAACCAGACCTGGCCTCCCGGCAGTATGGCGATCCGGTCAGGCACGCCATCATTCCCGGGGCTGGTGAACTTCATCGCCACGCCTCCCATGCTCTCGACCTTCCGCCGGAGCCATCTCTCTATGTCTCGTTCTCGTTCCATGGTGTCCTCCTGTGGTAACAAGCGCCCACAAATTTCCCATAATGCGCGTATATGCTCTCGCGGGTGCTTGTTTTTGCGTGTGTAGGGTATATTTTTAATAATCTATATAAAAACCTCGTTACCTCGTTACCTGTGACCGTTTTCCCCTTGCGGTGTCTGGCTTTTTGGCGGTAACGGTGGCGGTAACGTAGAGGGTAACGACGGCGACGCCGTTACCGCTCGCCGCATTTTAGGTGGTAACGAGGCCCCAGGCGGTCACTTGCTCGTTCCGGGGCCCTCGTTACCGTTACCACTGCGGATAAATACGCGCTGTTTTCCGTAGTCTTTGACCCTCATGGTGGCATTTGCAGGCCGTTCCCAGCCCGGCAGTCTTGCCATGATGGCGGCGATCTCGTCGCCGTCCTTGCGCTGCCAGTAGTTCTTCGGCCGTCCGAAGCACTCGCAGAAGATCTCCATGGCGCTGACTTTCGTGCGCTGCATGGTGCCTTGCACGTCGGGATTCAGGACGTCCCTCTGCTGGAAGTAGTCCACGCGCTGGTTCAGATCCCAGCTGTACCAGTCCTCCGGCAGCAGGGTCTCCAGGTAGTCGATGACCTGGCCCTCGCGCTCGTCGTACATCAGAGCAGCCTGCTGAGCCTTGGCCGCTTCCTTCTCCATGTCAGCATCCAGGAAGGAGGTCTCACCCTCGGCCACGAGGAGCATGGCCTCGGCCCAGATCTGGGCGCGGGTCTCCTCGGTCATATCCCAGACGCTGAGACGGCCGCCGTTGACGGTGACGGGCCAGAAGCGCCGGTTGCCGGTGGCGTCTCTCAGGAAGCCGGTGGTGCTGTTGGTGGTGCCGCAGATGATGGCCGTCCTCGGGTGGCGCTCCACCACGCGGCCGTAGGCTGCGCGGTACTCGTCCACCTGGCGGCTGATGAAGCCCTTCATGACGTCGACGTCGGCCTTGCGGGTGCCCTGCATCTCGCCGATCTCCATGATCCAGACGCCCTGGAGTTTCTCGGCTGCGGTCTTGTCCCTGGTGTCGGCCAGGCTGAGGGAGTCGCTGAACCATTTCCCGCCCAGCTTCCGGAGCAGGGTGCTCTTGCCGATGCCGGGCTTGCCGTCCAGGACGAGGACCGTGTCGAACTTGCAGCCGGGCTCCAGCACGCGCTGGATGGCTCCGACGAGGGTCTTGCGGGTGACTGTCCGGACGTACTCAGTGTTCTCGGCGCCCAGATAGTCCACCAGCAGCGTGTCCACTCTGGCCACGCCGTCCCAGTCCGGCAGCTCCCGGACGTAGTCCCTCAGCGGATTGAAGCGGCGCCGGTCGGTGACGATGGCCAGCGCCTTGCCGAAGCGGTTCTCAGGGAACTGGACGCCATACTGGTCGGCCACCCAGCCGTAGAGCTGGGCCTCGTCGGCGTCGCGCCAGTATTTGTTGGGGCGCTTCCAGGGCAGCTTGCCCTTGACCTCGATGGCGCCGCTCAGCTCGTTGTGCCGGATCCCCTGAAGGGCGGGGTCGTTCTCCAGGATCAGCACGGCGTTGGTGATCAGCGGCTTGACGTCGCCGTTCTCGGATCTGACCAGCTTGGCCTCCCAGTCCTCGTCGGCCTCCGGCAGCTCGCTCTCGAAGTCGAGCGCGGCCCTGGCTCTGGTGTCGCTCGCGAGCGTCATGCGAACGCTCGGATCCTCAGAGGCGAACTTGGCCATCTCCTTGTAGCTCGGCCGGTCGCGGCCGGTCTTGTCCTCGCTGCCGTCGTCGTGATCGCCGAACTTATGCAGGCGGACCAGATCGAAGGCGTTGCAGAGCTGTCCGCCGGCCGGATCGGTGCTGTGGTTGGAGTAGGCGAACAGATCACCGTCATAGACCACGAGGCCGGCAGCGGTGGAGCCGGCTGCGTAGGTGTAGCGGTCGTCCTTTGCCGTCGGGGTGTAGATGTCCGGCAGGAAGGCAGCGATGGCCTGGGTGATGGTATAGGTGCGGCAGAAGGCGCCGACGACGCCCTTCTTGCTGAGAGGGTCGCCCTGCTTGTCCGCCTGGCGCTTCCGGATCCCGGCCATGCGTGACGACTCCGGCCAGTAGCTGGTGTCGGTCCAGTCCGGGTACTCTGCCAGCACGGCGCCGGCAGAGAGGAAGGGTGCGTCGTAGAATTGGAAAAAAGGCTCGACGTCCGTGCTGTGGCTCGGCCAGTACATCAGACGGGTCGGCTGGAAGGTGGAGTCGTCGAAGTAGTCGATGCCGATCTTCTCGGCAATCTTGCGGGCGATGGCCTCGTACTCGTCCGGCGTGACCTCTCTGTCGAGGGGCATGATCAGACGGTAGCGAGGCTTCGCTGCTGTGTGCTTGTGGGTGGAGTAGACGGCCAGGGCGCTGTTGATCTCCAGGTTGTTGATGATGCTGTCCCAGAAGTCGACCGGAGGGAAGTCCAGGTCGAGGGTGAGCAGCTGGCGGCCGGTGACGTAGCCGGTCTTGCGGCGTCCGTCCTTCAGATGGCCGCCGACGAAGCCGCCGATGTCCTTGATCCGGTCCTGCTGCTCCTTCGACATCTTCATGTATTCGGCATGGGTCTCGGTGGTCTCCTGGGAGCGGGCCAGCTTATTCAGCAGCACGGCCCAGCTCATGGTCTTGTTTTTCCAGGCGGTCTCGTAGCGACTCTTGCCCAGGGAGATCAGCAGATCCCCGTTGTGCCTTACCGTGAACAGCGGGGCGCTGATCTTTTCGGCTGTGTTGGTCATGATCTGAGCACCTCCGCGTTCTGTTTCAATCTCTTGGCCACGCCCTCAGCGGCCTCGAACTCTTTCTGCTTTTTCTTGAAGGCAGCCAGCGCGGTGCTCTGCTGCGTCTTCAGTTTTTTGAGGGCTTCTTGCTCCTCCTGGAGTCGGTCGCGGTAGCCCAGAGCCCGGGCCTTTTTCGGCTGCTCCTGGATGCAGGCGCGGAGCGCTGTGATCCGGCGCTTCGCTGTGTCAATGGGCGGCTGAAGGTCCGCCACCTTTTGGTGATAGTTCACGGCCTCATTGGCGAGCCGCTTGCGGTCGCTCAGGATCTCCTCGGCTCGGTCTTCGCAATACCGGGCCATCTGCATCCGGAGGTCGTCCTGATGCGGAAAATCCAGGGCGACCACCCGGAGGAGCTTCCGGATCCTGGCTGTGCTTGTCGGGAAGAAGACGTCGGGGTTGATCTCCATGTGGCCTGTCTCCCAGCGTATTTTGATAGGTTCCATCGCTGTCCTCCTTTTCTGTGGTGGAGGAGGGAGATCCCCCCCCCTTAGTCTTTCATGTAGAACGGTGTCTCGTAGCCGTCGCCGCGCAGCGGGAGGCCGGGAGCCCATGGGATCGGCTCGGCCATGCAGGCGTTGATCCTGGCCATGGCGCCGGTGTCCTCGATGGGGCAGTCCACGATGATCTCGTCGTGGACGTGCATCACGATGTCGTAGCCCAGAGCCGCGACCCTCTGCATGGAGATGGCCAGGCAGTCTCTGGCGGTGGCCTGGACGATGTTCTCGACCAGCTTGCCGCCGTAGGTTTCGGTCTCGCCCCACTGTTTCGTCTCCTGGTTCACACCCATGTAGACGATGTGCTCGCGGCCGTCGCGGGGGTCGAGTTTCAGCTTGGCGTCCCAGTAGCAGAGCTTCCGGCCGCTGGGCAGCTTGATGAATAGGTTGCCGTTGATGTAGCTATACTCGATGCGCACACCTTCTCGGACGCTGTACGGTCTCACCGGACCGCAGGCCATGGCCTCGCGGGCTGCGATCTCCTCGGGGCTGATCTGGACGCGGATCCCGCGCTTCACAGTGCGGTGCTCCTCGATAGCAGTCCTCACGGCCTGCTCGGTATCCCTCCAGAGCTTGACGACTCTGGGGTTAGCCTGGCGCCACTGATCCACGACGCTCTGGAGCTCGTCCTCCGGGATGCTGCCGCTGCGGTCCATGCGCTTCATGGCGCCGACGCCGCCCTGGTAGCCGCAGGCCAGCACGGCCACCTTGCCCTTCTGGCGGAGGTGGCTGTTGGCGCCGTGCTTCTCGACCGGGACGTGGTACATCATGGAGGCGGTCTCGCAGTAGATGTCCTTGCCGCCGCGGAAGGCGTCCAGGACCCATTCCTCGCCGGCGATCCACGCCAGGACGCGGGCCTCGATGGCCGAGAAGTCAGAGACGACGAAGCGGCGCCCGTCGGATGGGATGAAGGCCGTGCGGATCAGCTCGGAGAAGACGAAGGCCGTCTCGCCGAACAGCGTGCCCATGGTCTCGAACTCACCCTCGGCCGCCAGCTCACGGGCCAGAGCCAGATCCGGCAGCGTGTTCTTGGCCAGGTTGTGCGTCTGCACCAGGCGGCCGGCCCAGCGTCCGGATCGGTTGGCGCCGTAGAACTGAAGGATGCCTCGCAGCCGGTGATCCTGGCAGTGTGCCACCAGCATCGTGCTGTACTTGGCCACGCTGGTCTTGCCCAGGGCGGTGCGGATCTCCAGCACTCTCCGGACGACGTCCGGGAGCTCCGGATCTCGCAGCGCTTCGGCGATGGTGTCCTTGGTGACGCTGGTCATCTCCACGCCCTGCTCTGCGAGCCATCGCTTCAGCTGGGCCAGGCTGTTCGGGTTTTTCAGTCCGGTGAGCTCCTGGGCTTCCTCCTGGAGCTCTTGCCGGCGCCGGGTGTCATACTCGACGATCTTCTCGACCATGG
>JAGBDL010000191.1 GCA_017937505.1 Clostridia bacterium | reverse complement strand
TGTGCGGCCTGGCGGGCGAGGCGGCGGGCGACGCGCGCGCGTCCTGCGCGGCCGCGCTGCTGTACCTGGCGTTTGTGCCGATGCTGCTGTTCAACATGTTCGTCTACGGCGTGCTCCCGATGCTGCTTCTGTGCGTGCTGGCGATGCGCTGCTTCGCGCGGTATGCGAAAACGGGCGAACGGCGGTATGGCGTTCTCTATGCGCTGTTTATCGGTCTGGCGGCGGTGCTCAAGCCCAACGCGATGATCGTGATGCTGGCGCTGGCGATCTGCGCCGGCGTGCATGCGCTTGAGCGGAGGGACGGCTTTTTGCTGCTGTGTGCGGCGCTGTCGCTGGCGCTGTGCGCGGCGCTGCCGGCGGGCGTTGTTCGCCTGTATGCCTGGCGCGGCGGGGTGACGCTGGCGCAGGATACCGGCATGCTGCTGCGTCTGGCGATGGGCATGCAGGACTCGGTGATCGCGGCGGGCTGGTACAACGGCGTGATCGAGGAATACTGGCCGCTGTCGGTGACGCCGGAGATGGAAAAGGCGGCGGCGCTGGAGATGCTTGCCGCGAGGCTGCGCGAATTCGCCGCCGATCCGGCGGGCGCCTGGGCGTTTTTCAGGGAGAAGTGTCTGACGCAGTGGGCCGAGCCGTCGTACGACATCCTGTGGTACGGCGCGGTTTGCGAAAAGGGCGGCCGCTTCAACGGGCTGGCGCATATGATCTTCCGCGACGGCTCTCCCGTGCGCGCGCTGCTGGCGGGGTACATGAACGTCTTCCAGCAGGCGGCGTATGTGCTTGCGCTGATCGGGACGTGCGGCATGATCAGGAAAAAGGGAACCGGCGCTGTGCAGCTGATGCTGCCGGTGACGGTGCTGGGCGGCTTTCTGTATCACATGCTCTTTGAGGCAAAGAGCCAGTACATCTATCCGTACATGCTGCTGCTGCTGCCGCTGGCGGCGCAGGGCTTGACGATGCTTGGACGCATGGCGGGCAGCGCGATGAAGCGAACGTGCTCGAGGGGAAGATGAAGCATGGAACATGGAGTGGGGCAAATGAAGAAAACGACGGCGCCGGAGGCGGCGCGCCGCGCATGGCCTGAGCGTCTGGCGCGTGTTCTGGGCCTGTGCGCGATGGGGCTGTTTGTGCTGCTGCTCACGCTGATCGCCGTCAGCGCACTGTGCACGACGGCCGTGGGGAAGGCGGTCATCAATTTTATGAGCCAGCAGGTGATCGTGGTGCGCGACGGCTTAATCGGCCTTGTGCTGACCGCCGTGCTGCTGCTGGCCCTTGCCGCCGTGTATGCGTTTGTACAGCGCCGGGCGAGCAGGCGGGTGTTTTACGCGGCGCTCGCGCTGTGGACGGCGGCCGCGCTGTGCTTTGTGCTGGCGGTGGGCCTCCTCCAGTTTGGGGACAGCGAGCTGGTGATGGAGGCGGCGCAGCACTTTGCCGTGGGCGATTTCAGTCCGCTTGAAAGCGAGTATTTGAACCGCGTGTCCTATCAGCTGGGCATCTGCCTGCCGCTGGAGGGGATTGTGCGGCTGCTGCCGGAGCTTGATCTGAACCTGCTGCTGCAGGTGCTCAACTGCATCGTGAGCGCTGCGCTGATGGCGCTGCTGTGCCGCATGGCGGCCGAGCTTTCGGACGATGCGCGGGTGTTCTGGGCGGCCATGCTGCTGTATCTCGCATTTTTGCCGATGCTGCTGTTCAACATGTTTGTCTACAGCGTGCTTCCGATGCTGCTTTTCTGCGTGCTGGCGATGTTCTGCTTCGTGCGGTATACGAAAACAGGCCGGCGGCGGTATGGCGTTCTCTATGCGCTGCTGATGGGCGTGGCGGTGGTGCTCAAGCCCAATGCGATGATCATGATGCTGGCGCTGCTGATCTGTGCCGGAATCCATGCGCTGGAAAGGAAGGACGGCTTTTTGCTGCTGTGCGCGGCGCTGTCGCTGGTGCTGAGCATCGCGCTGCCGGCGGGCGTTGTGCGCCTGTATGAATGGCGCGGCGGGGTGACGCTGGCGTCGGATACCAGCATGCTGCTGCGTCTGGCGATGGGCATGCAGGACTCGGTGATTGCGGCGGGCTGGTACAACGGCATGATCGACGATTACTGGTCGCTGTCGGTGACGCCGGAGATGGAAAAGGCCGTGGCGCTGGAGATGCTGGACGCCAGCCTGCGCGAATTTGCCGCCGATCCGGCGGGCGCCTGGGCGTTTTTCAGGGAGAAGTTTCTCACGCAGTGGTCAGAGCCGTCGTGCGACATGCTGTGGTACGGCTCGATCTGCGGGAAGAGCGGCCGCTTCAACGGGCTGGCGCGTCTGATTTTCCGCGAAGGCTCCGGCCTGCGGAATCTGCTGGAGGAATATATGAACATCTTCCAGCAGGCGGCGTATGTGCTCGCGCTGATCGGGACAGGCAGCATCATCAGAAGGCGGAAGACCGGGGCGGCGCAGCTGATGCTTCCGGTGACCATCCTGGGCGGCTTTCTGTATCACATGATCTTTGAGGCAAAGAGCCAGTACATCTATCCGTACATGCTGCTGCTTCTGCCGCTGGCGGCGATGGGGCTGAGCGCGCTCGGCGACGGGCTCCGGAGGATCACAAGGACATAAAGCAAGGGCTTCGCAGCGGAAAACTGCGAAGCCCTTTTCGGCTCAGCGGCACAGAACAAATCCGATCGCGCAGAGCGTGAAGCACAGGATGAAGGAGGCAAAGACGCACAAGAAGATGCCCTGCGGGATATCGCCGGCCATGGGCGCGTGGGTGTCCGCGCCGTCGCCCGCGACGCCCAGAATGCTGAGCAGGCGGCCCTGCGCGCCATGCCCCCTTGTGCGCAGCGGATTGCGGCCCACCGCGC
>JAGBDL010000190.1 GCA_017937505.1 Clostridia bacterium | reverse complement strand
CCAACAGAGCGCATCAGATTTCTCGCTCTGACGAAGCCAAGTGCAGTGAGGCGTACTGGAGGTACGTTGAACGGAACGAGGCAAAGTCAGGGCGGAAAAGATGGTGCGCGGATTGGGTCATTTTAACAAGAATTAGTATCAATCGTAGGAGGCTACGCCTCCTGCTCTGAGACTACATTTTTCGCACAGGATAGGATATTGGGCTGCCGCCCAAACCCCGCAAGGGATTTCATCCCTTGACCCTTCTTCGCTTCGCGCGCTGATACGGGCAGGTCAGAACTCCCCATCCTCTTCCTGGGCCTGCCTGACCGCCGCAAACTTCTCCTGCATCGTCGGGTTATTCCTCGTCAGCCGCTTGATGGACAGATCCATCGCCTTGTTGTTGGCCAGGCGCAGGTTATTGACCGAGCTGAGCAGCGCGTCCTTGGTCTTCTGCAGATGCACGATCGTCTTGTCGATCTCGTCGATGGCCTCCTTGAAGCGGCGGCTGGAAAGCTCGTAGTTCTTGGAGAACTTCGCCTTGAAGTCGTTCATCTCGTCCTCAAAGTGCGTGATGTCGATGTTCTGCCGGCGCACCAGCTCCAGCTCCGTGCGGTACTGCAGGCTGTCAAGCGCCGCGTTGCGCAGCAGCGTGATCATGGGGATGAAGAACTGCGGGCGGATCACGTACATCTTGGGATAGCGGTGGGACACGTCCACGATGCCGCCGTTGTACAGCTCGCTGTCGCCCTCCAGCAGGGAGACCAGCACGGCGTACTCGCAGCCCTTCTCCCGGCGGTCCTTGTCCAGCTCCCTGAAGAAGTCCTCGTTCTTGTGCTTGGTGGCAGTCGTGTCCATCTCGTTCTTCATCTCGAACATGATGGAGATGAACTCCATGCCCTCGTCCGTGCAGTCCCGGTAGATGAAGTCGCCCTTGCTGCCGGTGCGCGCGTCGTTGTCCTTTTCGAACGTGGCGTTTTTGAACGCCAGCGCGCGGATGCGGTTGAACTCCGTCATGCAGTGCTGCTCCAGGCTCTCGCCGACCATCTTGGTGGACTGCTTCGCCTTGAAGTCGCGGTAGTACGCGATCTGCTCGTCCTTCTGGCTGATCTCCAGCTTGTGCTGCTCCTCCGCGGACTTGGCGCGCAGCTGCGCGGCCAGCTTCTCCCGGTCCATCTCGTTTTGCAGCTGCACGATCTGCGCGTCCCGGCTCTGCACGGCATTCTGCACGGCGAGCCTCGCGTCCGTCTCGCTCTGCCTCAGGCGGCTCTGCAGCTGCGCGATCTCCGCGTCCTTGCGCGCCAGCTCCAGCTGCCGCTGCGCCTCCGCCTCCCGGAGCGCGGCTTGCTTCTGCGCGTCGTCGTTTTGCAGCCTCGCCTTCAGCTGGGCGATCTCCTGCTCCTTCTGTCCGCGCGCCTGCGCCACGGCGAGGTCGACCGCCATGCTCTTTTCGGACGCGAACGCCCGCTCGCGCTGCGCGATCTCCTTCCTGAATTCGTCGTCGCGCACCTGCTTGACGATCGCCGCGTATCCGGATTCATCGACCTGAAACACTTCCCCGCACTTGGGGCACTTGATTTTCTGCATAACAGCCTCCTGGGTTTCCATCGTTGTCCGTCGTTGTCCATCATTGCCGCACGCCGCGCGCAAGGCCGGCGCCTGCCGTTTTCCCTTGACACGCCCCGGGCGAGAACGTACAATGTCATTATACCATGCTTTACACTCCGTGTCTTCAAGGTGATTTATGAAACAGCCTTCCTCCGCGCGTCTGCGCGTCACCGGCGCGCACGCCTTTTGTTTAGGCGCGCTGCTCGCGCTCGTCGCCCTCGCCCCGGCGATTCTCCCCTACGGCGGCCGCTATGTGACCCGCGGCGACTACATCGAGCAGCAGCTGCCCTTCATTCTGGAAACCCGCCGCATCCTGCGCGGCGGGCTGAATGCCTATTCCTTCAATACCTTTCTCGGCGCGCCCGCCGTGGGCAGCTACAGCTTCTACACGCTGGGCAGCCCGTTCGTCTGGCCGCTGGCGCTGCTGCCCGAGCAGCTCATTCCCTTTGGGATCAGCGTGATGGCCGTGCTCAAGCACGCGACGGCCTGCCTCACGTCGTTCCTGTTTTTCCGCAGGGTGGTGCGAAACGACCGCCTGGCGCTCACCGGCGGCGTTCTGTACGCGTTCTCCTCGTTCACCGTCGTCAATACGCAGTTTTATCACTTCACGGAGGTCATCGCCTTCTTCCCGCTGATCCTGCTGGGGCTGGAGATCGCCATGAGCGACGCGCCCCGGCCCGGCCTTCTGGCGCTGTTCTGCGGGCTCAATGCGCTGGTCAACTACTACTTCATGCTCGGCAGCGCGCTGCTTGCGGCGCTGTACTTCGCCTTCCGCTTCTTCTCCGAGGACTGGAGGCCGGCCCGGAGCGTGCGGCGCGCGGCGCTCGTCGTCTTCGAATGCGGCGTGGGCTGCGCGCTCGCGGGCGTGCTGCTTCTGCCCTCGCTGATGCACATGCTCACCATCACACGCACGGGCGCGAGCGATACCTCGCTGCTGACCCAGACGTACTCCCCCGTCGTGCTCCTGGAGCGCCTGCGCGCGCTGCTCATGCCCATCGAGAGCAACGTCGTGCACGCCTATTACGGCGACGCACCGAGCTGGAGCTCCACAGCGTGCGCTCTCCCCGTCTTCGGCTTCACGGGCGCGGCGGTCTTTCTCTTTGCGCAGAGGGCGCAGCGCTGGCTGAAGAATTACAGAATGTTTAAAAAGAACGGTAATTGTATAGAGTTAGACGAGATTTGCAGATGGATTGAAATCATGAAAGAGTATGAAATTTTTCCAAATGAGGAATAT